>NZ_CP019332.1:409159-719106 GCF_002163855.1 Winogradskyella sp. PC-19 | reverse complement strand
CCGTAGCTGTAAAATCACCAGAGATATCATAAGGGCTCGTACCACCAGCAAAGCTAATAGTAATCGCACCGTCAGTTAAACCGAAACAAGAGATTTCAGAAGCTACTGTAGCATTAGCCGTTACGTCAGAAGGCGCAGCAGCAATAGTAGCACTAGCCGTTTCAGTACAACCGTTAGCATCTGTAATTGTATAGTTATAAGTTCCAGCAGCAAGACCAGTATGCGATTGGTCCGTTGTTACGTCAGTAGCTGTAAAGTCACCAGAGATATCGTAAGGACTTGTACCACCAGCGAAGCTAATAGTAATCGCACCGTCAGTTAACCCGAAACAAGAAATTTCAGAAGCAACCGTAGCATTTGTAGAAAGTGCAGTGTTTGGTTCGGAGATGTTATAAGTTTCTTCTAGTACACAAAGATTTGCATCAATTATTGTAATTGTATAATCACCTGCCGCTAAATCTTCAATATCTTGTGAAGTTGCAATTTCATTAACACCATCACTCCAAGTATATGTATATGGTGCTGTTCCACCGATGACATCAATATCAATTGCACCAGTACTAGTACTATAGCAATCAACTTCAGTAAGCACTGTATTTGTTATTGTTATTGCAGGTGTTGGTTCTCCAATAACAATATCTGTTGATACATCAGCAGCACAGGTATTAGAATCCGTAACTGTAACATTATATGTGCCAGCTCCAACATTTGGTAAATCCTCAGTAGTTTCACCATTACTCCATAAAAATGTGTAAGGAGGAACACCACCAGTTACACTGATATTTATAGACCCACTTTCTTCACCATTACACAATGCATCAGAAAAATTATCCAATGTTACCTCTAATAATGGAGCTAATATGATTTGATTGGTCGACTCCATCATTGGTAATGTACAGTTATTACCATAAGTACCGTTATAGCTTAGTGTGGCTGCGATGTTTCCTACTAAATCTTCAGTTCCTGTATATTCAAAAGTTCCAGAAAGCTGAGAAGCTGTACCTATTTGGACACCATTAAGTGTAAAAATCCATGTAAAATCGGTTGCAACAGGAGAACAATCAGGGCCATCTGTTAGTGTACCTGTATAATCAAAGAAATTTGTACATCCCTGTCTAGTAAAATCACTATCAAGTACAGGACATGGTACACAAACTTGTGGATTTACAAATGTTAATTGCGCTATATCACAAGATGCATTTTCATAATTCATGACTGAGTTACCAAAAATTCCAAGCCCACACACATCTGTAGATGTTGGTATTATTGAATAGTTCATAGTTACCGTTTCATTACCTATTTCATCTAAATCCCAGCTTATAGATTGACCATTCACAAGCGGTAATCCCTTACTAACAATAACACTTCCAGGGACAATCTGCCAACCAATACCTATATTATCTGATACCAAGAAGTCATTTGATAACTGCTTAGCAACTGCGGATAGCTGTCCCAATATATTAAGATATATACCATCTAAGTCAGCAGCATCAAATGTAATATCGGCACCATCAGTATTATCCATACCATTTAAGGTGAAAGTTGCATTATTCAGTCTTACTGGATCGTTTTGATAGAAATTTAATAACCCAACACTAAAAACAGTTTGCTCAAATATTTCTCCAGCTATGACTGTAGTTTGCGCATCTATACCTGCTGCTATAGCACGTGTAATACAATCTGTATCATTACCTCCTGAATTTGGTTGATTTAAATCTACATCGTCTTGACAACCATCGCCTGAACCATCTGGATTGAAACTTCTAGTTGGTACACCATCTGAAAGCATTATAATAGATCTTGATGTATCACAATCAAATGTCCCTTGCGAGGTCATCAATTGGTCTGCTTTTATCATGCCATCTTGTACATTGGTGGTACCACTAGCAACCAAACTGTTTACAGCAAGCGTAAGTGTCGTTCTGTTAGCAGCAGTATCAAGTAATAAATTAGTATCTGTAGTTGCCGTTGCGGAGTAAGAAACAATTCCTACTTTATTCAATCCTGTTGGATTATTAATGGGTAAAAACAAATTGTCAATAAAATCTAAAGCGGCATCTTTGGCAAAGTCTAAAGCAATATCTCCGTTAGAGTCTACAAAACCCATACTACCAGATCGGTCAAGAACTAGGACAACTTCCACTGGTTTTGAAGGTGGTGTTCCAGTAATGGTTGTAGTAATATCAAATTGGTTACAGTTATTAGGATTTTCAATGGCTATTTTATCAATGTCCACAAAAGGGTCATTATTTTGTGCGTTTGAAAGTGAAAAGCACATCAAAAACGTTAAGCCTACTATCCATTTAGTAAGCTTATTAATCTTTATGTTTTGAAATAGTAGATTATATTTCATAAAATATTTTTTAAGTAAATTTCTTAATTACTCTTGGTTAGTTGCTATATATGTACTCAATATCACGGAATCCGCTTCAGCACAGTCTTTCGTTGCGGCTATAATTTTTGTACAACCCCATTTATTCATTTCTGTACCTTTAGGAGCAGTAATTGTAACCGTGAAATCAGTTACTTGTCCTGGATATACTGAAACGTTTTTTAAATTATCTGAAAATGAAACTAACACATCAACATTGGCTTCATTTCTTTGTCTTCTTAAGGTTTTGTTAGAACAATCTGAAGCTGATTTTACGGCAGTCACTGAATACGTTTGCATTTTGGTAGATGTGTTCTCAATGCTCATGGCAAAAATGGTTTTATTACCATTCATTGAACTAATAGATTTAAACGTTCTATTTTTTTTAACATCTAAATTCGTATTACAATTCTGAGCCAGAGCGAATGCAGGTAGTAAAATTAAAATAAACCTAAAAACATAAATTAATTTATTAGTTTTTTGATAATTACAATTGTACTTGTTTTTCATAATGCTAAGTGTTATCTAAAATATTTATGCGCTGAAAGTTTGAACTGGAATATTTTGAATATTCTAATACTAACCAACAACATTTTCTTTTCTTATGTTTTATTAGAGGGAGTCGTACTTTATTGCAGTACTAAATGGATTTATTAATTTATAATAGCTAAGCAAAAAAACGTACAAGTACCTTTAGTAGCAAATAAATCTCCCTAAGTACAAGAATAATCGTTGACAGGACTTATTTGTTACTTTAACAGATTTAATTGCTCTTAAGCTATACTTATTACCTTTTGTTTATATATTAACAGTTAAACCAATTTTTATGTTAATAAAAAGTAAAATTATCACATTTTTTTATTAATTTTTAAAATAAACATAATTTAAGTTGTATAAGACAATACTGATTTAGTTTAATAATTTGCCGCAATGTATAACTATAATCTGATAAATAAAACATTTAAACGTAAAAAATTGCATTTCATCGATGATAAATAAAAAAATAATTCTTGTAAGGCATGGTAAATCTTCTTGGGGGCATAATGTAAGTGATAGAAATCGACCTTTAAAAAAAAGAGGAATTAATGATGCATTAATCATTTCTACCGAATTCAATAAAAAAAAATATAAAATAGAAAAGGTTTATTCCAGTCCTGCTAAGAGAGCTCATAGTACTTGCGAAATATTTGTAAATAACCTTGGATTGGCAAAAGATTCAATAAGCATCGTAGATAGTTTATATGATTTTTCTGGAGAAAATGTCATGCACTTTATTAATACTTTAGATAATAGTTTAAATACGGTACTCATTTTTGGGCATAACCACGCATTTACTTCAATTGCAAATACTTGTGGTGACATGTATATTGACAACTTGCCTACTTCTGGTTTGGTCGTTTTGAATTTTAATATTGAAACTTGGGAACACGCTAAGTATGGACAAACCGAGCTTGTTATGTTTCCTAGAGATTTTAGACCATAATTTTTGCATAATATAGTAGTACTTGTTTTCTTGAACGGTTATATTTGAAAAAAGATTTTATTGATGAGTAAACTTGACCATATTTATGTAAATCGTGAACTAAGTTGGCTACAATTTAATGCTCGTGTGCTTCAAGAAGCTGCTGATGAAAATGTACCATTGATAGAGCGCCTCCGATTTATAGGCATATTTTCTAATAATTTAGATGAATTTTTCAAAGTACGATATGCAACAGTAAAGCGCATTGATCAGGTCGGAAAAGCAGGGAAAAATCAACTTGGTGGAATAAAAGCAAGCGATTTACTTAATAAAATTACTGAAATAGTAATTGGTCACCAGACTACAAGTCTAGAGATTTTAAGTAGTATATATAAAGAGTTAGAAAAAGAAAATATACATGTCATTGACGAAACTAAAATCCAAACATTTCATCACGACTTTATTAAAAACTATTTCTTTCAAGAGGTAAGTCCAGCACTAGTTACTATTATACTCAGTGACGATGTAGAGTTGCCATTGCTAAAAGATACAGCAGCATATCTTGCTGTAAAGATGAATTTGAAGAATGGGACTAACCAATATGCATTAATAGAAATATCTAAAGCTATGGATAGGTTTGTCGTTTTGCCAGAGCATAACGGCAAAAACTATATCATATTAATAGATGATCTGCTGCGTTACTGCCTAAAGGATATTCTTAATGTATTTGATTATTCATCAATTTCAGCAAATATGATTAAGATTACTCGTGACGGAGAGTTAGATTTTGATAGTGATTTGAGTAAAAGTTTCATGGCAAAAATTTCTGATAGTGTAAAAGACAGGCAGATTGGAGAACCTGTCAGATTTGTATATGACAAAACTTTGGATGATGATACTCTAGAGTACCTTATGGAAAAAATGGGCATTGATAGTAAAGATAGTGTTATACCTGGAGGACGCTATCATAATCGTAGAGATTATATGGGTTTCCCGAGTTTAGGTAGAAAAGATTTGCTTTACGAAAAAATAACACCTTTACCAGTAAAAGGGCTCAACCTTCAACAAAGTGTTTTTAGTGCCATTTCCAAAAAGGACTTTATGGTACATACACCATATCATACATTTTCTTATGTCGTTAGATTTTTAAGAGAAGCTGCATTAGATCCACAAGTTAGGTCTATAAAGATAACTATATATAGACTTGCGCAAATTTCTCACGTAGCAAGCTCTCTAATAAACGCAGCTAAAAATGGAAAAAAAGTAATTGTTTCTATTGAGTTGAGAGCACGTTTTGATGAAGAAGCTAATATTAAATATGCCGAGCAAATGCAGAGCGAAGGTGTTACTATGTTATTTGGTGTTCCTGGTCTAAAAGTGCATAGCAAGATGTGCATTATAGAGCGAGAAGAAGAAAAAAAGCTAAAGCGCTATGGTTTTATTAGTACTGGAAATTTTAATGAATCCACTGCACGTATTTATACAGATTTCACCTTATTAACTGCCGACCAAAAATTACTTAAAGACGTCAATAAAGTATTTAGCTTTTTTGAGGTAAACTATAAGATTTATAGATACAAACATATTATAACCTCACCTCATTATACGCAGACCAAATTATTTACACTAATTGATAATGAAATTGCTAATGCAAACGAAGGTAAGCCAGCTTATGTAAAACTTAAAATGAATAGTATAAGTAGCTACAAAATGATTGATAAGCTTTACGAAGCAAGTAATCATGGTGTAAAAATACAAATGATTGTAAGAGGCATCTGCTGTTTAGTGCCTGGCGTTGAAGGCATGAGTGAAAATATTGAAGTAATTAGTATTGTCGACAAATTTTTAGAGCATACAAGACTTTATATTTTTGGAAATAATAGTGACCCAAAAATATACATATCATCTGCAGATTGGATGACTCGTAATATTGAGAATAGAGTAGAAGTAAGTTGCCCAATTTATGACACCGGTATTAAGAAAGAATTACAAGACATGTTTGAAATTTACTGGATGGATAATGTAAAAGCTAGAGTCATAAGCCAAAATCAAGATAATAGTTATAGAGTTGCATCTTCTGGTAAAAAAATTAGATCACAATTTGAAGTGTATGAATACTACAAAAACCAATTAGAAAACTAATATGCTAAGTATAAAAAAATATGGAGCAATTGATATTGGTTCAAATGCGGTTAGGTTGCTTATTATGAGTATAATAGAGCAAGAAGATAAGCCTGTTGTTTTTAAGAAAAATGCACTAGTTCGTGTCCCGATAAGATTAGGTGCAGATGTTTTTGTTAATGGTAATATTTCAGAATATAACATAACTAGAGTACGAGATACAATGAAAGCTTTTTATCTTTTAATGAAGTCTCATGGAATTATTAATTACAAAGCATGTGCTACATCTGCAATGCGTGAAGCTTTAAATGGTAGATTGGTTTGTGATTTAGTAGAGAAAGAATGTAATATTAAAATTGATGTTATTGACGGAGAAGAAGAGGCAACAATAATCGCTGCAACAGATTTAAATAAATTTATTAATCCCAATAAAACATATTTGTATGTTGATGTTGGTGGTGGAAGTACAGAGTTTTCAATTATTCATAACTCTGAAAAAGTAGAATCGAAATCTTTCAGAATAGGTACAGTTAGGTTGCTTAACGATAGTGTAAAAAATGAAACTTGGAGAGGACTTGAAGATTGGATTAAAACAAATACTAAAGTTTATGACAAAATTGAACTCATAGGTTCTGGTGGAAACATCAACAAAATATTTAAGATATCTGGTAAAGATATAGGTAAACCACTTTCATATTTTTACTTAACCAGCTACTATAATAACTTGCAAAACTATACCTATGAGGAAAGAATTACAGAGCTTAATCTTAATCAAGATAGAGCAGATGTGATTATTCCTGCGTTACGTATTTATTTATCTGCAATGAAATGGAGTGGCGCAAAAGATATTTTGGTGCCAAAGATTGGTTTATCAGATGGTATCATAAAAAGCATGTATTATAAAACTATTAGCAGTACATCCCTTTAGTTTGCAGTTGGTCTTTTTTTTCTCATCAAAAATCTTATTATTATTTTTTTTAAACAGATATAATATATATTCGTCCCATAAATAATTAAATTCTTATGAAAAAAGTTTTACTTACCTCAATCTTATTATTATTCATCTCATTGAGTTTTTCTCAAGGATATGGTGCTACTAAATATGGTGTTAGAGCTGGTGTAAATATTTCTAATTTAGATTTTGATCCAGCACCTATAGATAGAAACTTACACAGAAATGGATTTTACTTCGGAGGTTTTGCTGAATTTGCTATTTCTGAAAGTTTATGGTTAAATACAGAATTGCAATTTTCTTCGGAAGGAGCTAAAGATGAAAATTGGAAAGCAAATTACCTTAGTCTACCAATCCAATTAAAATTTATGGTTGGTGAAAAATTTTCAATTGGCGTTGGACCACAATTAAATTTAAAGACTTGGAAAAGTTCAGATGCTTTTGGTACTTTTAATTTTGCTGGTGTTGGCGGTGTTCAATATCAAATATTTGAAGATTATTTTATCGAGGTAAGAGGTGTTTATGGTTTCTCTAATATGTTAGACGATGCTCTTGCACCACTCGAAGCTAAACAGTTTGTTATCCAAGCCGGTATCGGTATAAAAATATAAATTCACACTTAATACATAAAAAAAAGCCTCTTTATAAAGAGGCTTTTTTTATCCATGTATCGTCTCTTTGTTCCCTAGAGATTGCATGATTTCTGCTTCGTAAATTAGTAGGTCTTCCCATTTTTTATTGACTTCCTCCTTGTTACCATATTTTCTAGCAAACTTTAAAAACATGGTGTAGTGTCCAGCTTCGCTAATCATAAGTTTACGGTAAAACTTGGCTAATTTCTTGTCCTCTAACTCTTCTGATAAAAGCCTGAATCGTTCACAGCTTCTTGCTTCAATCAATGAAGCATATAATAGTCTATGAACTAATTGTGTAGTTCTGCTACCACCTTTTGGGAAGAACTTCAATAATTGAATAACATATTCATCTTTACGGTCACGACCAAGTATCCACCCTTTTTCTAAAATAAGGTCATGTACCATTTTAAAATGACTCATTTCCTCGTTTACTAGCTCTATCATTTCCTGAACTAGTTCTGTATATTCAGGGAAACTGACAATTAAAGAAACTGCGGTACTAGCAGCTTTTTGTTCACAGTAAGCATGGTCAGTTAAGATGTCTTCAATATTTTTTTCTACGATATTAACCCAACGAGGATCAGTTGGTAGTTTAAGTCCTAGCATATAATTAATAATTTAAGTAAACGATATCTAAAGTTCCATCTTCTTTAATACGCAAAGTTTGCTCTGAATAAAGCCTGCTTTGAGGAATCGCATAGCCAATATTGATTAATACTTCCGTTTCTAATGATGGTTTATCATAAAGTTCTATATATTTTAAAACTGATTTTTTATGAAAATCATAAAAGGGTTCATTAGCTTTTAAATCATCACTAAAACCTAACAGTTTATTTACTTTTGATTTATCAAAACTATCTGAGAAGATGAGTTTTCCTTCTTTTTCAACCAATATTGAAAATTTAAAATTCCTATAAGTTGTAATGTGATTAACTGTATCTTTTTGGGAAGAAATTTTTACAGAATTATCAAGGTCAGTAACAACTTTAAGCTTGACTCTAAAACCATTGGATAAAGTAGAGTCGACAGTTTTTTGAATAGCAGTTTCTGGAATAAAATGCAATTCTTTTAGTGAGGTTTGAGCTTTAAAATCTTCAATACTTTCCGATAAAGCTTTACTAGAAGAAGTTCTTCCGTCACAGCTTACAAAACCCAAAACCAAAACAAAAAATATGTAGATGTAATTCTTCATAACAATAGATTAAACGTCTAAACCAAAGGTTTGTTTTAGAATTTCAATATTTGGATTCTTCTCTTTTAACTTTTCATACTTTTCTTGAGGAGTAAAAGCGTATTTTTTTGCCACTTCTTCGTTTACGGTGATGTCTAAGTGTAAGTCAAAGTTTTTGCAAAGCTTACGTAAATGTGCTAATAATGGATATTGTGCACGCTCTAATTCAATCTTACTAGTGTTGTTTGAGTAGGTTAGACATATAGCAGTACCTTTAAGTTTGGGTATTTCCATTTCCATTATAGATGCCATAATTTTCTCACCTTTTCTATGAAGCATCTTTATATAGCTATTCCAAGTTTCTATTAATTTTTCTTCAGTGACAGGTTCTTTAGGAAGATTTTCTTCGTCAATAACCACATCCATTTGACGAATAAGATGTTCTTTCTTCTCTTTAATACTTTTTAGAGATAAACCAGAAGTTACTTTTGCAGGTTTATTGATAGATATTTTTGGAATAATAGGTTCTGAAACTTTAGCTACTATTTCTTCTTTTATTTCAATTTTCGTTGGAGAAGATGGAGTATGAGTAGTAACTTCTTTACTATCTGGTTTTTTGACAGGAATTGGTGTTATTCCTTTTGACTTAAAGTACGACGGTGGAATTATGTAATGTCTGCTATTTTTTTTTTCTCCATCAAAAGTGATAGAGGCAAGTTGCATAAGTGCTAGTTCAACAAGTAAGCGTTGATTTTTGCTAGTCTTATACTTTAAATCACAATCGTTAGCAATGTCTATGCCTTTGATTAGAAAGTTTTGAGAGGATTTTTGTGACTGCTCTACGTATTTGACTTTAGTATCATCTCCAACTTCTAAGAGTTCTATTGTTGATGGGTTTTTACAAACCAATAAGTCTCTAAAGTGAGAGGCCAATCCTGCGATATAATGATGCCCATCAAAACCTTTTGATAAAACAGTATTAAAATGAATTAATAATTCAGGTATTTTATTCTCTAAAATTAAATCTGTACTAGTAAAATAAGTTTCGTAATCAAGAACGTTCAAATTCTCGGTAACAGCTTGTCTTGTTAGATTCTTTCCTGAAAAACTGACAACACGGTCAAAGATTGAAAGCGCATCACGCATAGCACCATCTGCTTTTTGAGCTATAATATGCAGTGCATCATCTTCGGCAGTAACACTTTGTTCTTTTGCGATAAATTTTAAATATTCTTTAGCATCTTTTACTGTGATGCGTTTAAAATCAAAAATTTGACAACGTGATAATATGGTTGGAATAATTTTATGTTTTTCAGTAGTAGCAAGAATGAAAATACAGTGTTTTGGAGGTTCTTCTAATGTTTTTAAAAATGCATTGAAAGCTGCCTGAGATAACATATGTACCTCATCAATAATATAAACTTTGTATTTACCAACTTGAGGCGGAATACGAACTTGATCTGTTAAACTTCTTATGTCATCTACAGAATTATTTGAAGCGGCATCAAGTTCAAAAATATTAAAAGCAAAATCTTCCTCTTCTTTTGTATTCCCATCACTATTAATCATTTTGGCCAGTATACGAGCACAAGTGGTTTTTCCGACACCACGTGGACCTGTAAATAGAAGTGCTTGCGCTAAATGATTATTTTCGATAGCATTAAGTAAAGTGTTTGTAATGGCTTGCTGTCCCACAACATCCTTAAATGTCTGAGGTCTATATTTACGTGCCGATACTACAAAATGCTCCATTGAAAAGTACTGAATTACAAATTTAACAATAACCATTAAAAACCCATTTCCAAAGGTCAGAATTTAATAGGAGTTATTAACAATTTGATTACTTTTGCCGCAAGTAGATTGCCTTATCGATTCTAACTTTTGTTAGGGTAGGAAAGTCCGAACACCATAGTGTAATCATAGTGGTTAACAGCCACCAGTCGTAAGGCTAGGAAAAGTGCAACAGAAAGGATGTACAGGTAATGCTGTAGTGAAATCAGGTAAACTCTATGTGGTGCAATGTCATGTATATTAACGTTTGAGCGTACACGCGCAATGTTAAAGGGTAGACAGCTAAAGTTTACTAGTAATAGTAAACATAGATAAATGATAAGGGCTCTTTCTTTTTTAGAAATTCTTTTTCTTAAAATGAAAAAGTACAGAATTCGGCTTATAGATTTACTTTTTTAAAACAGGCCTTTTGCAGTGCAAAGGGCTTTGTTTTATTCTTCAGTCTTTGTTTCGAAAAAGCTAAACATATTACCACCATAACTTTTGGAATACGAAAAATGTTTTAATTCGTTAAGTTTTGTATGTTTAGAATGTTCTACAATTAACAAACCCTCATCGTTTAAAATCTCGTTGTCAAAAACAAGTTGTGGTATTTTTGCGAATTCTTTTAATTCAAAACCATATGGTGGGTCAGCAAAAATGATATCGTGTTTTTGTTTTGATTTTTCTAAAAACTTGTAGACATCACTTTTAATTGTGTTAATAGGCATATCAAAGCTTTCGGTAGTTTGACTTATAAATTTTACACACCCATAATTTGAATCAACTGCCAATATATTTTCTGTACCACGAGAAGCAAACTCATAACTTATGTTTCCTGTACCCGAAAATAAATCTAGTACAGATATATCATCAAAGTAATATAAGTTGTTTAGGATGTTAAATAAGGCTTCTTTTGCCATATCTGTCGTCGGTCTAACAGGTAGCTGTTTTGGAGCCGTTATTCGTCTTCCTCTATATTTTCCTGATACAATACGCACTAGAAACTGTTTTTTATTAAAAAGTCATTATGATTATCCATAAAACTGACATTTCGGATATACTTATATGCTATTTTATACAAAGCATCATCTTTATTAATGATACCTGACAACTTAAGATGTAAACTATCTGGATTTAGTAACTCTTGCTCACAAGTAAAAAGTATATAGTAGATAAAATCTTCTGGACTTGTAAATTCAAAATAATTGTAAAGCTTAATGTCTTTTTCTTTTGTCACTAAAACTTGCATAGATCCACTATCGACATTTATGTGTAATAAATCTTCATTGCTTAATTCAGATTTAAAAACAGTATCAATAAATAGTGTAGAGGCGTGAGTATAGGTAAACTCGCCAAATGTTTCAAAAATATAATTATTGATATTTACATACGGAACATATATGCTAATGATATCTTTTAATTTAATTTCATCAGAAGCTATAAAGTCAGTTTTTAATATTTTAGAATTAAACTTTAAATATTCTGCATTATTAGTTGCATCATAAAGTGGTTTTGGTACTAAGGTAGATAGCTCGTTATAATGAATAACTTTTACAGTATCAAAGTCATCGGAGAATACAGTATTTGAAGCCAACTCTTCTTTTAGTTTGTTTAAAGTTTCAAAAGGTGTTTGCTTTTCTCCAAACCATATTGAATTGAGATACTCAACAGTATTGGAAGTTCTATTAAGTATACAAAAAGAAAGTCCATTCAAATTAACTTGAATGGACAATTTTTTTATAATTTTTTTAGTCAAACTATTCTTTTTTAGAGAAGTTTTTTGGCCAGTTTCCCGTAGTTTTCACTTCGTTCATAGAACCAACTACAATTTTTGGTCCGTTAACACCGTCTACAGAAACTGTTTGTTTTTCGTTTGAAACTAAGTTTTTGTCTTGGTCATATAAGATGACTGACTTGTCTACGCTAGCTTCAAAAACCGGGATATCATCAATCGAACCTGCTTTCAATTCAAATTTTGCACCTGGTTCACCAGCACCAACATTCATTATGTTTTTATAATCGATATTTTTAAATAAAGAATCTTTTACAGAATAATAGTCTAGTGTGTCTACAACAATAAGAGTTTTGAAGTATTCAATACCATTAAAGCGTTTTGTTTTCTCTTCATCTAAAACTGTAGAATCACGACGTTCAGTAATAGGTACTTTTGCTGTATCAATGAATTTGATTAAGTTTTCGTATTTATCTGTGTATTTTCCGTTTACATCCTTATACGCAACTTGTGCATTCCTAATATCCAATAAACGGTCTACAACTACTTGGTAGCGATCGTCTTTTATTTCCTTAAACCTTAACTCACCAGCCACAGACTCATATGTTATATAGCCTAAGAAAATTATTAATACCCATAGTAGTAAATTTAAAATAGGCTTTAATTTTTTTGGTACAAATTTATCAATTAACCATACGATGGCTATTGTTAGAAGAATAATGGCAACAACTGCAATAATTACTGTTAACATAGTTTGTTTTATTTATTAGGTCTTTCGCAAATCTACAATTTTTTTTTGTTCGTAAAAACATAATAAATAAAAATATAAAAAATTGAATTTTTGAGTTGCAGTTTTAATTAAGAATATTAAGATATAATGGTATCTTGCCCAAGTATTCTAATAGTATAAATGATTCAAATCGCATCAGATTTTTATAGACTTATAAAGTCTAAATTTCCTTTTCAACCGACTGAAAAACAAGATATTGTTTTATTACAATTGTCTGAGTTTATATTTGATACCAAACCTAACGCATTATATCTATTAAAGGGTTATGCAGGTACTGGAAAAACGAGTATCATCGGAACTATTGTTTCAAATTTGTGGCAGGCTAAGATTAGTGCTGTTTTATTAGCACCTACAGGTCGTGCTGCAAAAGTTATATCTAACTACTCTAAAAAAGAGGCTTTTACAATACATAAAAAGATTTATTTCCCTAAAAAAGAAAAAGGTGGTGGTGTTAAATTTGTAATGCAACCCAACAAGCACCGTAATACAATTTTTATTGTTGATGAAGCTTCAATGATTCCTGATGCACCATCTGACTCTAAACTTTTTGAAAATGGATCATTATTAGATGATTTAATGCAATATGTATACTCAGGACATAAATGTAAGCTACTTCTAATAGGTGATAAAGCGCAGTTACCACCAATAAAATCTGATTTAAGCCCAGCATTAGATGCTCATAAACTAGATTTAAATTATAACAAGGACGTCAAATCAATAGAGTTAGATGAAGTTGTAAGGCAAGAACAAAACTCTGGTATTTTATTAAATGCTACAGAACTTCGAGCAGTTTTAGAAACTTCGTTTTATGAGAGTTTTAAATTTGATGTCAAACCTTACAAGGATATTGTTCGTTTAGTAGATGGCTATGAGATTATGGACGCGATTAATGATTCGTATAGTAATGATGGTTACGAAGAAACAGCGATAATTGTAAGAAGTAATAAGCGCGCTAACTTATATAATCAGCAAATTAGAAACCGAATTCTATTCAATGAAAGTGAGTTATCTGCTGGTGATTACCTTATGGTCGTTAAGAATAATTATTATTGGATTAAACCCACAACAGAAGCTGGTTTTATAGCCAATGGAGATATTATAGAAGTTTTAGAAATCTTCTCTATCAAAGAATTATATGGTTTTAAATTTGCAGAAGTTAAAGTAAAAATGGTCGATTATCCTCGGATGAGACCTTTTGAAACTGTATTACTTTTAGATACTATATCTGCTGAAAGTGCATCATTGACCTATGAAGAATCTAATCGATTATATCAAGAAGTTTCAAAAGATTATGTCAACGAAACATCAAACTATAAACGATTTTTAGGCGTAAAAAACAATAAGTTTTTTAATGCTTTACAGGTTAAGTTTTCCTACGCTATTACTTGCCATAAATCTCAAGGAGGTCAATGGAAGACCATATTTGTAGAACAACCTTATCTACCCGAAGGACCAGATAGAGACTATATTAGGTGGTTGTATACTGCTGTAACTAGAGCAAAAGAAAAGCTGTACCTTATTGGATTTAGAGATGAATCTTTTGTAGAATAGTTTATGTCAAACCAAACTATTATTTTTGAATAACTAAACAATCCTAAATGAAGGTTATTGCCATGATTCCCGCTAGATATGCGGCTTCTCGTTTTCCAGCAAAATTGATGCAAGATTTAGCTGGTAAAACAGTTATTACAAGAACCTATGAAGCAACAGTTGCAACGAAACTTTTCTCAGAAGTATATGTAGTTACAGATAGTGATATTATTTTCGATGAAATTAAAAGTCATGGTGGTAATGCCATCATGAGTAAAAAAGAGCACGAATCAGGTAGTGATAGGATTGCTGAAGCTGTAGCTGATGTTGAATGTGACATTGTAGTTAACGTTCAAGGTGATGAGCCATTTACAGAACGCGAAAGCTTAGTGAAGGTTTTAGAAGTTTTTAAAGACGATTTAGATAAAGAAATAGATTTAGCTTCATTAATGGTCGAAATTAGTGATTGGGAAGAAATAAATAATCCAAACACAGTCAAGGTTATTGTCGATCAAAAAAATTTTGCATTATATTTTTCTAGAAGTCCAATTCCTTTTCCGCGTGATAAATCTGTAGCCTCAAGATATTTTAAACATAAAGGTATATATGCTTTTAGAAAGCAAGCATTATTAGATTTTACAGTTTTACCTATGCAGTTTTTAGAAGCTACAGAAAAGATTGAGTGTATCAGATATCTCGAATATGGTAAGCGAATTAAAATGGTAGAAACAAATATTCAAGGTGTTGAGATAGATACTCCTGAGGATTTAGAACGCGCTAAAAAACTCTGGAAATAAATGAGTATTGATTTCAAAAATATTAAGGTAATAGGCTTTGATGCAGACGATACGCTTTGGGTTAACGAAACTTATTTTCGAGATGCAGAACAAGAGTTTGCACAATTGCTTTCACATTTTGAAACACCCAATAAAATAGATCAAGAGCTTTATAAAATGGAGATTAAGAATCTTCCGCTTTATGGCTATGGAGTCAAAGGGTTTATGTTATCTATGGTAGAAATGGCACTAGAATTATCTAATTATAATCTATCAAATAAGACTTTAGAAAAGATTTTGAATATTGGTAAAGCTATGATTAATAAGCCAGTAGAATTATTAGACGATGTTGATGAAGTTTTAGAAGAACTTTCAAAAAAATACAAGTTAATAGTTGCTACTAAAGGAGACTTGTTAGATCAAGAACGAAAACTAGAAAAATCAGGTCTGCTTAAATATTTCCATCACATTGAGGTATTGAGTGAAAAAGAGAGTGCCAATTACAGTAAGCTTCTAAATCATTTAGAAATAAATCCGTCAGAATTTTTAATGATAGGTAATTCATTAAAATCTGATATATTACCCTTAATTGATATTGGGGCTCAAGCAGCGCATATCCCGTTTCATACAACTTGGCAGCATGAAACGGTTAAAGATAGCGTCAGTAATGGTAAAAATTACCTTACATTAAAAGCCTTAAAAGATATCTTTGTGTATTTGCCAAAATAATTTGCTGTTTAGCAACTGATAAAGTAATAGTATTTATATTTTTGTTATAGAAATTTAGTAAATGAGTTATAAAAATTTTCCGATGGTTTCGCGTGTCATTTTTGGCAGAGGCAGTTTCAATCAATTAGATGAAATTATCTCTCCAAAACGACAAGGACGTGATGCACCTTTTATTTATTACGTTGATGACGTATTTAAGGGTGACCATTGGTTGACTTCTAGGATATCACTATCCTACAAGGATAGAATCATTTACGTATCTACAAAAGAAGAACCAAAGACAGAGCAGATAGACCAATTGGTCGAAGATTTGATTTTAGAGTTCAGTGAACGACCTTCTGCAATCATAGGTATTGGTGGAGGTATAGTTTTAGATATAGCAAAAGCAGTATCATTGATGCTTACCAATGAAGGAGAAGCAAAAGATTATCAAGGCTGGGATTTAATTAAGAATCCTGCTATTTATCATGTTGGGATTCCTACAATTTCAGGTACAGGTGCAGAAGTGTCAAGAACCACGATATTAACAGGACCAGAACGTAAGCTAGGTATTAATAGTGATTACACACCTTTTGACCAAGTTATTTTAGATCCAGAATTAACTAAAAACGTCCCAAAAGACCAATGGTTTTATACAGGAATGGACTGTTTTGTTCATTGTATAGAGTCTCTTAACGGAACGTTCTTAAATGCTTTTAGTCAGAGTTATGGAGAAAAAGCATTTGAAATTTGCAAGGAAGTATTTCTTGGGGATAATTTATCTGTTGAAGAATCTCAAGATAAGCTAATGATGGCTTCATGGCACGGCGGAATGAGTATTGCCTATTCACAAGTTGGTGTTGCACACGCTATGAGTTACGGTTTAGGTTATCTATTAGGAATAAAACATGGTATCGGTAATTGTATTGTTTTTGACCATTTAGAAGAGTTTTATCCTGAAGGTGTAAAGCTTTTTAAAGAAATGAAAACAAAGCATAATATTTCGCTTCCAACCGGTATTTGTTCCAATCTCGAAGATGAAGAGTTTGATATTATGATAGACGTAGCTTTAAGTCTGGAGCCGCTATGGGAAAATGCTATAGGTAAGAATTGGAAAGAAATAATTACACCTGAAAAGCTAAAGGCTCTATACCTAAAAATGTAGCATGAAAGCTATTGCAAAATTCATTTACTTCAAAGTATTAGGCTGGAAAATTGTTGGAAACACAAATTTTTCAAAAGATACAGTAAAGAAAGCTGTTATAATCGCAGCACCTCATACGAGTTGGCATGACTTTTTTATAGGCCTTTACTTGAGAAAAATAACGGGAGTAAAAACAAATTTTATCGCCAAAAAAGAATTATTCAAATGGCCCTTTAATTATTATTTTAAATCTATCGGAGGAAGAGCAGTAGATAGAACTTCCGGACAAAATAAAGTCGAAGCTATTGCTAGTCTTTTTGATGGCGAAGAAGAGTTTAGGCTTACTCTAGCCCCAGAAGGAACTCGAAAAAAAGTCGATGAATGGAAAACAGGCTTTTACTATATAGCTAAAGCTGCCAACGTACCAATAATAATGTTTACGTTAGATTTTCAAAATAAGAAAAACAAAATTTCAGAACCATTTTATCCGACTGATGATAAAGAAGCTGATTTTAAAGTTATGCATTCATTTTTTGAAGCTGTAATAGGAAAAGTGCCAAAATACTCTTAAGTCTTTCTGGTTTTTAATTTATTCTCTTTAGGTTTTTCTTCGACTTGTTTCCTTCCAGGAAATATTAGAGATGTGCTGGCATAAGTCGTGCCGAAGTTTTGGTTTGCATAATACACTTGACTTATAGCATCTTTGACTTGATCCTCTGATAATTCTTTTAAAGGATGAATAAAAGTTGACCAAATAATACCATCAGATATTGCATACTTAACATCTAATGCCGAATGAAAATTAGCAATCAGAGCATTTTCTAGCATATTTTTTTCTAAGCTAATAGTATCTGCAATAGGAGAGATGATACGCATTCTGTTATTAGTTGAGTCTGTAAGTACTATAAAGACTTTTTCTTGAATTTTAAATTGCCATCGACCACTTTCACCTTTTACATTTTCAGTTATTTCATATATAAGTTCACTTAATTTTTTATTCGTCATATTTTGAGCAATTGACGACAATACAGTAATGCTTAACAGTAATGTGAATATTTTTTTCATCGGTATGTTATTTTTGATAAGTCATTCTTACAGTCGTTTTATAAAACAAATACTAACAATTTTGGCATAAGATTTGCTTCATATCTATTAAAGCAATGAAACATAAAATAAACCCTAGCGTCACTAGAAAGAAACATTGTAAAATAAAAAGGCTATCAATTAAATTGATAGCCTTTTTTGTATGATTGATAGTCTTATTTAACTTCTTTTAAAGCATTATCAATTAGTGTTCTTAAGTGTTGTTTATGTGCTTTCGAAGATACATCTCCACTTGGCGCAGCCATGGCTCTAATATTTTTTAAATTATAAAGAACCATTGATTTAGCATTGTTTGTAAATCTTCCACTTTGTTTACCTGTTAACATATCTATAAGCATATTAGTATATTCTAACTGTAAATTTTGTCTAAACGAATTTATATTTCCATAGATATCAGCTTTGAATATAGCATTATTTAGGTCTGTCATAAATGTCGAAAGTTTATACTCATTACCATATAACTCACTATCAGTAATACGTTGTAATGTATTTGGATGAAGAATATGAACCAAAACTCCCATTTGATAGTTTAGTACTTGTCTATGTATTTTTGGGTCTTCTGGACCACCAAAGAAGTTATAACCTCTACGTTGCATAGCTAGGTAATTATATAAGTCATTAGGTGCATCAAAAGCATTAGGAGCAAACACATATGTTTTTAATGCATTCATTGCTCTTTTTTGGTCTTCCAGACTTACAGGAGTGTAAGGCTTAGTAGCACCTTGTTGACCTACCATAGCTCTATCAACATAAACACCACCAATAAATCTAGAAATAACATTACCAGCAGTAGCGCGTTGACCACTCAAAATATAATAAGCACGACGCATTTCTTGAAAAGACTCACCGTTTTTAGCAAACTTATTTTTAATGTTACCCATCATATCATCAACGAGTTTAAACCTATCAATAGAATAACCAATTTGGTCATTTGATAAATCTCCAATCATTACACGAGGGTCAATAGCTTTTCCAGGAGCACGCATATCGTCTGCATCATTACCAAAAATTAATTCTGGTTTTGTAGATTGATTTAATAGTACTTCTTTTTCAGCACCAGTTTTAAATGGCGTATATCCAAACTGAATAGCCCACACATCATAAGGTCCAACAGATGTATCATAATATTGTCCTTGCTTTGTTCTATCGTTAGTTAAATTAATACCAGCATAATCCATTACAGAACCCGTAAGACACTTTCCTTCAATAAAGCTAGCATCTGCTAATTGCTCAGGAGAGAATAGTTGACTGGCCTTCATGTTGTGATTAAGTCCAAGTGTGTGTCCTACTTCGTGCATTATTAGGGCTTTCATTGACTCTTTCTTCATACGCTCCATTTCTAAGTCACTTGCACCAGCTACTTCTAATACGGCTTGACCAAACATGGTATTTTCGTGCATGACATGTCCCATAGAACAAAACACTTTATTTTCTTTCAAATATTCTGAAGCGTCAAAAGCCTTTGGCTTTGCAGAAAGTTCAAATAATTTATCATACATAACTCTATTAGTAAAGTGTACATATTCCAGCATAATGTCAGAACCCATAATTTCTCCAGTTTTTGGATTTACGAAGCTTGGTCCGTAACCACCAAAAGGAGGATTTGGAGATGATGTCCAACGTAATACGTTATAGTTAATATCTCCAGCATCCCAAGTAGCATCGTCAGGTTGCATTTTTACGACCATAGCGTTTTTGAATCCTGCTTTTTCAAAAGCTTTATTCCACTCTAAAACACCATTCTTAATAGTTTCTCTCCATTCAACTGGTGTAGAGTTTTCCATCCACCATGTGATTGGCTTAACTGGTTCTGAGATAGCTGCACTTGGATCTTTCTTTTTAAGATTCCAACGATGTACTAAATCTCTAAATGGTGCAGAATTTGTTGCAGTTTGGTCATCTACTTGTGTTGTAAAATAACCAACGCGTGGATCATCCAAACGTATTTCATAGTCGTTTTCTGGCATAGCAATAAAACTATGAAAGATTTGTACACTTACATTTCTTCCATCAGCGATAGCGTTAGAACCACCATTAATAGCCGATGATTTCGAATACACATATTCTACCTCTAAATTTGTATTGTCTTCGTAGTTATTAATTGCTCTTACGGTAGTTTTATTTTTGTCTAAATTACCTAGTGTAAATGCAAATGGCGATTGGCCAGGAAAACGAGGTCGTTTGAGCTGTCTGAGTGTTTCTTTTTTGAAAACATCATCAGCCTTGATAAGATACTCACCAGCTTCTTTATCATGTGCTTCAATTTTTAAAGACGCCATTTTACCATTTGTCACATTAGCATCTTTCGAACGCGAAATGGCATTGTTTTCATCAAAGTAGAATGATGTATTTTGACCTTCAAATTCTAATTTATTAAAATGCTTATTGATTTTAAATACTTTAGAACCACCGTAACTTCCGCGATACAAACCTGCATCAGTACTACCATTAGATACTTGACTAAAATAGATGTAGTCTTTACCAATTTGATTTTCCTTTACAACCATTTGTAACGAACCTGTAATCGTGTCTTCATAGATAGTAAAAAGGCCTTCAATTTTTTTACTTGTTTTGGTTATATCTTTGATAGTTTTTTCTTTTTTCTTAGCTGGTTTAGGAGCAGCAGCTTCAGTTTTGTCTTTTTTTCTTTTTTTCTTTCTCTGAGCAAAAGAATTTTGTGGCATTAAAAAAGCGCATAAGAGTAAAGCTAGCGTTAATGATTTAACTGCTTTGATTGATGTCATTTTCATAATTATTAATTTGGTTTAGTGATATTAACTATTCTGAGATAGAATAGGTTAACAATATATAAAATATGAGTCTTTGTTTAAGTTAACGAGTGTTAAATGTCAGAGTTTTACCTCAAATTTATCGAGTAAACTATTGGTTTGTTTTTGAAGTTTTTTTCTAAAAAAACCAGTGCTCCCTAATAGTTTCCCTTTAAAACCTATTGCTTGTGTTGCCCATTTATGAAGGTTGAAATTATCCTTATGCCTTATAATTAGTCCATCCTTAAATTCAAATTTTGCTGAAATCTTATTGTGTACCTTCCTACCAGTTTTACTGAAATTATAAATAGCTTCCCATTTTGCTGAACCATTATTTTTATTGGTTTTTATTTCTGAAAATGTAACTATAAAGTTTTTTCCTTTTTGGGATGAACAAAGCATACGCCACATATTTTTAGCACGTTCACCTTGTAAAGTGCCAAAAGCAGGGTCTTCGAAAACTACATCTGGATGGTAACAATCAGCCATAGTTTCTGCATCTAGATTTGTAAATGCATTATAAAATTTTTCGATTAATTTATCCATGATTTAAATCTACAAAAAAGAATTTCAGGTTTAAACATCCAAAAGCAGATTTTGTGCGTATATAAAATATTATATTTTGTTTTTACAAAATGTAGTATATAATCCTACTTATGTAGGTTACCCTTATTTAATTTAATGGATTATTTTAAAAAGGAAAAAGGCTATCATTAAATGATAGCCTTTTGTATTTTATTTTATAAAATTTTATTTATGCTTCCGAAGATTCTTCCATAGTGTGATATACATTTTGCACATCATCGTCTTCTTCAAGTTTTTCTAATAGTTTTTCTACGTCTTCTGCTTGTTCTGCTGTAAGTGGCTTTGTTACTTGTGGTATACGCTCAAATCCTGACGAAATAATTTCTATACTATTTTCTTCTAAATAGGATTGTATGTTTCCAAAACTTTCGAATGGTGCATATATCATAATGCTTGTTTGCTCGTTACCATCAGCATCTTCATCAGTGTCTTCAAAAATTTCTTCAACGCCATAATCTATAAGTTCTAGCTCTAATTCTTCTAAATCTAAATCCTCACCAATAACCTTAAAATTACAAGTATGGTCAAACATAAATACAACTGAGCCAGATGTACCTAAACTACCATCTGTTTTATTAAAATAACTACGAACGTTAGCTACTGTACGTGTGTTATTATCTGTCGCTGTCTCAACTAGCACAGCAATACCGTGCTGCGCATAACCTTCAAAAAGAACTTCTTTATAATCACCTTGACCTTTTTCACTCGCTTTTTTTATAGCACGTTCTACATTTGCTTTAGGCATATTTACAGCCTTAGCGTTTTGTATTACAGCTCTAAGACGCGCATTACTATCAGGGTCAGGTCCACCTTCTTTTACTGCCATTACGATGTCTTTACCTATGCGTGTAAAAGCTTTACTCATGGCAGACCAACGTTTCATTTTACGTGCTTTTCTAAACTCAAAAGCTCTTCCCATTTCTTAAAATTTAAGGTTATTATGTGTATTAAAACCGAAGTTGCACAAATTTAAAAAAATATGTGTGGTTAAAAAATGAATTTAATCTTCTGGCTCAACAATAAAATCAATTGCTTTTGCTAATTGGAAATCTTTTTCAGTAACGCCATCTGCATCATGTGTTGTTAGTGATATTTTTAAGACATTATACACATTACTCCAATCTGGATGATGACCCAAAGCTTCGCACTCAAATGCAATACGGCTCATAGCACTAAAACAGTCTTTAAAGTTTTCGAATTCAAATTCTGAGTGGAGCGCATCATCAAAATAATCCCAGTCAGGTAGTTGTAATAATTTAGCTTCTATAGTGTCTTTATCTAGTTTTTTCATTTTTTTGATTATATATTTAAACTTATGTTTATTTTATTTTTGTCATTTACAATCAGTATCACAACAATCTACTATTTTATTAAAATCTAAGGTCTGATATATCTTAGCTTCCCAACTTCTAAAACATTTAAAACGATTATTTCTGAATTGTTAGAGCCTAAATGACCATATCCATTAACATTATTATTTTTTAAGATTCCATTTAAAGTCATGTTGATATTAGCAGTACAACCTTCTATTTTATATATTTTTTCAAGTAAATCTTTAGGAAATTCAATTTGATTAAAATTTAAATCCATATCAAAATTTTCTTGACAAGAATCTTTTTTTAATGTTTTGAATCCAGAATATTCCATACAATTATAATAAACTCCTCTAATAGTTATTGTATCATTTATAACATTATTTAAGTCGCAAGATTTAGTTATAATAATTTTATTCTGATAAGAAGTAGTTTTTGATTTACAAGAACAAATTATAAGTAAAAAGATTGAGCTTAATGATACTGTATTTAAAATCCATCTTTTCAAAATAATTGTATTATGTTATGAATTAAAATTAACTAATTTCAACAAGTATAACAAACTTACTTCATTAGTTCCTCCAATACTTTATCGCTTGTAATTTGAAGGTGTTTTGGTAAGGTATTATATTTTGGTAGTACTGCTAAGTATCTGTCTTCGTTTGTTGTATACACTTGTTTTAAAGAAACTTTGGCTTCTGTGAGATTAGCCACTAGTTCTTTAATAAATTCGTCATGGTGCACCAAGTCGGTACTTCCTAAATGAAATACACCAGATTTATTTCTGTTAATGATATAATGAATTTGTTGTGTTACTTTTTTATCGAGTGTCACATTCATTATTAAATTTGGAAAAATTTCTACTGCTTCTTTTTCTGTAATGAGTTGTTTTATTTCCTGAATTCTTGGGCAATTGGTACCAAAAACCATCGGTAATCTTAATATTGCTATTTGACGCTTTGGCATTCGCATTAGCATATTTTCAATCTTAATTTTAAAATGCCCATATATGCTATGACTTAGTGTTTTGTCAGTTTCGTAGCTAGGATATTTACTATAGGCGTCAAAAGCATTAGCTGAAGAAAGAAATATAATTTTTGAACCATGTTCTAAAGCATACTCAGCAATATGCGCATGGGCAATAGTTTGTGCATGAAAATTACCTCGTAACGCTGATATTATAATGTCTGGTTTTGTAGCTTCAAGGATTTCGTAGATATCATCTTCTTCAACATTATAGTGAAAGAATTGCTTGTTTTTTTCGTAAGCCGCCTTAGGAGAGAAATACGTACCGTAAGTTCTAAAATAATTGCATAGCTCTGTGTATATGGCATTGCCTAGATAGCCACTAACGCCAAGAATTAGTATTTTATGTTTACGTTCTGTCTTCTTCATTAATCTATCAACGCTCAGATACGCATTTTAGCTTTTGTAAAATGGTAATTTTACAACAGTAGCAGGAATAGCTTTTTTACGAACCTGAATATTAATTTTACTGTCTGCAGAAGCAAAAACACGAGGTACATATCCTAAACCTATACCTTCGCCTAAGCTTGGACTCATTGTGCCAGAAGTTACGCGACCAATTGTTTTTCCAGAACCGTCAACGATGTCATAACCATGACGTGGAATTCCGCGTTCATCCATTTTAAAAGCGACTAATCTGTTTTCTGGTTTGCGTTCTTTTTCTGCTTGTAGTGCTTCGCTGTTAGTAAATTCTTTATTGAATTTACAAACCCAACTCAATCCAGCTTCGATAGGTGATGTGGTATCATCTATATCGTTTCCGTAAAGACAGTATCCCATTTCTAGACGTAACGTATCTCTAGCTGCAAGACCAATAGGTTTAATACCAAAATCAGCACCAGCTTCTAATACTTTATCCCATACTTGCTTGACTTCAGAGTTTTTACAATAAATCTCAAAACCACCACTACCAGTGTAGCCAGTAGCTGAAATAATCACATGTTCAATCCCAGCAAAATCACCAACTACAAAATTGTAAAAGTTAATACCAGCTAAATCATGAGAAGATAAGGATTGCATTGCTTCAACTGCTTTTGGGCCTTGGATAGCTAGTAAAGAGTAGTCTTCGCTTAAATCTCGCATTTCTGCTCCTACATCGTTTTTAGAAGATATCCAGTTCCAGTCTTTTTCAATATTACTTGCATTTACCACTAAAAGGTATGTTTCGTCTTTTATTTTGTAAATGATTAAATCGTCTACAATACCACCATCATCATTTGGTAAACAGCTGTATTGTGCTTTACCAATTTCTAATTTTGAGGCGTCATTACTAGATACTTTTTGGATTAAATCTAGAGCATTTGGCCCTTCGATTAAAAACTCTCCCATATGTGATACATCAAAAACACCAACAGCATTTCTAACGGTTTCGTGTTCTATGTTTACGCCTTCGTATTGTACAGGCATATTATATCCAGCAAAAGGAACCATTTTAGCACCTAAGGCTTCGTGTGTAGCAGATAATGCAGTATTTTTCATGAGATAAATTTCAAAATTTGAAATGCTAAATTAATGATTTTTTAAGTCAATTTTTCTTAAAAAAAGTAATTATAATTCCTCTAATTGCATTCGATAATCATACTGTAAATCCTCATGAAAACTCAAAACCTTTTTCTCAATAGCTACTACTTGTCTTTGGTATAAATTATCTAGTGTCCTATTGCGGTGAATATTTGGTTTAAGTTCATTTAACTTCTGACAAAAATAAATCAGTAATTCTACTTCTGTAGTTTTGGTAATGCTATAGCGACTGAAAGTTTTTATCTGTCTTAGAATTTTACGAATCGTCTTTTTCATATAGAAATAACTATCTGTATTCATACCCGCAAACTGTTCATCTAAAGTTTCTTTTATGCTTTCGATGTAGCTTTCTTCGTCATGTGCTTGAAACAATAGATAGGTGAGAAGCTCCTTATTTTCTTTTTTAAAACGTCCTAATCGCAAGCACAGTTGTAGCAAATCTTCCTTTGGTAAATGCTGTAATTCCTTTTTTATAGTAACTATTGATGCTGCTTTCATATTATAAATGTAGTGCTTCTAGGACTTTAGTCTTGTAGGTTTGTCCAATTGGAATCTTATGCGAAGCTACCATTATTTGGTTGCCTGACAACTGACTTAACTTATTTATATTAACGCTAAAAGACTTGTGTGTGCGAATAAAATGTTTTGGTAATTGTGCTATTAAGCCAGAAAACGTGCTGTGTGTTGTGATGGTTTTATCGTTAAGATGTACTTTGACATAATCACCATAAGCTTCTACAAATAAGATGTCTTCAAAACGTGCTTTGTGTAAGGCTTTGTTTTCTTTTAGTATTATAAAATCGGTCTCTGATGATGCAGATGTATTGGTAAGTACTTTATTAATAGCCACTAAAAAGCGTTCGTAGGCAATAGGTTTTAGGAGATAATCTGTGGCATTGACTTCAAAACCGTCCACTGCATATTGTGGATATGCAGTGGTAAAAATTACTGCTGGTGGTTTGGCTAAACTTTTATAAAAATCTATTCCAGATTGTTGAGGCATATTTATATCTAGAAATATTACATCTACAGTCGGATTTAGTTGCAAATATTTAAAAGCTTCTACAGCATTATTACAGGTGTGTTTTAAATCCAATACAGCAGTATTTGCTATAAAATGTTGTAACACTTTTTGAGATGATAATTCGTCATCCACAATAATACACGATATGGTTGCGCTATTGTTCATCTGTAATTTCTATGGTAACCGTAAAGCTTTCTTTGGTTTCTTCTTTGATAAATTTATGCTGATTCGGATACACTAAATTAAGATTATTACGTAAGTTTTCTAAACCAACACCAGAATAGTCGTCGGCCATGTTATTTGATATTTTACAATTTTTATTTTTTATTTTAAAACTGAAATTTGAAGCCTCTTGTTTCAAATGAATTTGAATAGTGTCTGATGTTTCATTTCCGGAAAATCCATACTTGTAACTATTTTCTAATAATGGTAATAGTAACATAGGATATATTTTGAAGTTTTCATCCACAATTTGAATGTCTAATTCTACCTCATTTGACGCATGACCACGATATTTCTGAAACGATATATAATTTTTTAGGAGTTTGATTTCGTCTTTAAGAGAAACACGCTCTGTATTTGAATCATAAATCACATAACGCAAAACGTCTGACAACTCTACAATTGCGGTAGTAATGTTTTCTTTTTTCTCTAATGCCATAGCGTAAATTACATTCAGTGAATTGAATAAAAAATGCGGATTTATCTGTGCACGTAATGCTGAAAGCTGTGTTTGTATTTGTTGATTTTGAAGTCTTAGTGTTTTGTTGAGATTGGTATTAAAATAGAACCAATCTTCAGCTAATTTCAAGAGGGTTGTCGCTATTAAAAAAATACTATAGGTCAAGTATATATTAAGATTAGACAAATATGAAACAAAAAAGTAGTTTGGAAATAGCGTATCTAATAGGTTATTAAAAAAATAGCTATTGGTAAATGCAAATACTAATACATTGATTAAAAATAATAGGATATAAATTAGATATCGTTCTTTCTTTAAGAATCTTGGAATAAGGACATAAAAGTTAACACATACTGGTACTGCGATGACTAATAAAAATGCTACAGTATAAATATAATCTGCTGTTATTGGGTTCTGTCCTTTTGAGAAAATAAAAAGTAGAATCACAAAAGCTAAAGACCACAGAACGCCATTAAATAATAGTGGTCTGTGGTAATTAGTTTGTTTTAAAAACGTATTTATGTTAAGGTTTTGCATTGCTTGGTGTTAGTTTATAAACCACATCGATATCCCATTTGTCTTCAATATCTGCACTCATAAACTTCTTGAGAAAATTGTGCAGTTGTTCGCTATTAGCAGTAAGAATTAAATCATCATCAACACCTGTTTTTTCGTGCTTTAATCGCACTTTATCATTGTCCAATAGTTGACGCATTACTTTTTCGTTAAGCCATCTTAAAGTGACTGTATTATCACTTTCTACTTTTGCATAAGCAGCAGAATGTGTTTTTAGTAAGTGTTGTCCAGCTAGTCTGTTTAAATCATTACTGTCGTATTCAAACGGTGAGAAATCTAGAAACAGGTGGTTGTCAACCATAAAAGGCATCGCTAAAAAAAGCGCCTCATTTTCTTTTCTTGTTTGTTTTATGTAATAGCTGTTTTTGTAGCGCTCATAAGCTTCTTTGTCTTCTTTTAGTAATTTTGTTTGGTCTTGGTTTTCTTTTTCCCATTCTTCTTTAAAAGAAACAATTTCCCATTCGCCGCTTTTATTATCTGTCCAATTACCAACAAAAGCATTGTGCTGTTTTATGGTGTTGGTTGTATAAAATGGCTGAATAGATTTTACAATGCAAGAGCTAAATAA
Source organism: Winogradskyella sp. PC-19 (assembly GCF_002163855.1). Taxonomy (NCBI): domain Bacteria; kingdom Pseudomonadati; phylum Bacteroidota; class Flavobacteriia; order Flavobacteriales; family Flavobacteriaceae; genus Winogradskyella; species Winogradskyella sp. PC-19. Next base: position 690,774 of record NZ_CP019332.1, on the reverse strand, counting down.
TAAAACACCTAAAGTGAGTAATATAAGTTTACGTTTCATACTATTTGTTTTAAAAGTTTCAGCTAAACTCCTTTAAAAGACAAAGAGTTGCAACATATTTCGACAAACACGTTGCAACTCAGGTCAAACATTTTAGTTTTTTATTATCTTCCTTTTCTGCCGTCGATAGAAAATTTCCCAGGTCCAGCTAAAAAGATGACTACAAAAGCAATAAAATAGAGTAGTGCCATTTCTTTGCGTGCTAGTGGGTCACTACCATGAACTATAAATGCTGCAACACCCATAGTTATAGCTGCTGGGACTGCTGCAAATTTAGTTTTAATACCAAAAATGATTAGAACCGGTGCTAAGACCTCACCAATAAGACATAAGATTAGTGAAGCGGTTGCTCCAACTCCGATTGGATCGGCAAATTCTATTGGTCCGTTAAGTTTATCAAGTTTGGGAATACCGTGGTTTATTAACATGAGTCCTCCAAATCCAAGGCGCAAAATTAATAATCCAAGGTCGTTGTAATTGGTTTTCAAAATAAAAGGGGTTTTTTAGTTAGTTTAGTTAAAGATATAAAAAAAGCATCTTTTTAAAAGATGCTTTTTTTATAAATCGTATTTACTTTTTAGAAGTTTTGGATTCTGGGTTATTAAAAGATGTTTTGTAGATGATACTTTCTGGCTTGTATTCAAAAACAATATTTCTGTTATTTTGTTTTTCTAATTCGAATATGGAGTCGTTTTTTATAAACTTAAACTCTATATCGTAATTTGCTGTATTCAGGTTTAATGTCGTTTTGTAAGTGCCATCGTTATTTTTATCATCAAGAAAAAGTGTTTCTTTCCAAGAAAGTGGAAGATTACTACCACGAACACCAACGGTTTTTACATTTTTTATAGTGCTCATATCTACTATTAAAGTTATAGTTTTAGGCTGTGTTTTTTGCACGCAACTTAATGATGTAAGTATTATGCTCCAGATAGTTAGTAATTTACGGACTCTCATTATTAATTGATTTTAGTGTATTCGTATTTGTTTCGTACAAAACGAGTATTAGAACCTTCTAGCTGCACCTCTTTAGTAGCGCTATATGTAGTATCTGTCAAAACCCTAATTACATACATGTCTGCTTTTTTACCATTATCTCTACCTTGATACATGGTTACTAATGTTTTGGTACTATTTTTTTAGTGAAACTAATTACTTTTTCATTACCGAAAATTGTACCGTCTTTCTTAATTTTTACTTTAGAGACGTTATTCTTATTTGGTTCGTAATCATATTGAATGCTATAGATGATTTTGTCACCTTCAATCTTTAACTCCATTGTCGAGGGAATTTTTTCTTGTTTACCTGATTGGTAGTCTTTATAAGTTAGATGGCCTTTCCATTTGGTGTTGTTCATGCTTTCAAAATCCGAAAGTTGAATCGTGTCTTGTGCATTTGTAAATAGTGTTACAAATAATAGTGCGAATACTGTAGATAAATGTTTCATGTAATTAATGTTTATATGATTATTTTAATTTTTTACCAATTATATAGTCCAAGCCAAAACGTCCTGAACCCAAAATGAGATTATAGACTGATATCCATAAGAAACCCATAGCAGGTAGCATTGCCCATAGACCTTGATTCCATTTTTGCATAAATATTGGAACGAGCATGGTGCACATTATTAAAAACGAAGCTATTCTGGTTTTAAGTCCTAGCATTAAAAAGAGTCCACCAACAGCTTCACTAAAAGCGCCCATCCAAGCAAAGAATATTGGTGCTACAGCAAAAATACCACCGTATGCAGCTACATCTTCAGGAAACCATGCAGATACTTCAAACAAGTTTAGGTTTTGACTATCTGCTGTCCATGGCATTCCAAATTTATCGGCGCCAAAACTTGCTGTTAATAATAGGCCACAAATAATTCGTGGTATGGCTATTAATACATCGTTATACCAGTTTTTTTGAATAACTGGAGTTATTAAAAATTTGAATAAAGATTTTAATTGTATCATCACAAACTATTTTTTGTTGTTGATACAAATTTGCGAGAATATTTCGCTGTGGACGACTTAGAACGTCTTAACAGGACTTAAATACGATTTGAGACGTATTAATTTAATTGAGATTTCAAATATTCAGTAGGTGAGTAGTTGGTTAGTTTTTTAAATACGCGATTGAATGTTGCTTTACTGTTAAAACCACAATCTTGCGCAATACCTAATAAAGACATTTGTTGGTGCTTATTCTCTTTTAGCATGCTCTTAAAAGCCTCAACTCTATAACCATTAACAAAATCATTAAAGTTTTTATTGAAGCCAGAATTGATAATTTCAGATAATTGGCCACGCGTAAGATTGGCTTGTTCTGCCAAGTCGGCTAAATTTAACTCTGGATTTAAATATGCTCTTTCGTTTTCCATAAGGTTTCTAACTAGAGCTAATTCCACTTCGGAAACGGTTTTGTCTTCCATTTCGTTTTTAGACTCTGGGATTCCAATCGTTTTTGGCGAAAAGCTAAACTTTAATTTATTAAGCTTGGTTGTGTCTGTAAAGTAACCCTTGATACCTATAAATAGTGTAATTACAGCCAGATAAAGATTTAACCACCAACGTTCTTGGTAACCTAAATCTGTAATTGATAGATCTATTATTTCTTGAATAGAATCGTACAAAAATGAAATTGTAAATAATATTAGAAATGTGAGTATCCAGTTAAGTTCTAGCTTATAAATATTAGAAAAATATTGAATAATTTTTTTGCGATAGTTGTAGAAGAGTTGAAAGGTAAAAGCCAAATACAATAACATATGAATAGGAGAAACATAACCTAAAACGGGTTGAACTATAGCTTCATCAAATGCTAATTTTAAAATTCCATTTTGTGCATCTTCAAAGCCTGGTTGTATTATATCGTAAGTATATGTAACTACTCTTAGTAGTATGACAATAATGGCCAAAGTGAAATGCCACCAATATGTCTTTTTGAATTTAAAATTACTCTCAGTAACTGATTTGACATATAAGTATATCAAGGGCGCTAAGGCTACTCCAATATTAATAAGAAAGTAATTGATTTTTGTAGTCCTAAACGTATCATACCAACCCATAAAACCAACAGTGTAGCAAGTTTGGGTATAACACGTTAATAGAAGAATTAGCCCTAAAAACAAATCTGAATTGTTACGTTTTTTATAATAGCGTAACAAAAGTAGTACTACAAAAATAAGACCTTGTAATACAAGAATTAGTAATGGTAAACTCCAACGATTAAAATCTGGAAACACTTAACAATAGGTTTAGAACCTAAAATTAGTACTATTCTTTTAATTAAAGAAAATGGATACGGCTCATTTCGTTTCAAATCTCGATTAATGATCCTTATTAAATAAGAAAAGCCCATAACAAGTTATGAGCTTTTTAAGTTTTATGTTGAGTATATTAACGCAGTTTCGGGAAATCCGAAGGATTAGCTTCGTGCATCACATCATAAATAGCTTCAAATACGTCTTCAACAGATGGTTTAGAAAAATAATCGCCATCAGTACCATAAGCTGGTCTATGTGCTTTTGCAGCTAAAGTTTTTGGCCTACTATCAAGGTGTTGATAGGCATTTTGTGTGTTTAAAATTTCATCTAAAATATATGCAGAAGCACCACCAGAAACATCCTCATCAATAACCATTAAACGATTAGTTTTTACAATACTTTTTACAATATCATGATTTAAATCAAATGGTAGTAATGATTGTACATCAATAATTTCGGCATCAATACCGACTTCTTGTAATTCTTTAGCAGCTTCTTCTACTATGCGTAATGTAGAGCCATAAGATACTAAGGTAATGTCTTCGCCTTCTTTGATAGTTTCAACTACTCCGATAGGCGTTTTAAATTTACCAATATTGTTAGGCATTTTTTCTTTTAAACGGTAACCATTTAAGCATTCGACAACCAAAGCAGGTTCATCACTATCTAAAAGTGTATTATAAAAACCAGCGGCTTTTGTCATGTTTCTTGGAACTAATACATGTATACCACGAACCAAATTAAGAACGCCACCCATTTGTGAACCAGAATGCCATATGCCTTCTAATCTATGACCACGAGTTCGAACAATTAAAGGTGCTTTTTGACGTCCTTTTGTACGGTAATGTACGGTTGCCAAGTCATCACTCATCAATTGTAGAGCGTATAAAATATAATCTAGATATTGGATTTCAGCAATTGGTCGTAAACCACGCATTGCCATCCCAATACCTTGCCCTAAAATTGTAGCTTCTCTAATCCCTGTATCTGAGACTCTAAGTTCGCCATATTTTTCTTGTAAACCTTCTAAACCTTGATTTACATCACCTATATGTCCAGCATCTTCCCCAAAAATTAATGCTTCTGGGTAGTTATTGAAGATGGCGTCAAAATTATCACGTAATACTAAACGCCCATCGACATCTTCTGAGTTGTCATCGTAAGTTGGTAATACCTCAGATTGATTAATACCTCTTTTGGAAGATTGACTTTGTAAATGAGAACTATATTTAGGTTGGATGGTTTCAATATAATTAGTAATCCAATTTTGAAGCTCAATTTTTTCAGCTGAGTTTTCAGAAACCAAATAGCGTAGAGCTTTACGAGTTGCCCCTAATATATCTTTACGTAAAGGCTCAGCAATTGTGTCTAAATCATTACGAAGTTTAGTTATAAAAACACCATTACTACTTGAAGATGCCACACGCTCTAATAAAGCGATAGCTTCTTTCTTTTCTGCTAAAAGAGGATTGATAAATGCCGACCAAGCCGCTTTTTTACCATCTCTAACCGCTTTTTTAATATCTTTTTCGATAGCGCTTAATTCTTCGTCTGTAGCAATGTTGTTTGCTATCATCCATTGACGCATTTGGGTATTACAATCATATTCGGTTTCCCAAGCTAAGCGGTCTTTACTTTTATAACGTTCGTGAGAACCAGAAGTTGAGTGACCTTGCGGTTGTGTTAACTCTTGAACATGAATCATAATTGGCACATGCTCTGTACGAGCAATTTTTCCTGCACGCTGAAATGTGTCAATTAACTCAGGGTAATTCCATCCATTAACACGAAAAATCTCGTAACCATTATTATTTTCGTCTCTTTGGAAACCTTTTAAAATTTCAGAGATATTTTCTTTTGTAGTTTGATGTTTTGCGTGAACTGAAATCCCATATTCGTCATCCCAAATACTAATTACCATTGGCACTTGTAATACACCTGCCGCATTTATGGTTTCAAAAAATAAGCCTTCACTTGTACTTGCATTACCAATTGTTCCCCAAGCTATTTCGTTACCTTGTTTTGAAAATTTGGTAGTATCAATACCATTTACATTTCTATATATTTTTGAAGCTTGTGCTAATCCCAAAAGTCTTGGCATCTGACCTGCAGTAGGAGAGATGTCTGCACTTGAGTTTTTCTGTTCTGTTAAATTTTTCCATTCACCATTATCGTCCAAACTGTGAGTTGCAAAATGACCACCCATTTGACGACCTGCTGACATTGGCTCTTCTTTTAAATCAGTATTGGCATACAAACCAGCAAAAAATTGCTCAATAGTAAGTTGGCTAATTGCCATCATAAACGTTTGGTCGCGATAGTAACCTGAGCGGAAATCTCCGTTTTGAAAAGCTTTTGCCCAAGCGATTTGTGGTACTTCTTTGCCATCACCAAAAATTCCGAATTTAGCCTTACCGGTTAGTACTTCACGACGTCCCAAAAGACTACATTCACGACTGGTCACTACAGTTTTATAATCATTTAAAACTTCTGTTTTAAAATCTTCAAATGTAATCTCAGTTTTTGAGTTTGTATTAGGCTTCATAGACACATCATTTTTGGTTATGCAAAAGTACAACATAACATAAAGCTAAGCAATATGAAAAAGCGTTATAATTTTGAATTATTCTTAAAATACGGCTAAAATTCAACTAATAATTCAAAATTAAGTCAATATTTAACACTTCAGTAAGAATATGTTAATACCATTTTCGTCTAAAAAGACCTAAAAGTACTTGAGGATCAACGGTTACTACAAAGCGGATATTTTGTGCATAAGCGCGCTCTGCTATTTCCCAACCATTATTAGAGTAAACAGGGAAATATAATTCTAAATAATCTGGCACTAAGTTTAAACGAATACCAGAATCATAAACAAAATTTGCATTCGTGAACTTATTTTTAACAAAACCTACATCTCCATAGGCTTCTATATATCGCCAAATTGAAGTACTAAAATTTGCTGTTGCCATCCATTGGTTCGCAAAAGCAGAGTCTTCTAGGCGTGATTTAAAGCCACCTTCAGAAACAATTAACTGCTGACTAAAAATTCCACTAGCTTCGGAACGTCCTAAATAATTAAAATCAAATAAATAATCGGTCGGTCTATCAAGAGCAAAACTGAAGAAATTTGAATTTGAGTCAGTATTGTTTTTTAGGAATGTTCCTGCAAATAATCGTAGATTAATATTACGGTTACTTTTTGTTAGCTTTCGATATTCATAATTTACAGAGACTTTACTAAAATTGCTAGAGAATTGAACGTCTGCAAAAAAGCGTGAAAAATTGATAATTCCAGGACTTGACTTTATATAACGAAGATTGAGAACTCCATAATCCGGCTCTTCTTCAATTTCATCTAAAATCGCATCTGTACCAATACTTCTAGCAATATCTACATAACGTAACGATATAGTTTCTCTCTTATCCGAGCGTAAATCATCCTTATCTCTAAAACTGAAAGAAATATTTGGACGTATGCGCCTAAAAAAGGCATCTTGAGCAAATGAGCGGTAACTCGCGCTTATACCATATGATACATTAAACAAGTTGGAATCTTCTAAATTATGAGTATAAAATATAGTTCCTGAACCTGTTAATGATTTTGAGCGTAATGCGTACTGTGGCGAAAAACGATAATTGAGTCGCTTTCTTAAAATAGTTTTGTTGTATACTTTAGTTCCTAAAGTAAATCCGTCGTATATATTTTTAAACTCTGCTAAAGGCATAAAGAAAACCTGGTTATAATATGGGTCTTCAACATCTTTAAATAATCTAAATTGAAGTGGTTTAGACCAAAAGGCTGAGCCTTTAGTAGACCTGTAATTGTCTCTTTGATTAAATTCTGGGATTACATTATCATAATCTAAAACTAAACGATCAGTATTGTTATTAGGAATTGTTAGTGTTTTAGAATCAGTAATATTGTCTAACCATATTTTATTAATTACAGAATCATTTTTTAAACTGAATAACGAGATGGGCATATTATTTTCCCGTTTATTTTTAATAGTTAGTTGAATTGAATCTTCAGTTGTTTTGATTTTTGATATTTTAAAATCTATCCTGTTTCGTGAATCAATATAATCTTCAAAAAACCAATCAATATTTTTACTAGTTTTAGATTTGATATATGTTTCGAAATCTCTAGGAGTATTTGTTTTTAATTTTTTCAGAGATAAATAATCTTTTGCTAAACTTCTAAAATCTATATCAGTAGCATAATCATCTAAGTAGTTTAGACCAACTCCAGTTTTATATCTTCCGGCAATATTGGCATTGAATTTTGTAAGAGAGTCTTTTGATTTTGTAATCGCTTGATCATTATTTTTTCTAGCAGATTCCATATAGTACAATGTGTATTTTGCATTGTAACTTAAATCTGCAAGATGAAAAGAACGAATTCCCCATACGTTAGCTAACGTACCTAGTAATTTACTATTTGGATAATAGTCCTCAACATACTTCATCAAGAAATAGATAGAAAGTCCATCATTTAACCAATGTTCTTTTCTTGGATTTACTAAACTAATATTATAGATATACTTGTTTAAAGCTGTTTTAAGTAGCTTTAATTCATATTGAAAATCACTTTTAAACGGTCTTAAAAAACTAGGTAATTGATTTAGACCATAAAGTGGATTTTTGTTATAGTCAATTTGAGATACCAATAATCTTTCGTGTGGATATTCACCTAAATTTTCCATTAGGAATCCTGTGACTCTATCAGTAATTATGGCTTTTGATTGTGGAGACAATCCTTTTTCATAAATATCAGATACTAAAGTAAAATCATCTGTAGTGACTTGATTAAATGTATTGTTTTTACTTAATGACAAATAAGTGTCTACTCTGTTATTACCTTTAAGAATTGTCGTTTTTATATCAGAATTTTCATTTTCTGAAATAGTATTTAATTCAGAAACAAGATTATAATTTTTCGGATAGTTAAGTGTTATGTTTAACTCTGCCTTCGGAATGTATAGATCATCTAAATTTTTGTTACTATAGTATTGCCATTGTCCATCATATACTGTTGGTGTTAAGTACCAATACTTTAACTGAAAATCATCATTTTCTGTAAAACCATAATCTGTAAATGTAGCGTCTGGTAAAACTATAGTGTATTTGAGCTTGATTTCGTAGGATTCATTTGGTAAAAGAGGACTTTTTAAATTAACTTTGATAACATCAATTTGGTTTTCTAAGTGTAAATTTTGAAGTTCATTTCCTTCAGTGTCTAATATACTTTCGATCGTTGTAAATCCACGTTGCTTATCGTTAGCCAAATGAAATTTTGTGCTAAACTCCTCTTCAAAACGTTTAGCTAATGCCGTTGATTTTGTTGCATAGCTATTATTCCAGTCGTTTAAATAAATTTCATTAAGGGTATCATCAGACGTATTTTTATAAATAATAGTCTGAGAGACAGTTATGGATTTGTCGTCAGGATTTACAATTCCGACAACATTAATTACATTTTGAGTGTAACTCGATAATGTAAATAGGCAAATACCAAAGAATATAAGGGCTTTTTTAATCAAATTACATTTAGAAATTAGGGCTTAATTCTGATTTATCGTAGAAGTTGTTTAAAATTTCAACCGCTTCATCTGCTGTATCTACTACATGAATTAAATCTAAGTCCTTAGGGCTAATATTCTTTTCATTAAGCAGCGTATTTTTAATCCAATCTACAAGTCCACCCCAAAATTTTCTACCAACCAAAATAATTGGGAATGTATCAATTTTATGAGTTTGTATTAATGTAATCGCTTCAAATAGCTCGTCTAAAGTTCCAAAACCACCAGGCATTACAACAAAACCTTGTGAATATTTTACAAACATGACTTTGCGCACAAAGAAATAATCAAAATCAAGACTTTTATCGCTATCAATGTATGGATTATCGTGTTGTTCAAAAGGTAACTCTATGTTAAGGCCAACAGATGTACCTCCGGCAATGTGGGCACCTTTGTTACCAGCTTCCATAATACCTGGTCCACCACCTGTAATTACACCGTAACCGCTTTCTACAATCTTTTCTGCAACATCTACAGCTAATTGATAGTACTCATGGTCTGGTTTGGTACGTGCAGAACCAAATATAGAAACACAAGGTCCTATTTTGCTTAATTTTTCGTAACCATTTACAAATTCTCCCATGATTTTAAAAATTGCCCATGAGTCATTTGTTTTTATTTCGTTCCAGCCTTTATAGTGTTTTTCTTTTCTCATTTTAAAATTTGTAATTTTATAATAATAGGATTGATTTTATATTGATTAGTTTAACTCTTTCTTCAAAAACTTTGCCGTATAGCTTTTTTGATCTTTAATAATTTGTTCAGGTGTACCTTTTGCAACTACCTGACCGCCACCTTTTCCGCCTTCATACCCAATGTCAATGATATAATCAACGGTTTTGATAACATCTAAATTGTGTTCAATGATTAAAACAGTATTACCTTTGTCAGCTAGTTTATTTAATACTTTCATTAATACATTAATATCTTCGAAATGGAGCCCTGTTGTTGGCTCATCTAAAATATAAAATGTGTTACCTGTATCGCGTTTACTTAATTCTGTAGCCAGTTTAATACGTTGTGCTTCACCACCAGACAGTGTTGTGCTTTGTTGGCCCAATGTAATGTATCCTAGACCAACATCAGCAATAGTTTTTAGTTTTCTGTAAATTTTTGGAATATGTTCGAAAAAGCTAACTGCTTCTTCAATTGTCATATTTAGGACGTCACTTATGGACTTGCCTTTATAACGAATCTCTAGTGTTTCGCGATTAAAACGTTTGCCTTGGCAAGTTTCACACTCGACATAAACATCAGGTAGAAAATTCATTTCAATGACACGTAATCCACCACCTTGGCAAGTTTCGCAACGTCCACCAGCAACATTAAAACTAAAACGGCCTGGTTTGTATCCACGAATCATCGCTTCTGGTATCATTGCAAATAGCTTTCGAATTTCGTCAAAAGTTTTGGTATACGTAGCAGGATTACTTCGTGGTGTACGTCCTATAGGAGATTGGTTGATATCAATAACTTTATCAATATGTTCTAAACCTTTAATGCTTTTGTAAGGCATTGGTTTCTTGACACCATTAAAATAATGTGCATTCAAAATAGGGTAGAGCGTTTCATTAATTAAAGTGGATTTTCCACTACCAGAAACACCAGTAACTCCAATCATTTGACCTAAAGGAAATTCAACCGAAACATTTTTTAAATTATTGCCTGTACAGCCTTTAAGCACCATTTTTTTGCCGTTTCCTTTGCGGCGTTTTTTTGGTATTGAAATTTCTTTTTGTCCATTCAGATAATCTGCTGTTAGTGTATTATGTTCTAATAACTCCTTAGGTGTGCCTTCGCTAATAATTTCACCACCATGTTTACCTGCAAAAGGTCCAATATCTATAACGTGGTCGGCACGTTCAATCATGTCCTTATCGTGTTCTACAACTATTACTGAGTTACCAACATCACGTAGAGAGACTAAAGAGTTTATTAGCTTTTCATTATCACGCTGATGTAAACCAATACTTGGTTCATCTAAGATGTATAGTACTCCAACTAATTGCGAACCAATTTGAGTCGCTAATCTAATACGTTGTGCCTCACCGCCAGATAAAGATTTAGAACTTCGATTTAGCGATAAGTAAGTCAAGCCAACATCAACTAAAAACTCTACACGTGCTTTAATTTCTTTGATAATTTCTGATGATATCTTTTGTTGCTTGCTAGAAAGTCTTTCTAATAAGTTTTTTGACCATTCGCCTAGCTCGATAATATCCATATTGACCAAGTCTGCAATATTTTTGCCATCGACTTTAAAATAAAGAGACTCTTTTCTAAGTCTAGAACCTTCGCAAGTTGGACATTTGACTTTATCCATATATTCTTTTGCCCAACGTACTAGAGATGTAGAATTAGATTTGTATTGGCTTTCAATAAAATTTGCAACACCTTCAAAATCGATGTTATAATCTCTAGCAACACCAAGTAACTTACTCTCTACTGTAAACTTGTCTTTTCCACCATGAAGAATAACTTGTTTAGCTTCTTCAGGAATATCTTTCCAAGCATCTGTTAGTTTAAAATCATAACGCTGTGCAATAGTGTCGAACTGTTTGAAAATCCAACTTTTCTTTTGTGGTCCATGTGGTGCTAAAGCTCCGTTTTTTATTGAGAGCGACTCGTCGGGGACTAGTTTTTTATCGTTAACGACATATAGTTCTCCGATACCATTACATTTTGGGCAAGCACCTTTTGGCGAATTGAAAGAAAAATTATTTGGTTCTGGATTTGGATACGATATACCTGATGATGGGCACATTAAATTTCGACTAAAATAACGAGGCTCGTTAGTGTCTTGATCAATAACTATGAGTACATCTTCGCCATGATACATCGCTGTATTTATTGACTCCATAAGTCGTTTTTCGTTATCGCTAGACTCATCAATTTTTAATCTATCAATTACTATCTCAATATCATGTGTTTTGTAGCGGTCCAGTTTCATACCTTTTTCAAGGTCAACGATTTCTCCATCTGTACGCACTTTTACAAAGCCTTGCTTAGCAATTTGTTCAAAAAGTTCACGATAATGGCCTTTTCTAGAGCGAATTACAGGAGCTAAAATATTAATACGTTTGCCTATAAAAGATTCAAGAATTAAATCTTTGATTTGTTCGTCACTGTAGCTTACCATTTTATCACCAGTTTCGTAACTATAAGCATCAGCAGCTCTAGCAAATAAAAGGCGAAGAAAATCATAAATCTCTGTGATTGTACCAACAGTTGAACGAGGAGATTTACTTGTTGTCTTTTGTTCAATAGCAATAACTGGTGACAAACCATCAATTTTATCTACATCAGGACGTTCTAAACTTCCTAAAAACTGACGTGCGTAAGCCGAAAATGTTTCGATATAACGACGTTGTCCTTCAGCATAGATTGTATCAAATGCTAATGAAGATTTTCCACTTCCAGAAAGACCAGTAATAACGACTAGTTTTTCTCTCGGAATCGTAACATCAATATTTTTAAGGTTGTGAACGCGAGCGCCTTTTACTTCAATAGAATCGTCGTATGTTGTCATAAATTACTTCAGCTAAGTGATAAACTGGCAAAGTTGCAAAGGTACAATTTTTAGTTGTTAATTTGGTGTGAAGGTTTGCTCGAGAATTGTTATAATTGTGATAGAATTATAATACAAATACTATGAAATTATTAGGAATAGGTTCAAGAATTAATCATGCTGAATATGGTAAAGGTGTAGTTACTAATGTGACTACTCAACATTATTGGGTGACATTTATCGAAAATGGATTAGAGACTCTTGATTTAGATGCTGAATTTGAAGTTATTGAAGCTGCTGAAGACGATGTCGATACAATTAGCTTTTATGAAGTTGAAAAAAGTTTGCGTAACATTTTAAAAAAATGGTCTGATGCCTCTGAAGTTGTAACTATCGCTGATAAATGGAAAGGTGGGAAATTAATTTTTGAAGCAGGGGATCCTAACATGCAAGGTAAAGTCATGGATATAGACACTTTTTTTCATAAGATAACAATGGTTCGTGATCGTTTGCGAGTTATGGAACAAAAAATTAACTCTAGCAAAAATCTTGACGATCAGGAGAAAATTGATTTACAACAATATATCACAAGGAGTTACGGAAGTTTAACAAGTTTTAATGTATTGTTTAAGTTGAAAAGTCAACAGTTTAAGGGACAGTCGTCCAAATAAAAAATATTGTCAAATAAAAAACGCCGAAGTTAACAGCTTCGGCATTTTAATTTATTTTAAGTTTTAAAATTATTCAATTATAAGTTTTCTAGTAATTGTTTTATTACCATCATTAACTTTCATAATATAAATGCCTGTGCTAACATTGTTTAAAATTATTTGTTTATCAAACCTTGAAGTAGCATCATAATTACTATCAAATACTAATTTTCCAGAAATATCATATACATCTACATTAATTTCTTTACCAGAGTTAGAGTTAAACTGTAATGTGAAATCTCCTTTATTTGGGTTAGGGAATAAGGCAAAATCGTCTAGTTCAAAATTATCATTACTTAGTACAAATGAAGTTTCTTCATAACAAATTGTTATTGTAGCGGAGTTCCAAGTACTAGTTGTACCATCTACTACTACATCTGTTAAGAAAAATATCCAATCGCCTTGTGAATTTTGTCCATCTGCAAATGATAGAGCAACTTGAGGTATAAAATTGTCGCCACTATTGGTACTAGAACAATTTACAGCAACACCTTCATCATCGAAAGTAATATCTGTATTTGTTGTTCCTGAACAAATACCAGAAGCTAATTGTTGTAATCCTGCAGGTTGCCAAGGAGCTCTAATAGCATACCAAATATCTCCATTATTAGGACTAGTAATATTTACATTTATATTAGTATCTGATATTACTCTAGAATCTGGAATGTTCAAAGCATACCCAGTATAAGAGGCTCCATTTTCGACAACTGTTATCCCAGCATTAAACAGATAATCATCACAGAATTCTTGAGAATTAACTGTATAATTACCAATTGCAAATACTTGTGGGTTTATAGCGAAATAAATATTCCCAACAGATTCAACTTTAATTCTACAGTTTCCTGAAGTCAAACCGTTTGGAAAAGTAATAGTTTCGCTTCCATCGTTATTTGTACCAGAAACTAATGTCGTATTAAAAGTTTGACCACCATCAGTCGATAACAGTATATTTACTTGAGATGTATTAATTCCATTTGCAGTTGTACCTGCGACATCCCATTCAATTGTTGTTGAAGAATTTTCATTGAAGACAGTACCAACTGCAGACTGAGATGTTACTCTAAATGGTCCCGTATTAGCAACACTCACTAGCATATCATCTCTATTAGTTTGTCCACCATTAGGAGTTTGATTGTCTCTCACTGTTAAGGCAAAATTCAAGTCTCTAGCAACGTTAGGGATAACTTCCCATTGAGGTGTTAAATTACCTGCAAGAATATCACTCAACTGAGGAAATGTTCTATCTCCATTAGGTTGCGATGGTCTTGATCTAAACATTGGACCATCAGTATCTGTTGCTGATGGTTGACCTGCTGTTGTACCCGCATCAACTTGTTCCCAATTATAAGATAATACTGCCGTACCGTCTGAGTCACTGGCTGTCCCAGAAAGTGTGAATGCAGTACCAAATGGAATCGTATAGTCGCTTCCAGCATTTACTGTTGGAGCGGTATTACTATTAGATGTGTTAACAGAACATGTCGGAAAAGCAGAATATTGAGCTGTACCCGTAATTCTTGCAAATATTTCATCAATACTTATGGCATTAAAATGATCGTCACTATTTGGTTGAATATTATCACCAGCACAAATACCAGCATACCCCATAATACTTGTGCCACTTCCTGGTTCAACTGAAGTTGAAGCATTTCTATTTGCCCCAGAGCAATTACCTTGACTACCGTTAAATATGTGATTTGCGCCAAAATGATGCCCCATTTCATGAGCAACAAAGTCAACATCGTAAGGGTCTCCAACTGGACTAGGCAACCCTGTCACTGCTCTTGCTTTTCTATTAATCCCAGGAGTAACAGTTTCATCTAAGCATATGCCACCTAAAGATGCGACACCACCACCACCTGTAGTAAATACATGACCTACATCATAGTTTGGAGGTCCAATTCTTGCATCTGTTATTACTTGATTTTCATCTAAAAGAGTAAAAGCATCATTGTCAGTAAATCCATCTGGTTCTACAAGGGATATTGTACTTGTATTAGAAAAAGGAGGGTCAATAATTTCTACTAATTCCATAGTTAAGGAAAAGTCTCGTTCAAAAAGACCATTTACTCTAGTCATAGTTACATTCATTGCAGCTAAAACAGTAGCACGCTTTACAGCATCACTAGCAGAACCTTGGCCTGCTGCATTAATATGGAAATTAGAATACTCCTGAGTTGAAGATAATGATAAACGAAAAGTCCTAAGTAGACCATCATTTGCATTTCTTTGAATATTAGTACTTAAACCTTTTTCATTAATTCTACCAGAATCTATATCTTCAGTTAAAACACAACCTATACGGTCTATATCAGAATACAAATTTCCCTTAGCATAAAAGATATAATTATCTAAATCTTCCGTGTAAGGATCTATGTAGTATGTTTTTCCTATGGAATGTATTACAGCATGAAAACCAAAAATGGTTGTACTAAATCGTATTGTAGTTCCTGGGTTATCTATATTGATACCTACATAGGATTGGATCTCGGGATGTTTTGCAGCAAAATCAGGTTCCATAATTGAGGCTTCATAGATTTGATAACGTTCCATGTCACCATTGGCATTTGGAAATTTAATAAATACGTCTGATTCTAAGGATGATGTCCGACTCACAGCGTTGCTTAATGAGCTTTTGATTCCTTCAAAATTTAAATTATAGACATCAAATTGAGATGCGGTAGAATTTCTTTCAACTAATTGAGTTTGCTGAAATTTACTAGCATTAGTTTTTGACCAAAATGATTTTTTTTGAGAAAAACCAATAAAAGGTAAGGTTAATAGTATAAGGTAAATCTTTTTCATAAAATTTATTTTAGGTATATAAATTTACAAGATTTTTTTTAAACCTTTAATAGGACAATTAATGAATCAAATACTTTATTTGGTTTTAATATCTGTTATTTCCAATCCTAAAAATAATAACTTATGAAATGTTGGTAGTTGAGCACCACTTTTAGTAGTTGTCCAGTCGCTCCATGAGGCTTCAAGACCATCTATCGGTAAAATATTAACCCACATTTGATAACTTGTTGGTATGTTATTTTTATCTAAATGCCATAGATAAGAATCCCCAGGTGTCGAACCGCCTGATTTATAAGTAATTAAAAGAGCGTTTTTATTGTCTTTTGTCTTTACTATTTTTCGTTGGGTATCTTTATCAAACACTTTATATGGTGCAACTAACCAAAAGGAATCATTATTAAAGTAAGCAGTAGCTTTATCAATATATTTTTGTTTCTCAATGCCATTATATTGCTGATTTGCCACAAAAACTTTAGATTTTTTCTTGTTCTTAAAATCTAGTATGACTTTAAAATTTTTCCATTTTACTTCACAACTATCCGCAGTCTTATACCATTTATAACTTTGCCGTCCTTTAAATGTCCATTCTATATAGTCTGTGTTTTTATAGGCTTCGTAATTTAAACCATCTAACATTTTTGTAGCTAAATTATCTGCTTCAATACCAGATTTACCAGTTGGTAAATCCTCGTCATACTTAATATATAGAAATCCAAAAAATAAAAGAGAAGGCAACGTGATAAAAATCACGATGCCTGCAATTATTTTCAATATTTTTTTTATTTGCATTATTTATCAGATTTATAACCTTCAGGACGTTTCCATCTTATAGGTGCTTTTGGCTCTGGTTTTAACTGAAACTCATTATCTCTTAATAATTTAAGCGCTTCGTTTATGGCACGTTCTAATTGAGGATCATTTCCTTTTGAGGTTTTTTTTGGGTGTTGAATCACTTCGATATCTGGAGCTACGCCTTCTCCTTCAACAGCCCATTTACCATCTACATCATAAAAACCACCTCTTGGTGCCACCATACGACCGCCATCTATAAATCTTGGTGTATCCCAAGTTCCGACTAATCCACCCCAAGTTTTAGTGCCAATTAAAGGCCCTATGTTTTTCATCTTAAACATGTACGGTAATAAATCACCACCAGAACCAGCACGTTCATTTATAAGCATAACTTTTGGTCCCCAAATACCTGCCATTGGTGTTGTCCAAGGTCTATTGTCATTTGCTTTACTATTAAAGTAGCCAAACAATTCGCGAGACATAATATCTATCATATAATCCGCTGCAGAACCACCACCATTGTTACGTTCGTCAATTACAGCACCTTTTTTATCTTGCTGTGCAAAATAATATCTGTTAAAAGATGTAAAGCCACCACCACCAGTATTTGGAACATAAACGTAAGCTAATTTACCATTTGAGAGTTTATCTACTTTTCTACGGTTACCTTCAACCCAATCTATAGTTCTTAATGCACGTTCGCTTCGGACTGGTTTTACCAATATTTTTTTAGCATTTTGCATTGAAGGTTTAGAGTTTACTGTTAATGTTATTTCGCGACCAGATGTCTGCTCTAGGTATTGATAAATATTATCTTTTTCAGAGACTGTTTTTCCGTTTACTTTAAGAATATAGTCGCCTATATTGACATTGTTTCCAGGTTGTGTTAATGGTGCTTTTATATTTGGGTTCCAACGTCCACCATTAAATAATTTAGAAATTTGGTAACGCCCTTTGTTTATTTTAAAATTGGCACCAAGTAAACCAACAGGAACATTATCTACATCAGGGAAATCACCACCAGACACATAAGAATGTCCAATTGCAACTTCACCACTCATAATATCTACAACATAATTAAGGTCAGTACGGTGACGCACATGGTCAATCCAAGGAGAATACCATTTATAGATGTCATCCCAAGGAGCACCATGGACATTATCGACATACAAGAAATCTCTCATATAGCGCCATCCTTCTTTAAATATTTGATGTGCTTCTGCTTTTGGGTTTAGTTTTATTTTTAAGTTGGTTTTTAAAATGTCCTTTCCTGGCTTAGGTGCAGCAGTTGTGCTTGTCAAAATCCATTTACCACCTTTAAATAAAAGTATAGATTTTCTATCTTCAGATGTTACCATTTGCGAAACACCTTTTGAAAAATCTTCAGCTTTTTGTTTTTCAACATCATATAAATGAACTTTTAGTCCACTTTCATTAGGAATAGCTTCCGCTACAAAAATTTTATGTTTAGGTCCTTTAGCTAATGCAGCATAATTTAGGCTAGGTAAATCTAAAGCAACTGCTCGGTCAAAAATACCATCTTTATCAATGCTTACAGTGACGGTCTCATCTGTTTTTTTATCATCTTCTTTCTTTGATTCTTCTTTATCATTTTTTGGAAGGTTAGGTGCATCACCATTTTTACTTAAAACGATTGCGTATAGACTTCTTTCTATTCTTGCGCCTGGGTCATAAGAACTCATGTCCAACCAACCCGATTGTAAACCATAGTTTGTACTAGCTAGAGTATATAAGTATTTGCCTGATGCGTCCCAAACTGGAGAAATTGCATCTGCAATTGGATCTGTAAGTTGTATAGTTTTCTTTGTATCTATATTAAAAGCAAAAATAGATTTGAAATGACTTTTTTGTTGCTTAGCATAAGCAATCCATTTACTATCTGGCGACCAAACAGGATTCATTGAACGATTTGGATGAGCATAACTGTCTGTTGCAACTATAGCTGCTTTTTCAGTCTCTAAGTTTACAATCCAGATATTATAATGCGTATCTGTATAGGCAATGTGTTTTCCGTCAGTAGACCAGTCTGGTTGAAAATAAAATGTAGGGTTCGGTAAGGTGATTGCTTTTGCATTTTGTCCATTCTGATTAGCAACCATTAATTGGTATTCGCCACTTTTATCAGAAAACCAAGCGACTTTATTGCCTTCTGGCGACCAAATCGGAGCTCTATCAGCAACACCAGGAGAATTTGTAAGATTTTGCCATGTTCCATTTTCCTTTGGTACTGTAAATATTTCTCCACGATGCTCAAAAATAGCACGCTTGCCTTTAGGCGACACATTTGGATTTGATAAATCTCTTGCAGACATATCGCTCCATTTTTCTCTGTAGAAATTTAAATCACCATTAACTGTTATATTTAATTGATTTGTAGTTTGTGTTGATGGATTATAAACGTGAAGATATCCACCTTGTTCATAGATAATCTTATCAGAACTTGAGTCCAAACTTTTTACGTCAAACTTTCTGTGAAATGTAATTTGCTTTTCTTCTTTAGTAGAAGGATTAAAAGACCATATATTCATGGTATAATCACGTTCAGACATAAAATAAACAATACCGTTTAACCAAATAGGATCTAAATGCCTTTCGCCTGTAGGTTGTTGTGTTCTTATTAAATCTTTAGTTTTTAGATTTACAACCCATATAGGCATGGCTTGTCCGCCACGATAATTGCGCCATTCTGCATCCCAACCTGTAATAGGTGTATAAGCAAGATGCTTTCCGTCAGAGGATATTTCTCCATAAGCTGCTCTTGGAATATCTAGAGCTTGAGGTAAACCACCATCTAAAGAAACCGTAAAGAATTTACTAGTCATTGTTGGTTGACTTTCTCTTCCTGAACGAAATAAAACTTTTCCGTCCGGTGTCCAGCCTTGAACAAAATCTCCACCTGGATGATAGGTTAAGCGTCTTGGTTCACCACCTTTAGAAGGTATAACAAAGACATCAACATTACCGTCATATTGAGCCGTAAATGCAATCATTTTTCCATCATTAGAAAAATGAGGACTAGATTCGTAACCTTCGTCACTTGTTAATCGTATGGCGTTTCCTCCTGAAGTAGAAGCTTTCCATAAGTCATTTGCATAAACAAAAACCACATTGTTACCATGAAGTGTTGGTTGACGTAATAATTGTGTGCCTTGCGAAAAACTAAATAAGGAAATACAAAATGCTGCTAGAAAAGTAAATTTTTTCATTTTGGGTTAGTTTTAGTTTGAAAAATTTAGTGACCTAAAGATACAATTTCACTTAATCTGAAATTCTAAAACCATGTTAAATCCTAAAACCCAAATGCAGTATCGTCACCTCGTTTGTCAGCGCCGCCTTCAAGCTTGCCATTATCTAAGATTAAGATACCATCGACAATACCAATTATAGGTGAACGTGTTTCGTTGATGATATAACCTTTAGCTTCAAGTTGTTTTATTAAACCTCTATCAAAAGAACTTGGTTCCATTCGGATTTCGTCAGGCAACCATTGATTATGAAAACGAGGCGCATTAACAGCTTCTTGCATGGTCATTTTAAATTCGTGAACATTCAAAATAGTTTGTAAAACTGACGTAATAATTGTAGAACCTCCGGGAGTTCCAACAGACATTAGAAGTTCGCCATCTTTTTCTACAATTGTTGGTGTCATTGAGCTTAGCATACGCTTTTCTGGAACTATACTATTAGCCTCAGCTCCAATTAATCCGTAGTAATTTGGTTCGCCAGGTTTGCTGCTAAAATCGTCCATTTCGTTATTTAGGAAAAACCCTAATTCATCGGCATATACTTTAGAGCCATAACCACCATTTAAGGTGGTGGTAACAGCAATAGCGTTACCAAATTGATCTACGATAGAGTAGTGTGTGGTCTCTTCACTTTCATAGCCTACTATTTTACCATGTGAAATAGAATCTACAGCGGTAGCAGTTTCAAATGAAAAGTTATTCATTCTGTCTTGAAGATAAACACTACTGGTTAAGGTTTCTACGGGGATATCTACAAAATCAGGATCACCGAGATAGTAACTTCTATCGGCATAAGCTCTTTTTTCCGCTTCAACTAAAACTTGAATTGTTTTTAGACTGTTATGTCCATAATCGCTTAAATCAAAATCTTCGACCATTGTCATAATCTGATTCAAACAAATACCTCCAGAAGAAGGTGGCGACATAGATGTAATCGTCAAGTCATCGTATTGAAATTGAATAGGTTCTCGCCATTTGGCTTCATATTTGGCTAAGTCTTCTAGTGTAATAATACTTCCTCTTTCTTGAAGAAATTCAACTAAGATCTTTGCAGTTTCTCCTTTGTAAAATTCATCTCTACCATTTTGCGCGATACGCTTTAAAGTACTTGCAAGTGCATTATTAGAAATTTTTTGGCCTGCTTTAATTTTTTTATTGAACAGGATTTTCTTTCCATTTACAGCATAAAACAGGCTATCATAATTTTTAAAACGTCTTTCTTGATTTTTGGTAATTACAAAACCATTTTCTGCTAATTCAAATACAGGTTTTAAAACAGTAGCTACATCTAGTTTTCCAAAACGTTCTTGTGCTTTGAACACACCTGCTATTGTACCAGGAATGCCAATTGCTAATGGTCCAATTGTGCTTTTTCCTTTAATCACATCTCCTTTTTCATCAAGATACATATCCTTTTTAGCTGCTATAGGTGCTTTTTCTCTATAGTCTAATGCACCTACTTCGCCATCTGCTAGCCTGTAGATTAAAAAACCGCCACCACCAAGATTGCCTGCATATGGATATGAAACAGCCAACGCCATCTCTGTTGCCATCATTGCATCAAATGCATTGCCGCCAAGCTCTAATATTTGACTTCCAATTTTTGAAGCTTCTTCACGTGCACTAACTACCATAGCTTTATCTGTAACTAAGCCACGTTTATTTTCTGTCTTTTTTGTTGTTTTTTGATTTTCTTTACAGCCAAAAACTAAACTTATAATGAGCAGTAAATAGAGTGCGTTTTTCATAAATTATTGTTTAGTAGGGTTTTTCGTTTTTCATTTGAAACTTTAATTAAATCTTTGAAAAATAATGTAAAATCATTTTCGAATTCTTCATAATAGTTTTTTAATTCTTTTGTAGCTTCATTCATTTTAGAACGTCCATTTGTACGTTTATTCATTCCATCTAATACTTTCTGTATGCCTTCAATTGTAGCATAGCTTAATAGCCAATTGTCTTCAATCATATGTGGCGTCAGTCTTTTAAAACGTTCTGGTAATATTTCAACATTGTTATTTAAACTTTTATGAAAATTCTGGATGTATTCGGCTAAAGGTTTATCACAGTAAGAGTTCCAATTTTTGGCTAGAAAGTGGTCATAATATATATCTACAATAACACCACTGTAATGACCATAAGCTTTGTGTAAACGTTTTGTGCTTTGTCTAAATATTGGATGAGAATCTGTATACGTATCAATAAAACGGTGTAAAATAATACCTCTTTGCATTGCTTCGGGATAGCTTTTATAGCGCTTACCTCGAATACCATCAGCAGCAAAGTTACCAATGGTTAACAATTCATCATCTCCAGAAAGGTAAATATGAGCTAAAAAATTCATCCTTCGAATTTACAAATTCATACTTACAAAATGCTATTAACTAATTATATTTGCTCAAAACAAAATTTACATGACATTAATAAAATCTATATCAGGAATTCGAGGCACAATTGGTGGAAAAGTTGAAGAAAATTTAACACCTATAGATGCAGTCAAATTTGCAGCTGCTTATGGCACTTGGTTAAAACAACAACGTTCTAAAGATAATTATCGTGTGGTTGTTGGTAGAGATGCAAGAATTTCGGGTGAAATGATACAGAGCTTAGTGATGAATACTTTAGTTGGTATGGGAATTAATGTTATTGATTTAGGACTTTCTACAACACCAACTGTAGAGATTGCTGTCCCATTAGAACATGCAGATGGCGGTATCATTTTGACAGCTAGTCATAATCCAAAGCAATGGAATGCCTTGAAACTATTAAATGCAAAAGGAGAATTTTTAAATGGCGTAGAAGGAAAGAAGATTTTAGACATTGCAGAATCATCTAATATGACGTTCGCTGAGGTAGATGATTTAGGAAAGATAACTAAAAATGATGCTTACATAGATATACATATTGATGAGGTTTTAGGTTTGCCATTAGTAAATACAGCAGCAATTGAAGCTGCTAATTTCAAAGTAGTCGTTGATGGTGTTAATTCTACAGGAGGAATAGCTATTCCTTTACTTTTGGAGCGTTTAGGTGTTGAGGCTGTGAAGTTATATTGTGACCCGACAGGGCATTTTCCTCATAATCCTGAGCCACTAAAAGAACATTTAGGAGATTTGGCAAAAGCTGTAGTTGATAATCATGCAGATTTTGGTATCGTTGTTGACCCAGATGTTGATCGTTTGGCATTTATGGATGAAACTGGAGAGATGTTTGGTGAAGAATATACATTAGTTGCTTGTGCCGACTATGTTTTAAGTAAAACCCCTGGAAATACTGTTAGTAACATGAGTTCTACAAGAGCGTTAAGTGATGTTACAAAAAAACATGGTGGTACTTACGAAGCAAGTGCAGTAGGTGAAGTCAATGTGGTAGATTTAATGAAGAGCAATAATGCTATTATTGGTGGTGAAGGTAATGGCGGAATTATATATCCTGCATCGCATTATGGTCGTGATGCTTTGGTTGGTGTAGCTTTGTTTTTGAGTCTTTTAGCTGAAAAGAAAATGAATGTAAGCGAATTAAGAGCCAGTTACCCAAATTACTTTATGAGTAAAAAGAAAATACAATTAACTCCAGGTTTGGATGTTGATGGAATTTTAAAAACCATGGAAGCTAATTATAGTCATGAAAAGTTGACTACGATTGATGGCGTGAAAATTGATTTTGCAAACAGTTGGGTACACCTTAGAAAAAGCAATACAGAACCAATTATCAGAATTTACACAGAAGCTCCTTCGCAAGAAGATGCCGATACTTTGGCCGATAAAATTATTACTGAGATTAAAGCAGTAGCGAATATTTAATATATTTGTAATCAATTAATTATTAGTTAAGTAATGATTTCAACTCCGATTTCTCACCCCAAAACAGAATTAGAAGCGTACTTCAATAAATTCCGTGAGCATATTGTTGGTCATGACCAAACATTTGTTTCCCCATATGGAGAGCAAAAAATAATATATACAGATTGGACAGCTTCTGGTCGCTTATACCGACCAATAGAAGAGAAGCTACTTAATGATTTTGGGCCATTTGTAGCCAATACACATACAGAAACTTCGGTTACAGGTACAGCAATGACTAAGGCGTATCACAAAGCAAAACAAATCATAAAAGACCACGTTAACTGCAATGAGGATGATGTACTAATTGTTTCAGGTAACGGAATGACAGGTGTTGTCAATAAATTTCAACGCATCTTAGGACTAAAGGTTCCTGAAAATTTAAAAGAATTTACAAATATACCTGACAAGATGCGTCCTGTGGTTTTTGTTTCGCATATGGAGCATCATTCTAATCATACATCTTGGTTAGAAACTATGGCTAAAGTTGAGGTCATTCCTCCTGATAAAAATGGTTTGTTTAGTCTAAAAAATCTAGAAATTCTACTAGAAAAGTATAAGGATTGTACGATTAAAATAGCTTCAGTTATTGCAGGCTCTAACGTAACAGGAATTCAAACGCCCTATCATGATATTGCAAAGTTAATGCATCATAATGGAGGTGTTTGCTTTGTAGATTTTGCATGTTTGGGACCTTATGTAGATATTGATATGCATCCAGAAGATGAAGATGAGCAACTCGATGCTATTTTCTTTTCGCCTCATAAATTTCTTGGAGGTCCAGGCACTTCAGGAGTGCTAGTTTTCAATAAAAAATTATATAAAAATATGATTCCTGATTGTCCAGGTGGTGGAACCGTTAGTTGGACAAATCCTTGGGGTGAACACAAATACATAGATAATATTGAAGAGCGAGAAGATGGTGGTACACCTGGGTTCCTTCAAACTATAAAAACAGCACTTTCTATAAAGTTGAAAGAGCAAATGGGTGTTGATAATATTTTGAAGAGAGAGCATCAATTAGTTGATATTATTTTTAATAGACTTGATGCCATTGATAATATTAATATTCTTGCAGGCCAACACAAGGATAGACTTGGCGTAATATCGTTTTATATAGACGATTTACATTTTAATTTAGGTGTAAAAATATTGAATGATAAATTCGGAATTCAAACAAGAGGAGGTTGCAGTTGTGCAGGAACTTATGGTCATTTTTTATTACACGTAGATCAAAAAACATCAAAAGAATTAACCGACGAAATTACCATTGGAGATTTGGTTCGAAAACCAGGTTGGATACGTATGTCTATTCATCCAACAACAACCAATAAAGAGATTGAATTTGTTTGTGATAGTATTATACAACTAGCAAAGAATCACAAAGAATGGGCTATGGATTATGAGTATTCAAGTTGTAATAACGAATTTGTTCATAAATCTAATATAGATAATCCTTGTAACGCTACCTCAGTAGATAGTTGGTTTAATCTAGATTAATAAACTTACTATTTGAACTTATCAGGAACTCGATTTCTGTGTTTCCATCGTTTGTGAGTCCATAAATAATATTGTGGCGCCTCATGTATCTGTTTTTCTACAAGTTTGAAGAAAATATCAGTTATCTCAAAATCCTTATATTCATTCGGAGTTTCTGTGATTGTTTGAAATGTTGTTTCGTAATAACCTCGTTTTATTCTCTTTACACTAAAAAATACTACGGCCATATCAAATTGTTTGGCTATCGTTTCTGCACCAGTATGCATTGGTACTTTGATACCCATAAATTCATTCCAATGCAAAGCCTTATCATGTTTTGCTGATTGGTCAGAAGCAAAACCATTTATCGTCAATTCTCCTTTTTTTTGAGATTCACTTAAAACAGCAAAAGTCTCCTTTGTTGTAATTAGGTAAGAGTCAAACTTAGCTCTAATACGTTTTGCAAGTTTATCAAAATATGGGTTTGCTAATTTCTTATAAACCGCATAGCCTTTATGATTAATTTGAGGTTGAAGAATAAATATCCATTCCCAACTACCATAGTGCGCACACATAAGCATAATGCTTTTCTTCTTGGCTTCTAAATCATGAATCAAATCAATATTTGTAAACTTATACCTTTTCATCATTGAAGCTTCAGAAATGGTCATAGATTTTATAGCTTCAAGAATCATATCACATAAATGGTGATAAAATTTAGAGCAAATATCTTCAATTTCTTCTTTAGATTTTTCAGGGAAGACAAGTCTTAGATTTGACTTTACTACCTTTTTTCGATATTTAAAAATTCTAAAAATAAAAAACCAAAATACATCAGATAGCCCATATAATAATCTAAATGGTAATATGGATATTAACCACAAAACAGGATATATAAGAATGTAAGCTAGTAGTTGCATTAACTTAAGTTTTAAAGCGCAAATATATATTATATTTGAAGTATAATAGATAGAATATATGCTCAATTTAAGTTTAGTAACTATTGCAATAATAGCAGCCAACGTAATTATTTCTTTGAAGGGTTTTGATGACCGCTCTTTTTTTGAACGCTATAAATTTAATGTTGGTAGTATTAAACGTGGAGAACAGATAAGGATGTTTAGCTCTGGATTTTTGCATGCAGATACAACGCATTTATTTATGAATATGTTTACGCTATATTTCTTTGCAGATGTTGTTGTCAACGGATTAGGTAATGTGAATTTCATAGTAATTTACTTAGCAAGTTTAATTTTTGGGAATTTGTTATCACTATATTTTCATAAAGATGAATACTGGTACAGCGCAATAGGAGCAAGTGGAGCAGTCACGGGAATTTTATATTCAGCGATTCTATTAGATCAAGATATGAGTCTATTTATGTTTTTTGTTCCGATTCCGATTCCTGGTTACATTTTTGGAATTGGTTATTTGTTATATTCAATTTATGGAATGAAAAATCGTATCGGTAATATTGGTCATGATGCACATTTTGGTGGTGCAATTGGAGGTTATTTAATAACCTTGGTATTAAAGCCGTCGCTTTTAGAAACTAATTTAGGTTATGTAGGATTATTAGCTGTACCAATTATTATACTGTTTATAATGCATAAAACAGGAAAACTCTCTTGAATTCTCATTTTCAGAAAGTTAAAATTTAATGCAAAAAACTAAAAAAAATTGTTGCGTTCTTTAATATGAAAAGTTACATTTGCATCCGCGTTTTTGATTAACGCAGTTCATTGATTACTGGAGAGGTGCCTGAGTGGCCGAAAGGAGCGGTTTGCTAAATCGTCGTACCTAGAAATAGGTACCCAGGGTTCGAATCCCTGTCTCTCCGCAAAATTTGCTTCAGTTTATAGCTTTAGTAAATATTTAGATAACTATTCGGGGTGTAGCGTAGCCCGGTTATCGCGCCACGTTTGGGACGTGGAGGCCGCAGGTTCGAATCCTGCCACCCCGACAAATTTAGAGTTACGGGCTCGTAGCTCAGCTGGATAGAGCACCTCCCTTCTAAGGAGGCGGTCATAGGTTCGAATCCTATCGGGCTCACAAAAAGTCTTACTAGAAATAGTAGGACTTTTTTGTTTTTATGAATTTTTAATTGTTAAACTTTAACCCATTTTTACAACTTTCTAATTTCATTATTTAATAACTTCGTTATCTAATGAATATTCAAAACCAACTCATTAAATTCACTAAAAAAGGCATCTATTGTCCTCAAGGTAAATTTTACTTAGACCCATGGTATCCTGTCGATTATGCTATTATTTCTCATGGGCATGCCGACCATGCACGTTGGGGAATGAAACGGTATTTATGCACTGATGATTCCAAAGCTATTCTGCAACACCGTTTAGGTGCAGACATTTCAATTGAAAGTTTGCCTTACGATAAGTCTTTAACTATAAATGGTGTAAAGGTCAGTTTTTATCCTGCAGGTCATGTTATAGGTTCTGCTCAAATTAGGTTGGAATACAAAGGCTACATCGTTGTTTTTTCTGGAGACTACAAGACACAACCCGATTTTATTAGCAAACCTTTTGAACCTATAAAATGTAACACCTTTATAACTGAGAGTACTTTTGGTTTGCCAATATATAATTGGAAACCTGAAGAAGACATCCAAACGAAACTTCAGAACTGGGTAAGAACCAATCAAGCAAATAATAGAACTTCTGTTTTCTTTGGTTATTCATTGGGTAAGGCTCAACGTTTAATGTCTTTATTAGATGGCTGTGATGAGATTTATGTGCATCGTGCTATTCATAATTTGAATGAAGCCATTTCAGGTTCTGGCTTAAAATTGCCAGAAACCAAATTATGGTCTGCAGACTTAGACAAGAAAACTCTTCAGAATAAAATAATTATTGCACCACCAGCTTTATTGGGTTCGCGTATGCTAAAGCGTGTACCGAATGCAGCTACAGCGATTTGTTCTGGTTGGATGCAAATACGTGGTAATAGGCGTTGGCAAGCAGTCGATGCTGGTTTTGTAGTCAGCGACCATGCCGATTGGAATGGCTTAATTACGGCAGTAAAATCAACAGAAGCAGAACAGGTTTACGTTACCCATGGTTCACAAGCTGTGTTTTCAAAATACCTTAATGAAATAGGGATTAAAGCAGATGAATTAAAAACAGAATATGGAGACGAAGCTTTAGCGAAAGCAGAAGCAGCATCTGAAAATATTGAAACAGAATGAAGTTATTTTCAGAATTAATTAGCACAATAGAAATCACCAATAAGACCAACGCTAAGATATATGCGTTAGTCAATTATTTTAAAATCGCACCAGATAAGGATAAACTTTGGCTTATTGGCTTGTTTACAGGGAAACGACCATCACGTCCTGTAAAAACAACGTTAATGAAAGAATGGTGTATGGAATTGACAAACATACCTGAATGGTTGTTTTTAGAGAGTTACAGTACCGTAGGTGATTTAGGGGAAACCTTAGCCTTATTATTACCAGAATCGTCTCATCATTTAGATTTAAGTTTGAATGAATGGATGACTGAACTCAAGGCCTTGAAACCAAAATCTGATGACGCTAAGAAAGCATTTGTTTTAGAGGCTTGGTCTGGTTTAAATCAACAAGAACGTCTTATTTTTAATAAACTTATTGGTGGTAGTTTTAGAATTGGTGTTTCGAAAAAGACTTTAGTTAATGCTTTAGCGAAACTCACAAATATTGACGCCAACCAATTGATGCATAGTATAATCGGTAATTGGGACATTGATAGCATTTCTTTTGAAGAATTGATTCATGGTAAACACATAAATTACGATAATTCCAAGCCTTATCCATTCTGTTTGGCTTATGCTTTAGAAAAAGACTTGCCAGAATTGGGTGAGCCAAACGATTGGATTGTTGAGCAAAAATGGGATGGTATTCGTGGGCAAATTGTGAAACGAAATAATGAAATATATATTTGGTCTCGTGGTGAAGAGTTGGTGACAAAGCAATTTCCAGAGTTAGTTGAAGCATTATCTAATTTCAAAGATGATTTTGTCATTGATGGTGAAATACTGGCTATGAAAGACAATGACGTATTATTATTCAATGATTTGCAAAAACGTTTGAATCGTAAAAATGTGACTAAAAAGTTGTTGGAAGACGTTCCTGTGGGTTTCAAAGCTTATGATATTTTAGAATATAATGGTGATGATATTAGAGAGCAACCGTTTGAAAAGCGTAGAATGCAATTAGAATCTATTTTTAATTCGGTAGCATTACCAAATAATATTGAGCTTTCATTTTTAGTTAACTTTAATCAATGGGAAGAACTTCATGAAATTCGAAACAATTCTAGAGCGATAAACAGCGAAGGATTAATGCTAAAGCAAAAGAAGTCACCATATCATACTGGTCGAAAAAAAGGCGATTGGTGGAAATGGAAAGTAGACCCTTTAACTATTGATGCCGTTATGATTTATGCTCAAAAGGGTAGTGGTCGCCGTAGTTCTAAATATACAGATTATACTTTTGCTGTAAAAAAAGACGATGCTTTGGTGACTGTTGCAAAGGCTTACTCTGGATTAACAGATAAAGAAATTACAGAAATATCGCAATGGGTAAATAAAAACGCTATTGAAAAATTTGGACCAGTTAGAACCGTAAAACCAGAATTAGTTTTTGAAATTGCCTTTGAAGGTATTGCGCTTAGTAATCGTCATAAATCTGGTGTAGCCTTACGTTTTCCAAGAATTGCGAGATGGCGAAAAGACAAGCCAGTTGATGAAATAGATACTATAGAAACAGTTAAACAATTAATCACAGCATCTTGAGTCAATTTAGAGAGAGCGATGGCTTGCGCATTATTAACAATTGGATGGCTGAAAAAGGGCAAGCACCTTTTCCATTTCAGATGCAGACTTGGCAACGCTATGCCAATGGCTATTCAGGTATGGTGATTGCACCAACAGGTTTTGGTAAGACCTTTTCGGTATTTTTAGCTGTTGTTATAGATTATCTTAATCATCCTGAAAAGTATCCAAAAGGGTTAAAGTTATTATGGATAAGTCCGTTGCGCTCATTAGCAAAAGACTTGGCAAAAGCCATGACAGAAGCGGTTGATGATATTGGCTTAGATTGGTCAGTACAGGTTAGAAATGGTGATACACCAACGGCTACGCGTCGCAAGCAAGAACGATTAATGCCAGATATCTTGTTAACCACACCTGAAACCATGCACTTATTATTCTCGCAAAAAAAGAATTCAAGATGGTTTAAACATCTAAAATGTGTGGCTATTGATGAATGGCATGAATTGCTTGGAAATAAACGTGGTGTACTCACAGAGTTAGCGATTTCTCAAATAAGACATTATGCACCCAAGCTTCGTATTTGGGGAATTACGGCAACCATCGGCAACTTAGAAGAAGCCAAATCGGTGCTATTACCATACTCTGATTTAAAAGTAACTACAATAACGGCCAAACAAAAAAAGAAACTAGATATCATTTCGGTATTGCCAGACGAAATTGAAGTATTGCCTTGGGCTGGGCATTTAGGTGCAAAAATGGTGGATAAAATATTGCCCATAATCGCTTCCAACACAACCACTTTAATCTTTACAAATACCAGAGGACAGGCAGAGTTGTGGTATCAAGTACTTTTAAATGCACAACCTGATTTGGCAGGTCTTTTGGCTATACATCACGGTTCAATAGATAAAAAATTAAGGAATTGGATTGAAGACAATATCGCTTCAGGCTATCTTAAAGCTGTGGTTTGTACGTCTTCACTCGATTTGGGTGTAGATTTTAAACCTGTGGATTGTGTCATTCAAATTGGTTCGGTGAAAGGTATCGCACGTTTTATGCAACGTGCTGGCCGTAGTGGTCATTCACCTTTTGAGCGTTCTAAAATATACTTTGTGCCAACACATTCTTTGGAATTGGTTGAAGTATCTGCATTGAAGGAAGCTATTAAGGACAAACAAATGGAATCTAGAGACCCAATGGTGTTGACCTTTGATGTCTTAGTACAATTTATGGTGACATTGGCTGTTGGTGAAGGATTTGATACGGATAATTTATTTCAACGTGTTAATCAAGTGCATGCCTTTCAGTATCTGACCAAAGATGATTGGCAATGGTGTTTACATTTTATTACTAAAGGTGGGAAGACATTGCATTCGTACGAAGAATTTCATAAAGTTCTCCAAGATGAAGATGGTAAATACAAAGTAAAAAGTCGTCGCATTAGTATGTTACATCGTATGAACATTGGTGCAATTGTGAGTGAAGTGAACCTGAAAGTAAAATACTTCTCAGGTGGTTATATTGGGATGATTGAAGAGTTCTTTGTTTCAAAATTGAAACCCGGTGAGAGTTTTATTTTAGCAGGTCGCGTATTAGAATTAGTTCAAATTAAGGATATGACTGTATTAGTAAGACGCAGTAAAGCGAAGAAAGCGGTCTCACCAAGTTGGCTAGGTGGACGATTACCGCTGACTTCTCATTTAAGTCATTATTTGAGATTAAAATTATCGGATGCCTTAGAGCCAGGACGTTTAGAAAAAGAATTGCGTTTTTTGAATCCTTTGGTAAGCAGGCAAGATGCACATTCTCATATTCCAAAAGCGGATGAGTTTTTGGTTGAATTGATAGAGACTAGAGATGGCTATCATTTATTTATGTATCCATTTGAAGGCCGATTGGTACATGAGGTTTTTTCTGCATTAATGGCGTATCGTATCAGTAAACTAAAGCCTATCACATTTACAATTGCCATGAATGATTATGGTTTTGAATTATTGAGTGACCAACCGATACCAATTTCAGAAGAAAATATTAGCGCCTTATTGAGTAAAGAAAATCTTATGGATGATGTTATTGCCAGTATTAATTCTTCAGAAATGGCATCGCGTAAGTTTAGAGATATTGCAGTAATCGCAGGTTTGGTGGTACAATCTCAACCAGGAACTCGAAAGAATAACAAAAGCTTACAATCCTCATCAGGACTTATTTTTAGGGTTCTTGAAGATTATGAACCTGATAATTTATTATTGCGTCAAGCATATACAGAAGTTTTTAATCAACAACTAGAAGAAGCACGCTTGCAACAAGCTTTTGAGCGTATCTCAAAAAGTAGAATTATAGTAAAGCGTGCTAAATCGTTTACACCTTTGAGTTTTCCGCTTAAAGTAGATAGCTTACGCGGTACAATGAGTAATGAGAATTTAGATAAAAGGATTCAACGTATTAAAGAACAAGCGTTTAAAGTTGATTAAATTGAATATTGTAGTTAAACATATCACCATAAAACAAGAGGAATTAACCTTAACTAATCAACGTGCTATTTATTGGAAAAATAAGAATGCTTTGATTTTATCTGATATTCATATTGGTAAAACAGCACACTTTAGGCGTCATGGTATACCAATGCCAGATGGTATTCTTCAGAAAGATTTAGAGCGATTAAAAGCATTGATTACACATTTTGAAGTGAATCAGTTATTGATAGTTGGTGATTTATTTCATGCTGAAACGAATAGCGATATGTCTACTTTTAAATTGTGGTTGCGTCAGTTTGAAAATTTAAAATTGGTGCTAATCAAAGGAAATCACGATATGCAGTCTAATCAACTGATGGATGATTTAGGTATTGAAGTTATAACGACAATGAACATTGGACCATTTATTTTAATTCATGAATCTGAAGATGGTAACTCTGATTCTTTTACCCTTTCAGGACATACACATCCTGGTGTTCTCATTAAAGGTAAAGGGAAGCAAAAATTGAAATTACCTTGTTATCAAATCAACTCAAAACAGTTGATTTTACCTGCTTTTAGTTTGTTTACAGGCCTAAATACAAAGTCAAAACCTGAAGATGCTACCTGTTTTGCATTTACTGATACTTCTATTTTTAAGTTTTAGAACAGATAATGATTACTTTTTCTTCATCTTTATTAGTCGTGAAGAATAAATACGTGTTTCCACCATCTTTAATTTTTAACTTTTTACGAATATCACCAACTGATAAAGGAAAATTTCTTGTCGTTACATTTGCCTTACTAATCTTTTCTTTGGCAAATTGTTTTTTGTTGAAAGGGATAATATTTTCAATTTTAAAACGTCTTCCAGGAAAATCCACTAACTTCTCTGAAGTGTATAGGTGAGAATGTTTGTGAAGTTTAGGTAGATTTAAATTCGTACTAATAGAATTAAAAGCACCTGCTTTTAATATTGCCGAATTGGGTTCGTAGAGATAGGTGAGTGGTTCTGAATATTCTGCTAATGAGCTAGACTCATTTTCAAAATTAAACTCAAATTTCTGCTCAATATCTTTACTCAAATTAACAGTTATAATTCTAAAATCAGATTCATAGTCACGTTCTAAAATCCACAGAAGCTCTTTTACTTCATTATCAACAGCAACGATATGTAATTCTTTCACAAACTTTAAGTCGTAATGCGTAGCCTTAATATCTAGTAAGGGCGAAGTTTTAATCATCACCTGCTTCGCATATTTTAAAAATAGTCCTTGAAACGTCTTTACGTTTGGTGAACAGTCGGACAATAAAAACACTTTTTTCTTAGAGTCATCGCGACGCGATGGGTCTAGATATATCCAATCAAATGGATTATCTAAGCGTTTTAATGTATCAATACCGTTGTCATTGATACATTCAATATTAGATATATTTAATGCTTTATAGTTATGTTTAACAAGTTCTGAAAGTTCAGCGTTTATTTCGCAATGGGTAACTTTATTTATTTGTTTTGAATAGTAAAAAGCATCAACACCAAAGCCGCCGGTTAAATCAATCAGAGATTTTCCTGAAACCAAACTGGCTTTATAGTTTGCTGTTACTTCAGAAGATGTTTGCTCAATATTTAGCTTATTAGGGTAGTAAATATTTTTAGTATGAAACCAAGTGGGTAATTTCTTTTCAGAGCGTTTTTTGGCTTCGATTTGTTCAATTACTTTTTTTGTTCCAACATTTGGAAAAGAAATACTTTTTAAAAGTAATTTTGAAATATCTTGTTTTAGATTTTCAGCAATATAAGCCTGAACTTCGGTATTTAGAATTGAAAGATTCAAGACGTGTTATAATCCTTTTGTGAGCTTTTTAACCACTTTGTACTCCGACATAAACTCTTTTAGAATCACCTTTATTGCTGTATATGTTGGTACAGCTATTATCATTCCAACAATACCAAATAAAATTCCAGCAATGATGATAATTAAAAAGATTTCTAAAGGATGTGATTTTACACTTTTTGAAAAGATATATGGCTGACTGAAGAAGTTATCTACTAATTGCGCAATTATAAAACCAATCATGACGTACGTAGTCTTTGGTAATATAACCTCACTAAAACTTTCGCCTAAATTACTAGACATGCTTAATAAAATCATTAGAAAAGCACCAACTAATGGTCCGACATATGGTATAAGGTTTAATAATGCACACAAAAAAGCAATAACAACTGCATTGTCAATCCCGAAAATTAACAATACTATAGTGTAGATTATAAATAAAATCAAAATTTGAAGTAATAATCCACCGAAGTAGCGCGATAATAAATCTTTAATTTTATTGAAAGAGCGTTTTGATCGCGACTCATTACCTTTAGGAACTAGTGTCAAGATGCCGTCTTCAAAAAGTTTGCTATCTTTTAAAAAGAAGAAAGCAATAAATAACACAGAAAATAATCCTATACTAAAACTACCTAAACCGCTGACAACCTTGTTCAAATAATCTGGAATCAGCGCAAAATCAATTTTAGATAACATACCAGAATCTTTGATAGATTGTTCTACATCAATATTGTTAAACTCAAAATAAGTGACGATTTGATTATATAAATCCTGAACATTATCCTGAAGTTTGTCAATGTTCAATAGCGCTAAGTTCTGTCCTTGCTCGGTAATAAGCGGAATAAATAAACCAACTAAGCCAACTAAAATAGCCATAAATAAAACCATGGTAAAAACTACAGCAATGGTGTTGTTAAATTTTAATTTTCGTCTTAAAAATAAAACTAAAGGTCTTCCAATAAGCGATATAACTGCCGCTACAGCAATATATACTATAACAGACTGGATTTTATAAATAAAAAATAAAACCAATGCTACAGCGAGTAAAATACCTACAGCTCTTAAAATACCGTTTGCGATAATTTTTGAATTCATGGTCTAAATATAGACAAATTGATGTTTTATACCTACAAGGTTTTTAAAACCTTGCAGGAGTAGTAAGAGAAACAAATTATTGTGGGACAAATTTTATGACTTTAGTTGCTTGGTCATTTCGTAAAGGGCTATTGACGTCGCTTGCACAACATTCATACTTGTGTTTTCACCGTACATATTGATATGTATTGTAGCATCTGTAAGTATTAAGATATCTTCTGAAATGCCGAAACTCTCATTGCCAATTATCAAGGTTATGGGTTGCTCAGTATTCAGTTTAAAATCATTGAGAGAAATACTACTATCGGTAATTTCTAAGGCGATTATAAAATTGTCTTTTGCTTTTAAGTCTTTGACAACTTCAAGAATATCTGGTTGTATTTTATGCGATACGTATTTTTCTGTAGCACGAGATGTCTTTTTTATGCGCTTACCTAACTGAACATTATCACCACAAAAAACAAGTTCTTTAACACCTAAGGCATCAGATATACGTAACAAACTACCAATGTTCGGTGCATTAGTCACATTGTCACAAACTAAAGTGATTGAGAATTTCTGTTTTTTGAAAGTGGAGTTGTAATGGTTGAGTTGCATATTTACTTTACCATAGTTCGATTGAACATACTTGACTTTTTCTTCATTTCAATCCAAAAATATAGAGGTATTGCACCTGTAAGCGTAGACACATAACCAAAATCCCAAAGAAAGTAAGTCGCAATAGCAGCAGCAATAAAACCAACTAATACAAACATGTAATTATCGTCTGCATATAGTCTATTGATATGTTTTTTTGTAAAATTACCGCAATACCTGCAACGCTCGTTAAACTCCTCTTTACCAAGTTCCATCAAAAGTTCATGTCTGTTTGTAGCTTTAGTTTTGATATGGTTATCTTTTTTACAAGACGAGCAACGGTAACTTAATTTCATATTATTTTCACTTAATTATTGACAAAAATATGAAAGATGAATTGGAGTTGTACAATCATGTCTATGAATACTAGCACCTTTAGTAGAATAGGTGTGTTCATTTATTGAATGCAATGATTGAAAAGTAAAAGTCATAACCAAAATAAAAGCTAATAGCTTAAATACTAATGAAAATTCTCTTGAACTTTCTATGCTCTCTAGTTTATTTTCTATCATCTTAAGGCTTAATTAATAAAGACATACTTCATAATATTTGCACCCATTTTAAGTGCTTTTTGACGCACATCTCCTGGGTCGTTATGTACTTCTGGGTCTTCCCAGCCATCACCCAAATCGCTTTCAAAAGTAAATAGTAATATTAATCGACCTTCATCAAAAATACCTAAAGCTTGTGGAGCTTTAGCATCATGCTCATGTATTTTAGGTAAACCATTTGGAAAGTCAAATGCCGAATTAAAAATTGGATGGGTTTTTGGTATTTCTACCAACTCTTTGTTTGGAAAAATCTTGTTAAGTTCTTTTTTTATATAAGGCTCCATTCCGTAATTATCATCAATATGCAAAAAGCCGCCAGATAATAAGTATTTTCTCAAGTTCTCACTGTCTTCATCGCTGAAAAAAACATTACCATGACCTGTCATATGTAAAAATGGATATTGAAAAATATCAATACTACCAACTTCTACGGTCTCAATATTTTCGTTAATGTTGGTTTCAATAGTATCGTTACAAAATTTCACCAAATTTGGTAGAGCCGTAGGATTGCTATACCAGTCACCGCCACCTTCATATTTTAACACAGCAACATTTTGTGTAAAAATGAACATTGGAAATAGAAAACAAAAAATATAAATTAGTTTTTTCATTAATTTATTCATTATTAAAAACAGCTGTATGACAAGCAACTATTGCTGCTGTTTCTGTCCTTAAACGAGTGTTACCCAAAGTTACAGGAATAAATTTATACTGTAGCGCTTCTTTAATTTCTTTAACAGAAAAATCGCCTTCAGGCCCAATAAGAATAGTGATGTCTTTATTGCTTTTGATTTTTGACTTTAACGATTTACGGTCAGTGTCTTCACAGTGTGCAATAAATTGTTGACCACTAAAATCTTGTTTTATAAAATCTTGAAAAGTGGTTAGTGGCTTTAATACAGGTAAATGATATTGCAAAGACTGTTTCATAGCCGATTGAATAATCTTTTCAAAACGTTCAGTCTTTATGACTTTACGTTCGCTGTGGTCACAAACGATAGGAGTAATAGTATCTATACCTATTTCAGTTGCTTTTTCTAAAAACCATTCAAAGCGATCATTCATTTTAGTAGGGGCAACGGCTAGATGTAATTTATAGTTACGCTTTTTATATTCTTTTTTTGAAATAATTTTGGCTAAACAATGTTTTGGTTCTGCAGAAATTAATTCAGAAGTAAAAAGCCAGCCTTTACCATTTGTAATTTGTAAAATATCACCAACGGACTTACGTAGCACTCTTGTAATATGACGACTTTCATCTTTATCAAAATTGATAATAGCATCACTTTCTGTAATATTTTGATTATAAAACAATTGCATTTTTATAGGTCAGTTACTTTTAAAACGGTTATACTCTCTAAATTTTTACTCTCTTCTGTTTTTACAATAACATAGTGTTTATTCTCGCGGTGTTCATCAAAACTAAAAACTTGACCAACTCTTTTATCTGCAATTGCTTTTTCAAACCTTTTTGAGAATGTACCTTCTTTTGTCCAACCTAATCCACCACCAGTTTTGGCAGATGGATGAGAAGAATAAACACGCGCTAAATTCTCGAATTTATGCTCACCATTTTTAATACCTTTTAGAATAAAAGAACGCAAAGAATTAATTTCAGAAATTGTTATTTTATTACTGTCAAATTCCATGATACTAGCATTATAACTTGTTGATTTTTTTTCTGTTTTACCGAGGATTTTATAAATTATCTTTCCAGATACTGAATCTATTGATTTCGTATCACCTTTTTTTGACTCTGAAAGATTTAAAGTGCCATAAAGTGTGTCTTCTGATGTTATATTAATAACTTCTGCTTTAACCTCAGACTTGAAACGCTTTATAAAAACGTTTGCTTGTGTTTTTGAGCTTACCCTTTCTAACATATTTTCATAATTAGATTGAGAAAAGGAAGTGAATGAAATAAGAAAAATGAATATGTATTTAATTCTCATTATTTAATCGTTTTTTATTTCAAATAAGTTAATCAAATATTATGCCTTTAAATCTTCAATCTAGCGGTAGCCATTACGTCAAAATCAGAAAAATCTTTTTTTAGATATTTTAAATATCCAACGATTGCAATCATAGCTGCATTATCTGTGGTATATTCAAATTTTGGCACATAAGTTGACCAACCGTGTTTTTGCTCTGCATTTTTTAGTGCAGACCTAATACCCGAATTTGCCGAAACACCACCACCAATAGCTATATGCTTAATTCCGGTTTGTTTTATGGCTAACTTTAGTTTATCCATCAAAATACCAATAATGGTATATTGTATAGAAGCACAAATATCATTTAAATTTTCCTTTACAAAATCAGAGTTTTTTTTAGTTTCCCTCTGAACAAAATAAAGTATACCTGTTTTTAAACCCGAAAAGCTAAAATTTAAACCATCAACTTTGGGTTTAGTAAATTGAAATGCTTTTGGATTTCCAATTTGTGCAAGCTTATCAATTTGTGGGCCAGCTGGGTAACCCAATCCAAGAATTTTTCCGCTTTTATCATAAGCTTCACCAACGGCATCATCAATAGTTTCGCCAATAACTTCCATTTCAAAATAGTTGGTTACTTTGACTATTTGAGTATGTCCGCCAGAAATAGTCATTGCCAAAAACGGGAATGGTGGTTTTTTGTAATCATCTTCTTCAATAAAATGCGCCAAGATATGACCTTGCATATGGTTTACGTCTATAAGAGGTATGTCTAGACCAAAAGCTAATGACTTTGCAAAAGAGGTACCGACTAAAAGCGAGCCCATTAGACCTGGTCCACGTGTAAAGGCAATAGCATGTAGCTGGTCTTTAGTAATATTAGCTTCTTTTAAAGCCTGATGGACAACAGGAACGATATT
Source organism: Winogradskyella sp. PC-19 (assembly GCF_002163855.1). NCBI lineage: Bacteria > Pseudomonadati > Bacteroidota > Flavobacteriia > Flavobacteriales > Flavobacteriaceae > Winogradskyella > Winogradskyella sp. PC-19. The sequence continues at coordinate 651,304 of NZ_CP019332.1, read as the reverse complement.
CGATTGGTGAGCTCTTGATGCCAATTCTGGAACCACACCACCATATTCTGCATGTATCTTTTGACTTGCAACAACATTGCTCAAAATTTGGTCGTTACAAAGTATGGCAGCAGATGTGTCATCACAAGATGATTCGATTCCTAAAATGTATATATTTTCTTTGGTCATTAATTATGATTAGGCACAATAATTGTTAATTTTGAAACACATAGTCTAAAACCTTAAATAAATCGTACAAACAAGTGCAAATATAAAGGTTTTACGCACATCAATTAATAAACATAATTATCAAAAGGGTCTTAAAAATAATAGGAAAAATTGCAGCAATAATAGTGCTGCTTTTTACTATTTTGGTATTGGTACTGTCAATACCTGCAGTACAGACAAAGCTTGGTAAATACGCAACAAAGAAGATAAATGAAGACTATAAAACCAATATTAACATTGGTAAGGTTGGACTTCAGTTTAATGGTGATGTAGAACTAAAAGAAATTTTAATTAGAGATTATAAGTTAGATACCCTATTTGCAATAAAAGAACTAAACACATCCATTATTAGTGTAAATAATCTTTACAATGGTAAACTGACTTTTGGAGATGTAGATATTGAAGACTTAGTTTTTAACCTTAAAACATACGAAGGTTCAATAGATACAAATTTAGATGTTTTTGTAGATAGATTCGAAGATGATAATCCTCGACAAGGACCAAGTGACTTTTTATTATCCTCTAGTGATATTTCTATTTCTAATGGAATTTTTCGTTTAATAGACCAAAATAAAGAAACGCCAAAAATTATAGAGTTTACAGAACTCAATGCAAATGCAACTGATTTTTTAATCAACGGACCAGAAGTTAGAACTCGCATAAACACCTTTAGTTTTTTGGACGCACGAGGTTTTAGGATAGAAAATCTCATGGCCAATTTTGAATACACACTGGACTATATGAGTTTTGAGCAATTAAACATTAAGACTAAAGCTTCAAATCTTATTGGTAAGCTTCGTTTTGATTATGATCGCAAGGATTTTAAGCAATTTACAGATAAAGTAAAAGTCTCTGCTAGTTTCAAGGATTCATATGTCCAATTAAGTGAGCTTAACGCTTTTTATGATGAGTTTGGTACAAATCAAAAAGCAAGTCTTAATGTAGACTTATCAGGCACTTTAAATGATTTATTTGCAGAAAATTTAAATATAAGTACTACAAGAAATACTAGAATTATTGGAGATATAAAGTTTAAAAACTTATTCAATGGTGCAGATGATAATTTTATCTTAGAAGGGCGCTACAGAAATTTATCTTCAAATTATAGAGACTTAACAGCCTTGTTACCTAATGTGTTAGGTAGTTCAATACCATCGGTATTTGCTAAAATTGGTAATTTTAGACTTAATGGAACTTCGGTAATTACAAATAAGGATATAGATGCCGATTTAAAGATTATTACAGAGCTTGGTTATGTCCAATCAGATTTAAAATTAACTAATATTGGAGATATAGATAATGCAAATTATGAAGGAAATATTGTTTTAGAAGATTTTGATATTGGTACTATTCTAAATGATCCACTTGTTGGAGAAACTTCTTTAAACCTTGACGTAAAGGGAAAAAGTTTTGCACTAGAAAATCTAGAAACTAATGTCAAAGGGAATGTAACCTATTTGGATTATAATGGCTATAGATACACTGGTATTGATGTCTCTGGAGATGTAGGAAAGAATATTTTTAACGGAAAACTTAATACTAAAGACCCAAACATAATACTAGACTTTAGTGGTCTTGCCGATATGACCGAAGAAATCAGAAAATTTGATTTCAAAGCCAATGTAACTTATGCTAATCTTAGGGCTTTAAATTTTGTAAATCGTGACGATATAGCTGAGTTTAGAGGATTAGTTGATATGGCTGTCACTGGCTCTAATTATGATAATCTTCGAGGAAAGATAAATGTAAAAAACACTAGCTATAAGAATCAAGATAAACGCTATGCCTTTCAAGATTTTGCGATTGTATCTACTTTTAATGATAATAATGTGAGAACCATAAAAGTTAACTCTCCTGATATTATTAACGGTCAAGTTGAAGGGAAATTTAAAATTGAAGAAATTGTCAAACTAGCTGAAAATTCTCTTGGTAGTATATATACCAATTACAAACCTCATGAAATTTCAGAAGGACAATATCTAGATTTTAACTTTAAAATATATAATCAAATTGCGGCTGTTTTTGATAAAAACTTAAATCTTGCTCAGAATACTAAAGTCAAGGGTCGTATAGAGACAGATGAAAAAGGTTTTGAACTAGAGTTTAATTCACCTAAAATTTCATTCAAAGATTACATTGCTACTAATATTAATCTAGAAGTAGATAACAATAATCCAGTATACAACACGTATTTAGAAATTCAGAATCTAAATTCTGATGTCTATGATGTTTCAGATTTTAGCTTGATTAATGTTACGAAGCGAGATACACTTTTTATAAAGTCAGAATTTAAAGGAGGCGTCGATTATGCCGATGATTACGATATGAATCTTTTCTACACTATAAGTGAAGAAAACAAATCTGTAATAGGATTTAGAAAGTCTGAATTAAAGTTTAAAGGTTTTGATTGGTTTGTAAATTATAACAAGGATAATCTCAATAAAATAACTTTTGATAGAAATTTTAATAATTTCAAAATTGATGATATTAGAGTCAATCAGGGTGAAGAAGAAATTCTATTAGCTGGTGTTTTAAGGGATTCTACTTATAAAGATTTAAATCTAGATTTTAAAAACGTACAACTTGTAAAGATTACTCCAAGAATAGATAGTTTAGCACTTGCAGGACGAGTTAATGGAAAATTGGCTTTACTTCAAAACGAAGGTGTTTACTTACCTAAATCAGATATTGAGATAGAGCAATTTAATGTTAACCAATATAATTTGGGTAATCTAAAAGCAATTGTGAAAGGCGATAACTCTCTAACCAAATATAATATAGATGTAGAGCTTCAAAATACAAGTGTTAAGACATTAGATGCTACAGGTTTTGTTGACGTCAATAAAAGAAATCCAAATATTAATGTAGATGTTGCTTTTGAAGATTTTCTGATAGACCCTCTTAATCCTTTAGGTGAAGGTGTTATTAGTAATATTAGAGGATTAGTATCTGGTAATGCAAAAGTTAGTGGAAGCCTTAAAAAACCAAGTGTTGATGGCGAATTATTACTTGATAAAGCCGGTTTAGGAATACCATACCTTAATGTTGATTATAGTTTTGATTTTGATTCTAAAGTTACTTTAAAAAATCAACAATTTATCTTTAATAATGTTGAACTGACAGATTCTAAGTACTTTTCTACAGGATTTTTAAATGGTTATATAGAGCATAATAATTTTAGTGATTGGCAATTAGGATTAGACCTAACAACCGATAGGTTATTGGTTTTAAATACTAAAGAGTCTGAAGAAGAGTTGTATTACGGTACTGGATTTGTCTCTGGTGAAGCCCAGATAAAAGGATACACAGATAACCTCACAATTGCAGTAGAAGGAAAAACTGAAGAAGGAACTGTGTTTAATATTCCTCTTAATGATGCAGAGAGTTTTGGTGACAACTCATACATTAAATTTTTAAGTCCTGAGGACAAAGCAAAACGCGCCAAAGGTGAGATTGCTTCACAAACCGAAATTAAAGGTTTAAATCTTGAATTTAACCTCGATGTAAAACCAAACGCTCTTATAGAGATAGTTATAGATAAGAATTCTGGCAGTACCATAAAAGGTAGGGGCGAAGGCAACTTAGGAATTTTTATAAATACAAATGGTAAGTTTGAAATGTATGGTGACTTTGTTGTTTATGAAGGAACTTATAAATTTAAATATGGTGCAATTATTGAAAAGTTGTTTACTGTAGAACGTGGCGGAAATATTACTTGGGATGGTGCTCCATTAAATGCACAAATTAATTTGAAGGCATTATATAGTACAACAACAAATCCTTCAGCTTTATTAGACGCACCTATTAATAGAACCATACCAGTAGACTTAGAGATAAATTTAACTGGACGACTAGAAAAACCGGACCCCGATTTCACATTCAATTTCCCAAGTGTAGAGTCGACAATTAGGGCAGAGTTAGATTACAGATTGTCTTCAAAAGAACAACGCAGTAACCAGGCCATATTTTTATTAACATCTGGTAGTTTTTTTGGTGGTTCATTGGATTTTACTGGAACTATTTCAGAACGAATAAATGGAATTATTGGTAGTATTTTTGGCGATGATAATGACAACTTTAAGATAGGTGTTGACTTAGACTTAGCTCAAAACAATCCTGATTTTGAAACAGAGAGCAGAGTAGGACTTACACTCCAAACTAAACTTACAGACAAAGTAATCATTAATGGTAAATTTGGAGTGCCGTTCGGTAGTACAACACAAACCACAATTGCTGGTGATGTTCAAATTGATTGGCTTTTAAATGACGATGGTACACTTAAAGCCACAGTATTTAACAGAGAAAATACAATTCGTAATTTCGGAGATAGAGTCGGATTTACTCAAGGACTTGGAATTTCTTATAATGTTGAATTTGACAACTTCAAAGAGTTAATTCAGAAAATTTTCACGAACGAAAAGAAAAGAAAAAAAGAAGAAGCTAAAAAAGTGAGTAAAGACGCTGAAGAAGATTTGACTCAAGAATTTATGTCTATTAAGGAAAAGAAAAATTAAGACTCTTATAATATTATATCTATAATAAAAACCTTAATTATTTATTAACTATAACGTTTGAGATGCTTTTAGCATCTTTTTTTTATGATTTTAGTCATAATATTATGTCTTTAGTTTCATAATTTTACTGTAAACAAATAATCTTGATGCAAAATCAAATAAAAAAAATAGGTGTAATGACATCTGGAGGAGATTCTCCAGGAATGAATGCAGCTATTCGTTCAGTAGTTAGAGCTTGTGCTTTTCATGATATAGAATGTTATGGAATCTATCGCGGATATGAAGGCATGATGGAAGGCGACTTCGTTAAAATGGATGCCAGAAGTGTAAAAGGAATTATAAATAAAGGTGGAACTATTTTAAAGTCTGCACGTTCAAAAGAATTCCGAACAAAGGAAGGTAGACAAAAAGCACACGAACATTTAAAAAGTGCCGGTATTGGTGCTTTTGTAGTTATTGGCGGTGATGGTAGTTTTACTGGGGCAATGGTTTTTAATCAAGAATTTGGCTTTCCAGTAATGGGTATTCCAGGAACAATTGACAACGATATTTTCGGCACTACACATACTTTAGGTTATGATACAGCACTTAATACGGCTGTCGAAGCTATTGATAAAATTAGAGATACTGCAAGTTCTCATAATAGACTTTTCTTTATAGAGGTCATGGGCCGTGATGTTGGACATATAGCTTTAAATGTTGGTGTTGGTGCTGGTGCAGAGGAAATTCTTATACCCGAAGAAGATTTAGGTTTAGACAGATTGTTAGAGTCTTTAAGACGAAGTAAACAATCTGGTAAATCATCGAGTATAGTCGTTGTAGCAGAAGGTGACCGTATAGGTAAAAACGTATTTGAACTTGCTGACTATGTAGAAGAGAATATGACTGAGTATGAAGTTAGAGTATCCGTAGTTGGACATATGCAACGTGGTGGTTCACCGAGTTGTTTTGATCGTGTTTTAGCTAGTAGAATGGGTGTAAAGGCTGTAGAAAGTTTGCTAGAAGGAAAAAGTAATTACATGGTCGGTCTTAAAAATGATATTATGGATTTAACACCTTTTGACCAAGCCGTAAAAGGAAAATCAAAAATAAACATGGAACTTATTCGAGTTTCAGATATAATGACAATTTAATACAATAAAAATAAGATAGAAAATGGCAAATTTAAAATTAGGAATTAACGGATTCGGAAGAATAGGAAGAATTGTTTTCAGAGCAACTGTAAAACGAAACGATGTAGATGTTGTTGCAATTAACGATTTACTAGATGTTAATCACCTAGCATACTTATTAAAATATGACTCAGTTCACGGACGTTTTGATGGCACTGTAGAAGTAAAAGACGGACATTTAGTTGTTGATGGTAAAACCATTAGAGTTACAGCAGAGCGTGACCCAAAGAATTTAGGTTGGGATAAAGCAGGAGCAGAAGTAGTAGCAGAGTGTACTGGTATTTTTACAACCTTAGAGACTGCACAATACCACATAGATGGGGGTGCAAAAAAAGTAGTAATTTCTGCACCAAGTAAAGATGCACCAATGTTTGTAATGGGCGTAAATGATGATAAATTAAAGTCAAGCGACGTCATTGTTTCTAATGCTTCATGTACAACTAATTGTTTGGCGCCACTTGCAAAAGTTATTGAAGATAACTTTGGTATAGAAGAAGCATTAATGACAACTATACACGCTGCTACATCTACACAGTTTACTGTAGATGCGCCTTCTCGTAAGAATTACAGATTAGGTCGTAGTGCTATTAATAATATTATACCGACATCTACTGGTGCTGCCAAAGCAGTTGGTAAAGTAATTCCTGAATTAGACGGAAAACTAACGGGTATGGCTTTTAGAGTACCTACTGTAGATGTTTCTGTGGTAGATTTAACAGTGAAAACAAAAAAAGAAACATCTCTTGAAGCTATTAAAGCTGCAATGAAAACTGCTTCTGAAGGCAGTATGGCTGGTGTTTTAGGTTATACTGAAGATGCAGTAGTTTCTCAAGATTTTGTGAGTGAAGAGAGAACAAGTGTCTTTGATGCAGATGCAGCAATCGAATTAAATCCAACGTTCTTTAAGTTAGTATCTTGGTATGACAATGAGTTTGGATACTCAAATAAATTAGTAGATTTAGCACAAAAAGTAAATTCACTATAATCTCAGATTATTAATAATATTAAATTCCGTAGGATTAGTATCTACTTCACCTACGGAATTTTGTTTTTAAAATAAAAAATATGATTTTAATTACAGATGGAGGTTCTACAAAGTGTGATTGGATAGCAATCAAAAACGATGGACAAATAGCAACAAATAAAATAAGAACTAAAGGTCTTAATCCAGCAATTCTTGAAGAGAGAAAACTAAGAAAAATATTAAAAAAGAGTGACGAAATTCAAGAACTTAGACGAGACGTATCTCATGTCTTTTTCTATGGCGCTGGTTGTGGTACAGACAAGCCAAGACAAACTTTAACTGAGGTTTTGCAAGATGTATTTGTTAATGCAAAAATCGAAGTTCAAGAAGATACTATGGCAGCAGTAAGGTCATCTTTAAATCATAATAAAGAAGCAGCTATTGTTTGTATAATGGGTACTGGTTCTAATTGCAGTTATTTTGATGGAAAAAAGTTGCACCAAAGGGTAAAAAGTCTTGGGTATACAATTATGGATGATGCTAGTGGTAATTATTACGGAAAACAGCTTATAAGAGATTATTATTTCAATAAGATGCCAGATACTATCAGACTTGCATTTGAACATAAGTACAATTTAGAGCCAGATTACATAAAGTATAACTTATATAAACAAGCAAACCCTAACGCTTATTTAGCAAACTTTGCTGAATTTATGTTTTTAAATAAAGATTCTGAATATATACACGAGTTAATTAAAAAAGGACTTAGAGTATTTACAGAAAGCATGATTCTACAGTTTAAAGAAGAAATAAAAACGGTACCAGTTCATTTTGCTGGTTCTATTGCTTTTTTTGCACAAGACGAAATAAAAGAAGTTGCTAAAGAATACGGATACACAGTTGGAAATTTTGTAAGGAGACCAATTGATGGTTTAGTAGATTATCATGTAAATAATTTATAATGGAAATTGCACTTATAGCTCACGATGGAAAAAAAGCGGAGATGGTTCAGTTTTTAAATGAGCATATCGATGTTTTGCATCAAAAAAATGTAACATTAGTTTCCACTGGGACAACTGGGCAACGTGTTAAATCTGCTGGTTTAAAGGTAGAAGCCTTATTATCTGGACCGTTAGGAGGAGACGCACAAATTGCTTCTCGTGTAGCTGAAGGTAAATGTCAAATGGTCTTGTTTTTCAGAGACCCATTAGACAAGCATCCTCATGAACCAGACATTTTAATGCTTATGAGGCTTTGTGATGTTCACAATGTACCATTGGCAACAAATCTTGCGACAGCAAAACTTCTTATTAAAGCCGTTTGAAAAATGTTTATTCACTGTTAATAAATCTCAAGTTTGTTGTTGTAAAACACATATTTTGGTTTTATCTTTGTCAAATATTATAAACAAAAACAGTTATGTTCGAATTTGATCAATATTTAGGTTTTTTAGCATTCTTAACCATTTTGACTATTGGTTTTTGGTTAATGATTTTTCTTTTAACCTTTGTAATACCTTACTGGGTATTTGGATCAGCAATCGAACGTTTTAAAGAAATAAAAGCAGAAAAGAAAGCAGAGCGTGAAGCTGCGGCTCACTAAGTTTAAAATATATTTAAAAAAAGAGTTCCAATTTTGGAACTCTTTTTTTATGCCTAATATTTAGGTAAATTAGACATCTCAAATAATTATTATGAAAGCAGTTTATATATTTCTATTCTTATTTTTCATTAATCTTAACGCGCAACAAATTTTACCAGAGCGTCAACGTGCTGAGGTTGTAGACAATATTTTAAAAAATAGATTCAACAATTTGTTACCAAAACTGATGGATGACACTGGTTTTGATATGTGGATTTTGATTTCTAGGGAGTATAACGAAGACCCAGTTTTAAAGACAATGCTTCCAGCAACTTGGCTAAATGCAAGACGCCGAACAATTCTTGTATTTTACAGAAATAAAGAAGAAAACACTATTGAGAATTTAGCAGTTGCGAGATATAATTTTGGTGAAAATATAATCTCTGCTTGGGATAAAGAAAAAGAACCCAATCAATGGAACAGATTAATGCAGTTAATTGAAGAACGAAAGCCTAAATCAATAGGATTAAATTACTCTGATAGCTTTAATATTTGTGATGGTATCGTAAAAACTGATTACGAAGCATTTATGAATCATTTGTCTTCAGATTATAAAAAAAAGGTTAAATCTGCTGAAAAATTAGCCATTGGTTGGATTGAAACTCGGACAGAATTAGAAATGGTCACTTATAATCAACTTGTTGACATTACACACGATATTATAGCCGAAGCTTTTTCAGAAAAAGTGATTACACCAGGAGTCACAACAACGACAGATGTAGAATGGTGGATGCGTGATAAAGTTACCCAATTGGGATTAGAAACATGGTTTCACCCAACAGTCGATGTTCAAAGGACTGCCGAAGAGTTAGGTAATCATTTATATGCGTTTTCAAACCGACCAGCGAATATGGTTATTTTACCTGGAGATTTATTGCATTGTGATTTTGGAATAACTTATTTAAGATTAAATACCGATTGCCAAGAACTAGCTTACGTACTAAAACCAAATGAAAAAGGGCCACCTAAATACTTGCAAGATGCGTTAAAGGATGGCAATCGTGTTCAAGATATTTTCACTAATAATTTTGAAACAGGAAAAACTGGTAATAAAATTCTAGCTGAATCACTATCTCAAGGAAAGTCAGAAGGTTTAAGACCATCAATCTATACGCATCCATTGGGTACTTATGGCCATTCTTCTGGTACAACATTGGGTATGTGGGATTCTCAAGGTGGTGTTCCTGTTAATGGAGATTATCCATTACATGAAAATACAGTTTATGCTATAGAATTAAATACAACAGTAACAATCCCTGAATGGAAAAGGGACATCCGAATCATGCTTGAAGAAGCTGGTTTTTGGGGAGCAAATGGTTTTAGATATGTAAATGGTAGACAAACTAAATTGTTGACTATTCCTAGAGTAAAAGACTATCAAGGAAATTAACCTGAATTTGATTTAGAATTCTTGTACAAATAATATGAAGCTATACAACCAATTACAGCAAAACCGGCCATAATCCCAAATACAATTTGATGCCCAACTACTTCATTATACTTATCTAAAAAGTAACCATTTATCAGACCTGTAAAAATATCTGGTGTGTAGCCAACTACTGAAATAAAACCAACAGCTGTACCAGTTACCGCAATCGGAATTTTAGCTTCTTCTAATGTTGCAAAATATAGTACTCTAGCCGAATAGACACCAATAGCCATAAGTCCAATGGACAGCATAAACATCATATTAGTAGAATCATCTACAATCCCAGTAGCAAATACGAGACTTGTAATTGCCATGAAAAAGAAACCAATAATAATCCACCAAAGACTTGATTTTGTTCTATCTGCTAATAAGCCAATAACAACACCAATAATAGGTCGCATATATAATAAATAAGTGCCGACTTTTGCAGCTTCAATTTTATCGTAATGCATCACTTGTTCTGCATATTGGCTAAAAAGATTCGTCATTTTATAACCATAATACGCGCATAAAATAATTATCATCAATAACCAAACGGCTTTATATTTCATGACAATTTTGAAGTTGTTCAGCGTAATTAGATTCGCATTTTTTTCAGTTTTTTCAGTTGTATCAAAATTTAACTTTAAGAAGAAGAACACAATCACACCAACAGTCATAACCGCAAAAGAAGTATACAAAATGACTTGTTTAAATGCGATACGACGTTCTACTACAGACGTCAATTCGATATCTTTTGTAATAAATAAAGAGAAAATAAGCACGCCAACAGAACCAAATAAAGCAGCAACCAAACCACGACCACCATCTAAAAATCCAAAGGCAATACCTTGTTTAGATGAACCACCCCAAATTCGTGTAGCTTTAATCATTGGTGCCCAAAACAAAAAAATAGTGGTGAATCCCCAAAAACCATAAAGAATATGAAGGTTAACTAAATTTGGATAGGTTGCTAGATAAATTCCACCTAAACCAGTCAAAATTAGAGCAACTGACATCAACATATTAGGTTTATATCTGTCTGCCAATGGACCGCCAAATAAATAAGAAAACAGAGCTACTATTCCGTAAATGGAAAAACAACTGCCAAGTTGGGTTTGGCTAATATCAAAAGATTCTAAAAAGGTGGTTCTAAAAATACGTTGTAGAACAAAAGGCAAAATAAAAACAGCCTCTGCAGCAAATATCAATAAAAGAATAACGTACAGTGGCTGTTTTTGATTTTTTATATCATCCATATTAAACTTGTAAAACCCCTAAGTTAAAAGGTTTTTCGATAGGAGCATGGTTTGCGGCCTCAATTCCTAAACTAATCCATGTCCTAGTGTCTAATGGGTCAATGATGCCATCTGTCCATAAGCGTGCTGCAGCATAATACGGAGAGACTTGGTCATCATATCTGGATTTTATTTTATTGAAAAGTTCTTCTTCTTCTTTTTCTGGTGTAATAGTTTCACCTTTCTTTTTAAGCGATGCTTTTTCGATTTGTAGTAACACTTTTGCGGCAGATTTTCCACTCATAACCGCCAATTCAGCACTTGGCCAAGCGACGATTAAATTTGGGTCATAAGCTTTCCCACACATGGCGTAATTTCCTGCGCCATAACTATTTCCAATAACAATTGTAAATTTTGGTACAACGGAATTACTAACAGCATTTACCATTTTGGCACCATCTTTAATAATACCACTATGTTCGGATTTACTGCCCACCATAAAACCAGTCACATCTTGTAAGAAAACTAACGGAATTTTTTTCTGATTACAATTCGCAATAAAACGTGTGGCTTTATCAGCAGAATCATTATATATAACACCACCGAATTGCATTTCTGCAGACTTTGTTTTGGCACCTTTAGTTTTAACTAACTGACGTTGGTTGGCAACAATACCAACAGCCCAACCATCAATACGTGCATAACCTGTAATTATAGTTTGTCCGTACCCTTTTTTATATTCTTCAAATTCCGAATTATCTACCAAACGGCTAATGATAGCATTCATGTCATATTGGTCAGAACGACTTTTTGGAAGTATTCCATAAATATCTTCAGGATTTTCTTTTGGTTTTTTTGCATCTGTACGGTTAAAACCAGCTTTATCAAAATCACCAATTTTATCAACGATGTTTTTTATTTTATCTAAAGCATCTTTATCATCTTTAGCTTTGTAATCAGTAACACCAGATATTTCACAATGAGTTGTCGCACCACCAAGCGTTTCATTATCTATAGATTCGCCAATAGCTGCTTTAACTAAGTAGCTACCTGCTAAAAAAATACTACCTGTTTTATCTACTATTAATGCTTCGTCACTCATAATAGGTAAGTAAGCACCACCAGCAACACAACTACCCATAACGGCAGAGATTTGTGTTATTCCCATTGAGCTCATTACAGCATTATTTCTAAAAATGCGACCAAAATGTTCTTTATCTGGGAAAATTTCATCTTGCATAGGTAAAAATACGCCTGCACTATCTACCAGATATATGATTGGTAAACGATTATCAATAGCAATTTCTTGGGCTCTTAAATTCTTTTTACCTGTAATAGGAAACCAAGCGCCAGCTTTTACTGTAGCATCATTAGCAACAACAATACACTGTTTGCCTTTAACGTAACCAATCTTGATAACCACACCGCCAGAAGGACACCCGCCATACTCAGGATACATATCTTCTCCTGCAAATGCACCAATTTCTATGCTTTCTTTTTTTGAATCTAAAAGGTAATCAATACGTTCACGCGCGGTCATTTTACCTTTAGAGTGATGCTTATCAATACTTTTTTGCCCACCACCAAGCTTTACTTTTGCAAAGCGTTTTTTTAGGGTAGAAAGGAGTAGTTTATTGTGGTCTTCGTTTTTATTGAAATCTAAATCCATTGCTATAGTTATAGTTTGGCACGAATTTACAAAACTTAACGCTTTAGTTTTTAGTAATAATTCCAAATGAAATGTTAAATATTAATTACATGGAATTATATTCCTTGGAATGTAAATTATTTTGACTTATATTTGTACCATCAAAAACAAACAGATATGAAAACTATTATAGCATTTGCAGGAAGTGACAGCACCACTTCAATAAATAAACAATTAGCAACTTACGCAGCATCTTTAGTAGATGGAGCAGACGTAAGTATATTAGATTTAAATGAATTTGAATTACCTTTATATGGAATGGACTATGAGTTGGCTCACGGTATTCCAGATAATGCATATAAATTCTTAGATTTAATTAAATCTACTGATGGTATTGTATTGTCACTTGCTGAACACAATGGTACATATGCAACGGTTTTTAAAAACTTATTTGATTGGATGTCTCGTATTGACGGTAAATTATGGAGTGAAAAACCAATGTTATTAATGGCAACATCTCCAGGAGCAAGAGGTGGACAGACTGGATTAAATATAGCAGCAGACCGTTTTCAGTATATGGGAGGAAATATAGTTGGTAAATTTTCGCTTCCAAGTTTCAATGATAATTTTCGAGATAGAAAAATCATTAATGATGATTTAAATAATGATTTATTAGAAGAAGTGAAGCAACTTCAAGATAGTCTGTAGTTACATATTATAACTCAATACTGAAACATGGGAGATTTATCAAAAGACATCAATTCAACCTTTGAAAGCAATAAAATCAAAGCTTTGCTTAATATCATTTATACAGCAAATTGGGTTTCTAGTTGTCAAACAGAATTTTTTAAACCTTTTGGTATTTCACCACAACAGTATAACATTCTTAGGATTTTGAAAGGTGCTAATGCACCTTTAAAGGTCCAAACAATTAAAGATAGGATGCTAGAGCGTTCACCAAATGCAACTCGTTTAATGGATAAATTGTGCGCTAAAGATTATATAGAACGTTTACCATCAGAACACGATAGACGCGTAGTGAAAATTGCAATTACTGATAATGGATTGGATTTATTGAAATCAATTCCAAAAGATTTAAATAGAGAATTATTAAAAAATCTAACGGACTCAGAAGCTGAAACGCTCAGTAATTTATTAGATAAAATGAGATAAAAATTTTTCAGTAGATATTTTCCATGGAAAATATAAAACAAAATAATCATGAAGCATAATACAATTAAAACTATAGGTAGAAGTGACTTTATAAACATGGGACCAATTCGTTTACGTCAACCTTTACCGACTCAAAATATAGAAATGGCAGACCCATTTGTTTTACTACATCATTATGGTCCATATGAAATTAGTGAAGCGAATAATCCATTTGATTTAGGACCGCATCCGCATCGTGGTTTTGAGCCTGTAACCTTTTTATTTCAAGGCGAGCAATTGCATCGTGATTCATTAGGAAATGAAAGTATAGTAAAAGCAGGAGATGTGCAATGGACAACAGCTGGTCGAGGTATAATTCATGCCGAAGCACCAACAAAGGATTTTGTAGCTAAAGGCGGAATAATAGAAGGTATTCAGCTTTGGCTTAATCTACCAGCAGAAAGGAAAATGATACAGCCTAATTATCAGCATGTAGTTTATGATGATTTTAATGTGATTACTTCAGACGATAAAAAAGTAGATACAAGAATTGTAGCTGGAGAATTTCAAAATAAATATGGAAAAATACAAACTCAAACACCTGTAAATGCTTTTATGATTGAAGCAAAAACAGGAGGAAAACAAACAACTACGTTTCCTATTCAACATCAGGGTTTACTGTACTTAATTAATGGAAAAGTTACGGTTAATGATTCTGAAGTTTTAGAATTAAATCAAAATCAATTTGTACAGTTCAATCAAGATGGTGTTGGATTTGATTTAGAAGCTTTAGAAGAGAGCATGTTATTATTTATTTCTGGAGAGCCTTTAAATGAACCAGTTGCAACTTATGGACCATATGTAATGAATAATCAAACAGAATTAATGGAAGCGATGCGTGATTACCAAATGGGTAAAATGGGATTTCTTCCTGCAAATTATTAATAAAACAAAATACTATGAAAACAATATTTCATAAAGCAGATACTAGAGGATATGTTGACCATGGTTGGTTAAAATCTCATCATACATTTAGTTTTGCGAGTTATCAAAATCCAAACAGAATGAATTTTGGAGCATTGCGAGTACTAAACGATGACTTAGTTCAGCCAAATATGGGGTTTGGGACGCATCCACACCAAAATATGGAAATCATTTCTATACCACTTAAAGGTGCACTGTCTCATAAAGATAGTATGGGGAATAAGCGCGCCATTGAAGTTGGTGAAGTACAAGTTATGAGTGCCGGAACTGGCCTAACACATTCAGAGTTTAACGATAGTAAAACTGACGAAGTAAATTTTCTTCAACTTTGGATAATCCCTGAAGAAATGAATGTTGAACCTAATTATGAACAACGTGATTTTTCTGCAGAAGTAGAAAATAACAAGCCACAAACTGTAGTTGCTCCAAAAAACAATTTAGAAGGAAATGCTTTACCGATTAGTCAGCAAGCATACATATATAGGGCAAGTATTGAGGCAAATAAAACAATCAATTTAAAACCAAAGTCAAAAAATAATGGCTTTTACATTTTGAATATTGAAGGAGATATAATAGCAGCAGATACTAATTTAAAGAAGAGAGATGCTTTAGGCGTATATGAAACTGATGCCATCGATATAAGTGCTAATCAGAATTCAGAATTGATAATAATCGAAGTTCCGATGCAATTAAATTCGAATTAATTACAAGCTAAAAAGCATTCTTATTAAGGATGCTTTTTTCAGTTAAAAGTCCGATATTTGTTTTTCCCTTAAAAATTATAATATGGCAATGAATAAAAATACTGTATTGGCTTGGGCCACTACAATAATGATTATAGTAGGACTATGTTTAATAGGCTTAGGAGCATTCAGGTATGATGATGTTGCTGGTTGGGGATTTGCTGCTGTTGGTGGTGGATTCTTTTGTATTGCATGGGTGTTTAATGCATTAAAAGGTCGTGTATAATGAGTGATGATAAAAAAATAATTTTTTCAATGTCTGGTGTTACTAAGACATTTCAATCTGCTAATACACCAGTTTTAAAAAATATTTATCTAAGTTTCTTCTATGGTGCTAAGATTGGTATTCTAGGTCTTAATGGTTCTGGTAAATCAACTTTACTAAAGATTATTGCTGGTGTTGATAAAAACTATCAAGGAGATGTTGTTTTCTCACAGGATTATTCAGTCGGTTATCTTGAACAAGAGCCTAAATTAGATCCAGAAAAGACAGTTTTAGAAGTTGTAAAAGAAGGGGCTGCAGAAACTGTAGCAATTCTTGATGAATACAATAAAATTAATGACCAGTTTGGTTTAGAAGAAGTTTATAGCGACCCAGACAAGATGGAAAAGCTTATGAACCGTCAAGCTGAGCTGCAGGATCAAATAGATGCTTCTAATGCTTGGGAATTAGATACCAAGCTAGAAATTGCAATGGATGCATTAAGAACTCCTGATGGTGATAAAAAAATTGGTGTACTTTCTGGTGGTGAACGTAGACGTGTAGCTTTATGTCGCTTATTATTGAAAGAACCAGACGTATTGTTATTAGATGAGCCAACAAACCATTTAGATGCAGAATCTGTACATTGGCTAGAGCATCATTTAGCGCAATATAAAGGAACTGTTATTGCTGTAACTCACGATAGATATTTCTTAGATAATGTAGCAGGTTGGATTTTGGAACTCGATAGAGGAGAAGGTATTCCTTGGAAAGGAAACTATTCATCTTGGTTAGATCAAAAATCTAAACGTATGGCACAAGAAAGTAAGACTGCTTCAAAACGTCAAAAAACATTAGAGCGAGAGTTGGATTGGGTTCGTCAAGGTGCAAAAGGTCGCCAAACCAAGCAAAAAGCGCGTTTGAAGAATTATGATAAACTCATGAGTCAAGACCAAAAACAATTGGACGAGAAGCTGGAGATTTATATACCAAACGGACCGCGTTTAGGAACTAATGTTATTGAAGCTAAAGGTGTAAGCAAAGCTTATGATGATAAATTATTGTACGAGGATTTAAACTTTAATCTTCCACAAGCAGGAATTGTTGGTGTAATTGGACCTAATGGTGCTGGTAAAACAACAATTTTTAGAATGATTATGGGAGAGGAAACTCCAGATAAAGGTGAGTTTACTTTAGGCGAAACTGCTAAAATTGCTTACGTGGATCAAGCACACTCTAATATTGACCCAAACAAAACGATTTGGCAAAACTTTAGTGATGAGCAAGAATTGGTGATGATGGGCGGAAAACAAGTCAATTCTAGAGCGTATTTAAGTCGCTTTAATTTTTCAGGAAGCGAGCAGAATAAAAAAGTAGATTTATTATCAGGAGGTGAACGTAACCGCCTACACTTGGCAATGACATTAAAAGAAGAAGGTAATGTGTTACTTTTAGATGAGCCAACTAATGATTTAGATGTCAATACATTACGAGCATTAGAAGAAGGTTTAGAAAACTTTGCAGGTTGTGCAGTTGTTATTAGTCACGATAGATGGTTTTTAGATAGAATATGTACACACATACTTGCTTTTGAAGGTGATTCACAAGTCTATTTCTTTGAAGGTGGATTCAGTGAATATGAAGAGAACAAGAAAAAGCGTCTAGGTGGTGATTTGATGCCTAAACGTATTAAGTATAAAAAGTTAGTGAGATAAGTCTAAACAATTTACGGAAATAAAAAAACCAGCTTTTTAGCTGGTTTTTTTATTTAATGTTATAATAATTTATGCATCATCATACAGATGACCACTTGTGAAATCTTTATAGGATTCATCAACATCTTTAAAAGCATTAGTCTCCATGAGCTTTTTGTTCTGTGCTTTCAATTTATACATCTTAACCACCGCTATTGCTATAAGAACAATAAATACAAAGCATACAGTTAGTAGTATAAGTGTAAGCTGATGAGTGCTTACTGCTGAAGAATTAAGTAGGAATAATCCCTTCATTTTATATTAATTTAGATTTGGATACAGTGCGAATATAATAAAAAAGACCAATGTATTAACTTATTCATAATAAATATTTTACAATTTAGTTGTTAACATTTAAACGATTAAGTGTTTATAAAGTCTGACAAACTACATAAATATTCTTTATTTATAGAGTAAAAAAAGGAATTGTAACATTTTAACTATATCTCATACTTATATTTTGATGGTAAAGTTTTTATACTCACAAAAATTACCGAAATTGCTTATCCAATAATTGTACAACCTTAAAACAAATTATAAAATATGTCTGATGATTTTGACTTACTAGAAACCAATTCACAAGAAAAAGCTGAAAAAGTTGATGTCAATTGGGGCAAAGCCATTGACCAAATGAAATCTAAACTTGCACAAGAAGATGATCCAGAAAGTCGTCAAAAAATCTTGAATGCAACCTTAGATAATGTCGTTGATATGGCAGAAAAAGATAGGTCAACCCTTCTTGATGCTATTAAAGACTTGACAGATTACCAAGATGAAGTTGGTATTATGTTTGAAGGTTTTTCTGCATTAAATAAAAACGAACAAAAAATCATTGATGACGCTATCAAACGTTTAGAACGTGCGAAAGTAGAATTAGAAGATGCTAAAAATAAGCCAGACACATGGTGGAATAATCTTTGGGGACGCAAAGGAAAAATCAAAGATGCCGAAAGCGAATTAGTATCTGCACAAAAAGAGCGTGATGCTGCTGATAATAAAGCAAAAGCTATGTTTCAGGAACGCATCGAAACTGCTGATGTTCAAACTTTATTAAATGAGTTATCTTTTAAAAGTCAGGCAGCAGTTAAGCGTTTAAAAGACAGAGAAGTCGAAATTAAAGAAGTAGAAGATAAATTACAAGATGCTATTGTCGAAGCTAGTAAAAACCATACTAAAGCTTTAGAAAAGAAAGCAGAGGTTGAAGGTAAGTTAGAAGCAGAGTATGCATTACTCAAACAAGCCAGACAAGCTTTAACAGATGTTGCAGATAAGCAGTCTACAGAATATTCCGAAGCATTATCTAAAGTAACAAAACTAGAACAATCGGTAGAAGAGTTAGAAGGCCTTAAAAATGCGTATACGACTCTTGCTGCGTCAAAAGATAGCTTTGTACACAAACATAATTTAACTATTAAAGTATTAACCTCTTTAAGAAGTAATTTGCAAACTCACCGTGCTAAATTAAAAAGTGACACAGATGAAAGGTTAAAGTATTATGATGGCTATATCGTGGCTTTAAAAGCGCGTACAGATCAAGAATTTGCTGCAATCTTAGAACATTTAGGTGTCAAAACTGATGAGCACATTGGCGAAACTTTAGCAGCAATGCATACAGCTAGTGCAAGAGCACGTCAAGAGATGATGGATAACATTCCAGTTCATGAAAAAGTGATGCAAGGTGTTTACGGTAGTTACGCTGAAGCTTTAAAAGAAATTAGAAATAAAGATTCTGAAATTCAGAAAAACTTCGCTGACCGCTATGGTATTGATATGAAAGAAATTTTTGATGAGTATTATAACTCTGACAATACCGTACCAAATAATCCTGAAGATGATAACTCTGGTGATAGTAACCCAGGGCCAAAACCAGAAACAGAAGACGATTTATTAGGATAATAAATAAGTACACAGTAATTAGTTGGCAGTTTACAGTATGATTATTTGTTCATATTATAGACTGCTTACTATTTACTGACTACTCAATAGTAAAAAATGATTGTAACCCCACTAGATTCAGCACAATTAGATTCAAAGCAGCAATATGAATTCTACCATCGTATGGTAGATTTTACAGTGAAAGAATTGATTGTAAAAATGCAACAGCAGCAGTTGTGCGCTGAGCAAGAACTGGTGTTTTTTAAACAATACTGCGATTTATTGTTGTATTCAATCGAAGCTATGCGTGTAAAATACATGTATGACGATGAGGATAATATGAAAATTGATTTAACAGATTCTGGGTTTCCAAATTATTTGGAGTTTAGGTATTTGTTTAATGACTTAGCATTGCGTGAAGAATATCTTAATAGACTTACAGATATTAATGTTTTACAAGATGAGTTCTTAGATACCTTAATGCGAAAGAAAGAACCCATTAAAAAATCACGTTTATTTCAAGCTGCATCAATTGTGTATTATACCAATGTAAAACAGCAATTTATTTTTAATCGTTTTGTACAAGGCAAGATTTTAAAATCACCAAAGCCTAAAATAGGAGAGTACATGACAAGTTGGAGTTTTTATGATGTCTCTCATAACAGACCTTTTGTATGCTTTATGTATTTCAACTATGACGGTAGAGATCCTATTAAAGATAAGGAAGAGATTTATCAAGCGATAAAACAATCGGCAGATCGAAAGATGAATTTAGATGCTATGGCTTATGCAATTGACCGAAAATTACCAGAATTGCTGCCAAAGCATGTAAAACGTATAGATTTAGGTCCTTTGCATAATGTCTTTGCAAAAGACGAAAATGATATTACGCATACTATTTTAGATGCGATTTCAAAAAAAGAAATTCCACTAGAGAGTTATGCGTTTTCATTAAAAATTGATGAAATTAAATCAACATCAGAATTTAAAGAAGGTAGCTTTTTTAGTAAGCAAACATTTCAACGTTGGAGCGATGTTATAAAACAGAAATATGTTTTAGCACCACATCGTATCATTCAACTACTATATAACAAAACACCCGAAGTGATTGACAAATTGGCAAAACCACCAATCCAAGTTTCGGACCTATAGCTAACAGCCAATAACTAAAAGCCAAAAGCAAAATAAATGGAACACAATTCAACTTTCCCTATAAAACAAACCGAGCTTGATATGCTTCGTGATGAAGCTACATCTTATATTAAAAGTATCCAATGGGAGCAAGGCGAACGTGCACGTAATAAAGATAAAGACGCTAAAGACGAATCCATTCTTTTGTACTTATCTCGTGCAAAAGGAAATGGTGGCAGTGCAGAAGTTACTTCAGTTTCTAAAACTATTTTAGAACTAAAAAAACGTTTATTACCTGAGTCTGTAGCACTTCCTGTTCATCTTAATAGTACGCTTTATGCAGTACAAGAAGGTATTGGCTTGGGCTTATGGATACGAGAAAGCTATTACGACGCCTCAGGTTTGTCTTCTTTAGTTGAAAACAAATCTGCACTAGATAGTAATGGAAAGCGTGAATACGAAAGCAAAATGCATACAGCAACAGCGTTTATGTTATTCGCATTATCTTATAAAATATTACATGATTTAAAACCTACAGCTTCTGACGACTTAAGTGTCATGAAACAGAAGTTTGCTGGTATTCCAGAAGTATCATTATTAACACCTTTAAAAGGAATTTCTTGTAGCTTATTCTATTATGATAAGTACCTTGGCCACCCAGAAATTATTAAATCCGATAAGGATGTAATTGACTTTACAGTTGTTTATTTTGAAGCATTAATTTCAGAAATACAACTTAGAAAAAGTACTCTAGAGTATACAGGGACTATAGTTGATAGAGCATATAAATTAGAGAATAGTGACTTTGCAATAGATGGTTGGAGTAACACTTTTGAAGGCACAGCAAAAAGTGTAGAATTCAATAAAATTCAATTTGAGCAAATTGTTGGTAATCGTGACGCCAAGCATTTTGCACGTCGTTTGACTGAACGTATGTTGAGTTATGATTTTGAAGCTAAGAAAAATCCTTTTCAAGAGTTAGGTGGTTTCATGCCTGTTTTTATGGGTTACGGTATTCCAGGAACTGGAAAAAGTATGCTAATTGCTGCAATTGCCACACGTTTAAAGGAACATTGCGATAATTTGGATATTCCATTTCTATTTCATCCAATGCCTGATACGCTTATAAGCACATTTCAAGGCGGTTCTGCTGAAAAAATGGTAGAATGGATGAAACCATTACAAGACCCAACAAAACTTATTTTTGCACCAATTGATGATGCTGAAAATAACTTGCAGGAAAGAACAGCTCAAGGTGTTTCTGCTGGTGTCAAAGAAGTTATTGGTGTGTTTTTAAGATATACAGAAGGTGCTTATGCCGTAAATTATGGTAATAGTTCGGTAGGTTTATTTACAAACTTACCCGAAATGCTAGATAAAGCTGTGATTTCTCGTGTGCAAGGTCGTTTCAAAATAGATGGCGCACGTACAGAGCATGATTTTTTAGATCAAGACCATTTGTGGTGGAGGAAGCTTCAGGATACGATGCCAGAATTTATAAATATGAATAATCCTGAGGGTTATCAGTATTTGGCAGACCAAGGCTTGGCAAAAAGTATGGGTGAAATTTTGAATGCTGTTGAAAAACCAACAGAAGAGAGAGTTCACGATACGTTTGATAAAGTTGAAAAATTACACCAAGCGACAG
Organism: Winogradskyella sp. PC-19; assembly: GCF_002163855.1. Classification (NCBI taxonomy): domain Bacteria; kingdom Pseudomonadati; phylum Bacteroidota; class Flavobacteriia; order Flavobacteriales; family Flavobacteriaceae; genus Winogradskyella; species Winogradskyella sp. PC-19. The sequence goes on along the minus strand of NZ_CP019332.1, from coordinate 629,023 downwards.
ATCACATGTTCTATGCAACATTATACAAAGAGATTCAGAAAATATTTCCATTCTTTTCATCACGTGATGTTAGAAACATACAATCTGCAATATCATTGCGCCTAACGGATTTTGACTTGGAGCAAGATTGGTTCGAAAATCCTGATAAGTATTTTAAAAAAGACTACGATACCAAATTCAATATGCTACAAGAATTAATGAAGGCGAATATGAAAGGTTTAAATTTCTCTGATATTAGACGTCAAGAAGTGATTCGTTATCTAGATAACGTTGCAACTATAGCAGATACTGACTTTAAACGTAAAGTTGATGCTAGAATTAATCAGTTAAACATTGAAACTGAAGCCAGAAATCAGTTTGAAGGAAAATAATAACAGATAATTATGAAATTGCGATGTCAAGGATTGATAACATAAAATTAGATCAAATAATAAAAATTTTAGGTGAAAGTGCTCATCAAAACGAAGCTTATTTTGGGATAACAGGGAATGATTTTCCTGATATACAAGCAAATGAAGATGGATTAATACCTTTTGCCCGTCAATTGCTAAAAGCAGTTAAATTATTTGAGGATCGAAAATTAAATAATAATGAATCTATTCCAATTAATAAAGGCAATTGGTGCTATTTATATGGTGCTTTAGAAAATGTCATCCCTGTATATGATAATAGATATGAATTTCTAAAAAGCCGTGAAAAGCCATCAGCTCTAAAAGAAAAAATTAAAGGAATCATTTTTGTTATTTTTCTTGTCATTATAATTTTTTTCACATTAATAGGAATTTTTGAGCTTATCGGTTGGTTTAATTGAAGAATAGCAATTTATGCAAAAACTAAAACAAGCAAATTTATACAGAAGTGAACTTATTCCAGTAAGTGGAAAACTCGTCGAACGTTATAACAAATGTTTAGTTAAGTTGGGTTTTACAGCTACCAAGCTCAAAAAGTTTTCAATTGATGGTGTAGGTTGGAGTCCAGAAGTTGCAGAAGAAAAAAAAGACGAAAATTATTTATGTAACGGTGCTTCAAACCCTCATGGTATTATTATTTCACCATTACAGAATAGAAAACCAGTGTATTCGCCGTATCATTCTTTTGACAGAGATATGATGCAATTAATTTTCAAGAGTTATTCGAAAAAGATTAATGACATTACTAGGGATTCTGCTATAATTATAGATTTTGACCAAAAAATTGATACGTTTTATGAACCTTTAGATGTACTTAAGTATGATGAGATTACCATTAATTTTCATCTAATGGATAATCTATACCATCAACAGCGCGAGCAATTTCAGTTGATTGAAAAGTTTAAAACCAATCATAATTTTATAAACGAAGAATTACAAAATCAAATTCTAGAATCAGCAAAGCAATATGGAGATTTAAGAGGTAGAGACTTAGAATTACCAAATCTAAAATTTAAGTCTGGTTCCTTTTATACTAAGGCATTCAATGGTGTTTATGTTTTAAGAGATTTTATAAAAACAATTGTTGTTTTTGAGGATATGGAATCTTATAAAGAAGCCATAAAAGACACAATACATGATGTTTTAATTTATCATATTTCTCAACCTGAATTAATCGAGAAACTTCGTGATCACATTATTATCGAGGTAAATCTCGAAGATATTGTCAATACAAGTAAATATGATAGAATTAAGAAATTCGAATTTGCACAACTATTGACTGAGACACAACATCCAATTAATGACATACTTTCAGACTCTATGTTGTTTAAGAGTTATCTCAATAAGATTGATATTAAATCTCGTAAGCAAGTTATGAGTGTTGAGTTATATCTTGAAAAATTAGAGCGTAGTAACGCTTTTAAATTAGAAGATATGGTAGACGAACAAATGTATTTTGCACTACATAAACCACATTCTTCATTATCTGTACAGCATCAAGATTTAATCTGGAGGCTTTTGATTAATGTAGCCCCAAAAGATGTATTGTTTTTATATTGGTATAACAAAGACCAGTTTTATAAGAGTTATGATACATGGGATGACTCGTTCAGGGATTGGGTGATTATGACTATTACTAAAAATATATAAAAAAAAGCCTCATGTACTCATGAGGCTTTTTACTGTTTATTTATTAATCCTTAATTCTTTATTATTTTAATAACAGATGTAAGATTAGTATCACTATTTTGAATTTTTATAAAGTAAATCCCAATATCTAAATTAGTCATATCTATTTGCGTTGAACGCAAATTATCAGTGTTGCTAATTGTATTTATCTTTTTTCCAGTAATACTATATAATTCAACCTTGTTAAAATTTACTTTTGATTGAATATTAATATAATCACGAGTAGGGTTTGGATAAACTGTAAAATTCACTAAGTCATTTTCTGAATTACTTAGAACTTTATTAGGCGCAAAAGTATATTTACCACCAATCTCAGCAAAATTTCCGGTAAGCGTTACTCCATTATCATATGTGCCTAAAGTAACAGAACTTATCTCCCGAGTTCCTGTTCTTAAATTTCTCTCCATAAATAAATCAGACCTTGTACTAGATCCACCTGCTGCACTAACTGCATTTTCCCAGCCAGCTATTTCTGCTTCAGTAAAGTAGAATGTAACATTTATATTACCATTTACATTTTCCTCAGTAGATGAGATTGTAAACTGCTTCTCCATTGCTAAATCTACACCAGTAGAACCATTATGACTCACACCATTAGTACCTTCTCTTGTCACAGATATCCCTGTACAACCAAAGTTATTATTAGCATTGTTTGTGAAATTTGCCATAATATTACCTGATAACGAATCGTATGCATACATTGTCCCTAAACCGTTAATTAAAGATTGTGTGTTACTTGCGCCAGAATTAATTGTCGTTTGTATTTGTGCTTCACCTAGACCAATCAAGGATATGTTGTCAAGTGCTAAAGCATAAGACCAATTTGATAAATCATTATATAAAAATGATACAAGTACATTAGACTGACCTATTACCGATGATAAGTCTACACTCATATTTCCCCAATTATTAAATGTTGGGATTTCACTACCCGCATTTTGCCAAGAAACACCATTGTCTATTGAAGTTTGTACATATAAATCAGATGCGTACTGATCGTTGGAATCTAAATATTTTATATCAAAATTTAGAAAGGCACTATTTAATTGAGATAAATCTATATTATTTGCATATCGTAGTCGCTCTTCGCTCATATCACAATTACAGGCATCGTCGTTTACAAAAATGAAGTTAGTTGTATTTCCATTGGCACTCCAATTTGCAGATGATGCATCAGTAGCATTACCAATCTGAAAGTTACTTGTACCATTTCCAGTTACTACCCAATTTGATAAATCTGACTCAAAATCCTCAGTCATTAGCGATGTTTCACTGCCTATCTCTGGTCCATAATCATCATCCATTATTGTATGCGTAAAACTACTATTCTGATCTAAATTTGCATCTCCATCATTTGCATCTAGAGATAAACTCAATGTAAAATCCTCATTTCCTTCAACATATGCATCATTATAAATTCTCAGAGTAATCTGTTTGTCTTCATCCTCGCCAGCTAAAAAAGTAATTGGATTAGGGCTTAATATTTCAAAATCAGTTCCTTCAGTTGCTGTACCAGAAGTGTTTATAGTTACATCTGCATTTTCAGATGGAGGTAAAGCTATCCTAAGGTCAAAAATAATTTCTTGAAAAGTACAATCTGAACCTTCTGAGCTATCACTTGGAATAGTGCTAAAACTAATTCTAGGAGAATCTGGGTTAGGATCATCAATAGCACCGTCTATATTAGTTATAATACTTCCAAGAGCATTAATTATCTCATCAGATCTACCTGCTGCACCATTAGGGCAACCACCAGTATTATGAAGCCCAATCACCAAATGATCACTATATCTTAATACAGGAGAGCCAGAACTTCCTCCTTCAGTATCATGAAAGTATTCTACTCTTGCTCCACCATCACCAGCATTTGTTACAACAGTGTATCCATTAGGACCTGGATTTGTATCAGTAAAAACAGCAATTTCGTTTCGTCTACCACCTGGATGTTGAGGATGATAGATACGTTCACCAACTGCTGGAGGAGTTGAAGCTAAACTAAGATAACCGTATGTATTTGTTGGGTTAACAGGTAACTGAACAAGTGTAAAATCAAGAGCATTATTTGTTTGTATAAAAGTTGATGAAGATGCTACCAAATCTGATACATCTGAATTTAGGCCTGAACAATCACTATTACGAAAGTTGAATAAAAATTCAGTATTTGCAGCACTAGCAGCATCACCTATACAATGATTATTTGTCATTATATGTCCTTCAGTTCCGATTAACCAACCTGTGCAAAGACTGGCACCTCCGATGAGTAGTCTACATATGGCATTAGATTTACGACCAATTTCAGTGCCATCATAACAAGCAGCTTGTTCTCTTTCATCACCACTACAAACAGTTTCTAATTGCTGAGAACTGATTTCAAAAGCACCAGAAATTTTATCAATAGGATAACCATAAGCAACTTTTGTAATATCAAAACCATAATGATTACCATTACCATTTTGACTATGTAACTCAACAATAATATGGTCTTCCCAAATAGTTTTTGACCAAAATTTATCTAAGGTTTGGTTGCTGTTGATCACTTTACCAGAGCCAGTGTATATAATTTCTTCTCCTGATACAGCTCCATATATTTTAAGAAAGTCACCCGTGTTTAAGTCAAAATTTTCAAAATATAACTTTATATACCCAGAACCTGTTGACCTAAATTCTTTAGAATATACGATTCCAGAGTCATTATTGCTATAATCTAAGCTAGAGGTAAAGTTAACTTCAATTTCATCTCCAACTTTTAATGGTGCAGATATTTCTTGTGAATAGGCAAATAAACCAGTAAAAAGTACTAGAAAAAGTAGATGTTTTTTCATAATTATGTGAATAATTTTTTCAATTTGATAAAACTAGTAATTATTATTTATATAGCATAAAAAAATAAATTTGTGCTTAGCGTAACATTAGCATAATTTTAATGACTAATAAAATAAAATAAAAAATGGGACTAGAACTCGTAATATTTATTTCAGCCATCCTTTTTGGGATTTTTCTTTATTGGAGAGAATCTAATGGAAATGGCTTATATCGAACATTAAATAAAATTGTAAATAGCAAAGAACTACAGATGTCTCCTGATGACCAAAAAGGCTTTGTTTACAAACAAGGTATATTACCCCGTATAATTTTTGTAGTAAGTTTAGTTTTAATTGCTGCCTTAATTGTTGAATTTTTAACGCCATTAGCTGTATTTTCAAGTTATAACGGTATTTCAGCTTTTGCTTCATTTGCAGTAGGAACACTACTTGGAACATACTTAGCGAGTTTTGTCATAAAATCTTCTGAGGTTATTGAAGAAAAAAGTGATTCTATAAGTGATACAGTTGGTGACGCTGTAGAAAAGGGGAAAGATTTTATCGAAGACTTAAAAACTAAAGATGCTAAAGTTGTAGAAGTGGCAAAAAAAGAAATAGAAGCTGAGCCAAAGAACGATTTTAAAGCCAAAGAGAAATCTGCACGTGAGCGATTGAAAGATAAAGGCTTAATGTAATTTTACTTATTATGATAAAATCTTACTGGAAAAAAGGACGAAAGCAAAGAATAATTACTGTATTACTAAGTTTAGTATTGCTTATTCTATTATTTGTTTTACGAGACGACTACCAACCAGCACTGTTATTCTTCAGAAAATACCTTTTTGTTATCGTAGTTTGTCTTATCCTATTGTTTTTAGGATTGCGTAAATTTCGTAAAACAGCGAGTACAGGTGGGCGTTTAGGAATCCTAGGTTTACTCATTCTCTTTTTTGGTGTATTATATATATTTGGTTGGCATTATGGGATGTACGATTATATGAAGACCTATAACGTATTCAACAACTTGAATAAAGTTGAAATCCATGAATTGCCATTAACACAAAACGAACGTATTCAACCATTACGTAATATATTTTCAATGGCTAACGAAAGTGTAGGAGAAACAAAAGATGTTTCATTACCACACTTAGTAAGAGTAGATGATGAAAATAAATGGACAATGGCAATACAGCCTTCAGAGAAATACATAATGCAACGAATTAGCGATAATACTGAGGAAGTATTTTCGGTAAGTAGTACAACGCCATTCCCACGTTTCTCTAATGAAAATAGAATTCCTGTTACGTTTTCAATAGGCGAAACTTTAAAGTTCAGTAGAAACACTTATAATGCAGTAGTTCAAAGGTTTAATCCTTGGATGTTATTTAATTACGAACCAAGTGATACCTTTTATATGAAGAATGATAACGGTGATTGGGTACAAGTGGTGAGTTTAATTAAATGGAAAGGTTTTTTCTTTCCGTATCCTACATTTGGTGGTGTAATGATTGTAGATAATGGTGAACATGATTTTAATGATTATATAGAGCGTATTACTATCGGTAAAGGCACATTCGTTGGTCCAGAGAGTATTAAGGACTATCCATTTTTAAATAAGCAAAACACATTGTCTGAAAAAGTATCGCAACTACAAGCTGAATCTTTAAAATTCCTTGGAGGTTTTAGTGATCCATTACCATGGAATATGGAAACAGCTGTAAAGATACCAGATATGCCAAAAGACCAAAATCAGCAACCATATGTTACAGATTTTGATTTTGTGGATAGCAATACAAATGCTTACAGTGGTTTATACCATTGGTTTGGCTTAGAGCCAATTGGAGTAGAACGTACAAGCTTAAGTTACAGTGTTTTTATTCCGGCAGATGGCTCTGATAAATTATTTTATTACGACCATGCAAGTAAAAAGCAAGGCTATGCTGGTGTTTCGGCGATGCCATTAAAGGTTAAGGAATCTCGTAAAGAGTACGATTGGAAAGCAAGTACACCAGTCGAGTTTAGGCCATATATAAAAGAAATTGCAGGTCGTAAACGTATGTTCTTTTTAGGAACGATATCTTCAATTAGTGACACTAATGCTGAACAGTTTGATGGATCGGCAACTCCAGATTTAGTGGTTATTGACAGTGAATACAGAGATGTTATTTGGATAGATGTAAAACATCCAAGTACTTGGGACGAAATGGTGTACAGTCAACTAAACGAAGCATGGCGCTCTAGTGAAGGTATTGGGTATTATTTTAATGAGAAAGAACCACAAGAAGACAGAGATATTCAGCAAGCTATAGATTCGTTAAGTATTATTCCTGAAATTAATGATAAATCTAAAGAGATAGAGATACTTCAACGTAAGTTGGATTCTCTTAAGTCTTTGGGAAATTAATTATGAACGATGATTCGAGTCGAATTATTAAATCTCACAAATTTTTTGGTTTTAGTTTATATGAGAAAAAACAGCACCAAAATTTAAAAATTGATTTTGATTTTGAATTTGTTAACTGCGATGATATTGGTCTATATGTTATTGGTAAATATCCAAGATTTAAATATTCAACATCCTCTTTCAATCAAGATTTTAACTGGCTATGGCATTCAATAGCTACATTGAGACTTACTATACTTAATCTTATAAATAATAGGGTTATTGAGGTATATAAAACTCAAAATACAACCTCATATTTGTTCAATACTTATAAAAATCAAAAAACAGACTATTATTTTAAAGTTATTGATTTACAATTAGACAAAGATTGGCTATCAGTACTTATCTATAAATCTATAAATGAGGTTAATTGTTTAAACTTTCCCACATTGTCAGATTACATAAAAGTTATAATTAATAAAATTATTTATAAGTATGGTGTTTATGACAATCCTTCCAAAGCATTTATGATAAAAACTCTTAGAGAGTATTCAAATAAATTTTCATGGATACATATTTATAAAGAGAAAAAATTTATGGGTTATATAGACGATTATCAGATTAAAGTTAAAGAAATTTATATCCCTAGAATGAATATGCAACATCAGTTGCTTAATGAAACCGATAATGACCTTTTTCATAATAATTATGAATATAAATACTTTTATAAAGCTTTAGCTAAAGAAATCATCAAAGATTTTAAAAGTAGAGAACCCAATAAGAATTAATATTATAACTAATATTTTGTAACAATTCTATAAGGTTTTAGACTTATAATGTAAAGTCTTTCAATGGGTTATATGGGTATGGGAATGCAAAAATGGATATATACGATGCGACCTCGTAAGCCATTTTCTATGCAACGAAAAGGCTCATTCACCTCGCTACCTAAGAATAATCGTGAATTTAAGTTACAACCATCTAAACGAAGTAATAGTTTCATTATAAGTATTGTAATTCTTTTATCTTTTGGGTTAATCATTTTTATAATGCTCCCAAGATGGATGGTTTATGAACAAAATCATTATAATCATCAAATAGAGGCAAAAAAAAGTAATGATTTATGGGCTTTCAATTTTTTAATGAAGTCAGGTAAATACAGATTAGAAAAACAAAATTATATTGGTGCTTATTCTGAATTTAAGTTAGCTCAAGCAATTTATCCGAATAACAGTGAAATAGAAGAACTACTTAAGGAAACAGTTATTTTTACATGCTATAATCATGGTTTAAACTGTGAAACACATAATATGTTTGACATCGATGACTAAAACTCTATCAGCATCTTAATATCCGCACGCTGATAAGGATTGTCTTTTTCTAACACTTGTTCTTTAAAACCATATTTGCGATAGAGATATATGGCATTCTCTAGTTTGGTGTTAGAATAGAGCATGAGTGCTTTAAGTTCTTTTTGTTTGGCAAAATCGATACAATGTTGCAATAATTTCTGACCAATTTTTTGACCACGCGCATCTGGTAAAACAGCCATTTTAGTAAGTTCTAAAACACCTTCTTTTTCAGTTGGCATCAATGCAACGGTTCCTAAAACTTTGCCTTCATTTTTTGCAAAGAATATAAAACCACCTTTATTAATAATATAAGTCTCTGGTTTGCTTAAAACCTCTTTATCATATGGTTCTACGTAAAAGAAAGTTTCTAACCATTCAATATTATAGTCATAGAAATACTTTGCGTATTGAGAGTCGTAACCTATTATTTTAACGTCCATGTGCTTTTATAAAATCTGTAATGAGATAAGAAATAAATTTCCCCACTTTAGTTTCGGTCTTTTTCTTCGGTGCAGCTTCACAAATATGCAAATATGTTGCGTTTTTATGATTACCAATATGACTTATAAAGCGTCTCGCTTGGTTAGTACTAAATCCACTTGGCGTCATTGCGCTACTCGGCATATTTTTAATAGCATCGCAGTCTATTTCTATACCAAAGTTGGAAGAAGATACGTGAGATATTGCACGTTTAACTTCAGATTTAAAGGTCAGTTTTTTTCTAACGCATATATCTTCAAACGTATTAAATTCAACAGTTTTAATCTTATTTAGTGTATCAAGACTATTCTGGGAAATATAATTTTCATGTAACCCAAAAATGAAATAATTCTTCAAAAAACCTTCGTTATATGCATAACTAAAGCCATTACCACTATGTCTGCCTTCTTCGGGTCTAAAATCGTGATGTGCATCGAAGTTTACGGCATTTATAGGCTTATTTAGTGCTAAAGATGTACCTTTTATGTTTCCGTATGCATTATTATGTCCGCCGCCAATAACTATAGGTGTTTTACCAGCCTTAATTATAGAAAACATTAAATGAGATACATCTGCATCAACTGTTCCAGTAAGTTTTCTGGCTAGAGTAATTTGTTTTTTAGAAGATAGCTGTTGGTCTTTTAATGATTTTCTAGTTTCAGAATAGTCTAAATGACCTAAAATTAAGATGCGTTTTGGGTTGATAAAAGCATTACTTTGAGTATTTAACAAAACTTTTATAGTAGCTTCCCAAGCCTTGTATGTGCCTGATTTTCCATAGTTTGCAATTACACCTATATCTTCTGAAATACCAAAAATGACATAGTCAACGTCCAATGCTAAAATATCGTCGTATATGTTAGTGAGGTTGTTAATCAACTGAACATGTTCGCCAAATTTGGTTTCGCCTTTTCGAGTGTTAATACACAACTTAAGGTCATTAGACGTAAATAGAATGAGATTTTGCATCCTTGTTAATTTTGAATAAAATTAATGTTTAATATGATATCAAACTTGAATTAAACTTAAAAACAAGAATTAATAATAACTTAAAAACAAGAACTATGAGTGGAACAAATAATAATATCGGTTTAAAGGTAGGTTTAGGAATCCTACTCGCCTTATTTTTAGGAACAGGATTTTATGCTTCTAAATTATACAGCGAGAAAAAAGAAACTGAGGCAACACTAGTTAACGAAAAGAAACAAGTGATGAATGACTTAAATGTCATGGCTAAGCAGTACGATGCTGCGATTGGAGAAAATGAGGTTTCTAATGCGAAATTAGTAGAAGCTAGAGAGCGTATTCAAGGTTTGATGGATTCTTTAAAAGTATCTCAAAATAGTGTTGGTAGCTTATGGAGATACAAAAAGAAATATTTGGCTTTGCAAAAAGAAATGGACGTACTGTTAGTAGAAAACGACCGTTTAAAAGTAGAAAATGAATTATTAGCGACTTCACTAGATAGTACACAGATTCAATTGGCTGAGCGTTCTGCATTTACTGATTCGCTTTTAGTTCAGAATATTGAATTAGCAGATGTTGTTAAAGATGCTGGAGCCTTACAAACAACAGGACTTAAAGGTTTTGGGGTAATAGAAAGAAGTAGTGGGAAGCAAATCCCAACAGAGCGCGCTAGACGTAGTGATAAGATTAAAGTTTGCTACACAGTTGCTAGAAACACTTTAGCAGATGCTGGCGACAAAGAATTGTATGTTCAGATTATTGATCCACAGAGTAATGTTTTAGGTGCTAATAATCAAGTTGAATTTGAAGAGCAAATACTTAATTATAGTTTAATTAGTCGTTTTAACTACGAAAACAGAAATCTAAATATTTGCGAATTTGTAGCACCTACAGGTGATGAGAAATTTGAAAAAGGTCGTTATGTAGTTAATGTATTTAATGAAAACACATTAATTTCTACTTCTGAGTTTACGCTTAGGTAGAAAATATAAATTGGTTGGTTAGTTTATAGAAAAAGTCTGATGCAGATGAACACATCAGACTTTTTTGTTTTGTAAAGCCAAGATACAGGTCTCTCTAATGTTCCAAACTTCTTCAAAACTATATGGAATAATACCTGTTTTAAGCCAATTCTTAATGTAATTTCTGTGCATTTGAACCTTATAAGTGTTTACCTGTTCAGGAATTATTTCTTCCTCTTCTAAAAGATAATCTTCAAATTTTACATTCTGACTATTCGGGAATGTAATATCGTAACGTTTGCCTTTATACTTTAAGTAGCAATGTGCTTCAGGTATATATACTATTTCATATTTTTCTAACACAGAATGGATACTTTTTGTGTTTTCGGCATTCATTTTATAAATACCAATCCATAAGGATAAAGCCTCAAAATCGTTTTCAATTGCAACTTGTTTTAAAAAAGCGTGCTTTGAAGAGCAAGTGCCTTTGGCTTCAGTAATTATTAGTTCTAAATTTTTCCTATTAGAATTCCGCCCATATTGTAATTGATGTACATGGTTATACAAATCATTAAATCTTAGGATTCCATGACCAATTGCAATCTTCGATAGTGGTTTATCTTTCGAGAGTCTAAAATTAAAGGACTTGTCCATTGACAATTACTGTATCGATTGGATTGTGAGCAAATTCATACGGTATTTGAGCATAACTTTCCATTTGTTTTGTAATGATAATATTTGCTTTTTTACCACGAGTTATACTGCCATACATATTACTGAAACCCATTGCATAGGCGCCATTTATAGTTGCTGCATTTATAGCTTCTTCTGGTGTCATTTTTAACTTTATACATGCAGTGCTTACAACAAAATTCATGTTGCCACTTGGTGTAGAACCAGGATTGTAATCTGTAGCGATAGCTAACGGTAATCCGGCATCAATTATCTGTCTAGCAGGTGTGTATGGGATTCCCAAAAAGTATGAGCAAGCAGGTAAGGAAACTGGCATGGCATCACTCTCTTTTAAAGCTTCAATATCATTGTCATCTAGTTCTTCTAAGTGATCAACAGATAAGGCTTTATAATCAACACCAAGTTTTACACCACCAAGAATATTAAATTGATTGACGTGTATTTTTGGAGTGAGATTGTGTTTTTTTCCAGCTTTTAAAATAGCTTCAGTATCTTCAACAGAGAAATAACCATCTTCACAAAACACGTCGATATATTTTGCAATACGTAGTGCTGAGGCTTTAGGTATTAACTCATTAATAATCTTATCTATATATTCTTTTTTGTTGTCTTTAAATTCAGCCGGAATTGCATGTGCAGCCAATAAAGTTGGTGCGATTTTAGCTAAAGTATCCTGTTTAATACGTCTTATGACTTTGAGCATTTTTAGCTCAGTTTCAACGGTTAAACCATAACCAGTCTTAATTTCTACTGCTCCTGTTCCCATGGCAATCATTTCGTCCAATCGTTTCATGGATTGCTCATATAATTCAGCTTCAGAAGCATCTTTTAGTTGTTTTGCAGAATTTAAAATTCCTCCACCACGATTTGCAATCTCCGCATACGTCAACCCATTAATTCTGTCAACAAATTCAGGAACGCGATTACCTGCATAAACGATGTGTGTATGTGAGTCACACCAAGAAGGCAAAACAATTTTCCCTGTAGCATCAATTTCTGTTTCGGCATCAATACCTTCACAAAAATCCATAGTACCAAACTCTACAATAGTGTCGTCTTGTATGTATAAATAAGCATTCTCTATCACAGGAAGCTTATTCATATCTGCACCTTTTACTATAGTTACACTATTTTCGTGTACTTGGACAAGTTGTTTTATATTTTTTATAAGAATAGACAATGAGATATAGGTTTTGGTTTAGAAAGAAATCAATTTACAAAAAAATCAAACTATTAGAAAAGAAAAACTGCCATTTCAAATTAAATTGAAATGGCAGTTTAAAAGTGTTTTTGAATAAATAATTACTTTAGACTTCCAACCATATCTTCAGGTTTTACCCATTCGTCATAATCTTCGGCAGTAACATACCCCAAATTGATAGCTTCTTCTTTTAAGGTTGTTCCGTTTTTGTGGGCTGTATTTGCAATTTCTGCAGCTTTATAATAACCAATCTTAGTATTCAAAGCAGTAACTAACATTAAAGAATTATTAAGTAATTCTTTAATTACAGCGTGATTTGGTTCGATACCAGAAGCACAATGTTCATCGAAGCTTACACAAGCATCTCCAATTAACTGTGCTGATTGTAATAAGTTAGCTGCCATCATTGGTTTAAATACATTAAGCTCGTAATGACCTTGTGTACCACCAACAGTAACTGCGATATCGTTACCCATAACTTGTGCGCATACCATGGTCAAAGCCTCACACTGTGTTGGATTTACTTTACCTGGCATGATTGAGCTTCCTGGTTCGTTAGCAGGAATAATTATTTCTCCAATACCAGAACGAGGACCAGATGCCATCATACGAATATCGTTTGCAATTTTATTTAGAGATACAGCAACTTGCTTCAAAGCGCCATGTGTTTCTACGATAGCATCATGAGCAGCTAGGGCTTCAAACTTATTTTTTGCAGTGATGAATGGTAAGTTTGTAAATTCTGCAATGTATTTTGCTACTAAAACGTCATAACCTTCTGGAGTATTTAAGCCAGTACCAACTGCTGTACCACCTAATGCTAGTTCGCTTAAATGCTTTAATGTATTTTCTAAAGCTATAATGCCATGATCTAATTGAGATACATAACCCGAAAATTCTTGTCCTAAAGTTAAAGGTGTAGCATCCATTAAGTGCGTACGACCAATTTTTACAACATTATTGAATTCTATTGATTTTTTATGAAGTGTATTTCGTAATTGAATGATTCCAGGAATCGTCGTTTCAACAATTTTTTTATATCCCGCAATATGCATTCCTGTTGGAAATGTGTCATTTGATGATTGTGATTTATTAACATCATCATTTGGCTGAATGGTTTTTTCACCTTCACCAATAACTTTTCCTGCAATTTGATGTGCACGATTTGCAACAACTTCATTTACATTCATGTTACTCTGAGTACCAGAACCAGTTTGCCAGATAACCAAAGGAAATTGGTCATCATGTTTTCCATCTAAAATCTCATCACAAACCTGAGCGATTAAATCGCGTTTCTCTTCGGGCAAAACACCTAATTCACAATTGGTATAAGCAGCTGCTTTTTTAAGATAAGCAAAGCCATAAACAACTTCAAGTGGCATAGATGCTGGTGCACCAATTTTAAAGTTGTTTCTAGAACGTTCAGTTTGTGCGCCCCAAAGCTTATCAGAAGGGACTTTTACGTCTCCCATCGTATCTTTTTCTATTCTATATGTCATGTTAAATCTAGATTTTTTTTGTATTCTGCAAATTTACAACTTAAAGCCCTTTTTATAAAGTAATTAACTTTGATTTATGTGACAGAATTTTGCGAATATCTAATTTTAAAAGGGACATTTTTACGAATTCTACATTGAAATTCAGATAGATAAATCATAATTTGTCATCGATTTTAATCCAAATTCTAACTTAATTATTTTCACCACCATGGGAAAAAAAATCAACTTTATTGTCCTTACAATTATCGTCATTTTTTGTGCTTTTACTGCAACAAGTTATCAAGAATTAACTTCTGTAATTGATAAAGCAGATACTGCTTGGATGCTAGTTGCAAGTGCGTTTGTTCTTTTAATGACACCAGGTTTATCTTTTTTTTATGGAGGAATGATAAATAAAAAGAATGTGATTTCTACGATGCTTCAAAGTTTTGTAGCGCTAGGTGTAATTAGTGTTCTTTGGGTTTTAGTTGGTTTTAGTTTGGCTTTTGGAGACAGTATCGGAGGTATTATTGGTAATCCTTTGACGTTCCTAAATTTTAAAAACGTTGGTATCGAGCCAAACCCAGACTTTTCTGAGACAATTCCGTTTCTTTTATATGCTTTATTTCAATTAAAGTTTGCCATAATAACACCAGCTCTAATTACAGGAAGTTTTGCAGGACGTATTCGTTTTCGAAGTTATATTTTGTTTATGGTATTGTTTAGTCTTTTGATATATAGTCCTCTGGCACATATGACTTGGCATCCAGATGGTTTACTTAGAAATTGGGGAGTACTCGATTTTGCAGGAGGAACCGTGGTACATATGTCAGCAGGTTTTGCTGCTTTAGCTGGTGCAATTTATTTAGGAAAACGTAAAAAAGCATTAGAAACTCATGCTAATGTACCTTACGTAATTTTAGGAACAGGATTATTATGGTTTGGTTGGTTTGGTTTTAATGCTGGCTCAGCTTTAGGAGCAAATGGTGATGCAGTTATAGCTTTTGCAAACACAAACGTAGCCTCTGCAACAGCAATGATAACTTGGTTGTTTTATGAACGTTTTATGGGACGTAAAATGTCAGCTATTGGGGCCTGTATTGGAGCAGTCGTAGGTTTAGTAGCAATTACACCAGCTGCTGGTTTTGTAAATATTGGGCAATCTGTATTGATAGGTTTTGTAGCTTCTATAATTTCTAATTGGATGATACATTTAAAGAATAAAACTAGTATTGATGATACTTTAGATGTTTTTCCTTCTCACGGAATTGGAGGCGTTGTTGGTATGATTTTAACAGCAGTTTTTGCAGCTAAGGTTGGATTAGTTTACGGAGAAACAGAAACGTTTTATTACCACATCATTGCATTAGTTTTAACAGCAGTCTTTACTTTCGGAGGTAGTTATTTATTATTTTTTATTGTAGATAAACTATTAAAAATGCGTGTTCGTGAAGACCAAGAAGAAAGAGGATTAGATTTAAGTCAGCATGGTGAAACTATTGAATAGCATAATTTATTTTGCTTTATAAGTAACATTTTTTGGTTTTAATACACTAATTTATACAACTCAATTAATGTAAATAAAAACCAATCCTCATGAAAATCCGTATTCTTTCAGTTTTACTTCTACTCGTCACTATATATTCTTATGCGCAAGTTGACAAACGCTTAAAAGGTATTGAAAAGCAATTTAATTCTATATTAGAAAGTACAAAAGCGCCAGGTTTTGCAGTAGCAATTGTCGAAGGAGATAAAATCATTTATGCGAAAGGTTTTGGTTATGCCGATTACGAAAATAAAGTTGCTGCTGACGCAAATACATTGTTTGCAATTGGTTCTTCTACAAAAGCGTTTACTTCATCTTTATTAGGTCTACTTAGAGAAGACGATAAGCTGTCCTTTAATGATAGCCCAAGAAAATATATTCAAGGATTAGAATTTTATAATGACGAAATGAATAATGGCATTATAATTAAAGATTTAATGCGCCATACTACAGGATTACCAAGACATGACGGTGCGTGGTATTTTTTCCCAAGTCATGATAAGGATAGTTTGACTAAACGCTTAAAATACCACGAACCATTTACCGGATTAAGACAAAAATGGTATTACAATAACTTCGGATTTTTGCTGCAAGGTGTTATAACAGAAAAATTGACTGGTAAAACTTGGGAAGAAAATATCGAAGAAAAATTCTTTAAGCCACTTGGAATGAATCGTTCAAAAACAATGATAAGCGGTATGAAAGAGAGTACTAATAAGGCGTTTGGTTATACTTTGGATACGGATAGAAATATTGAAAAAATGGACTACTATGATATTGCTGGTATGTCACCAGCAGGAAGCATTAATAGTAGTGTAAATGATATGAGTCAGTGGTTAATTATTTGGATTAATAACGGAAAATTTAATGATAAACAAATTATTCCTGAAAACTATATTAAAGAAGCTATGAGTTCTCAAGCAGTTGTAGCAGGCGGAAATCCTAGTGAAGAGTTGCCTGGTGTTCATTTCGCAAATTATGGCTACGGTTGGTTTTTACATTCTTATAAAGGCCATTACATGGTAGAACATGGTGGGAATATCGATGGTTTTTCAGCTAGTGTTGGCTTTTATCCATCAGATAACATAGGTGTAGTAGTTCTGGCTAACCAAAATGGCTCGGCTGTACCACGTTTGGTTAGAAATACAGTGGCAGATCATATGCTTAAAGTTGAAAAAACTGAATGGGCAAAAAAGCATAAAGAAGACCTTGAAAAAGCTCTGGAAGCTCAAGACAAAGTAATGGAAGACAAAGAAATGTCTAATGTAAAAAACACACGTCCATCTCACGCAAAACTAGATTATACCGGTTTTTATGAAAATGAAGGTTATGGTAAGTTTGAAATTATAGTTGAAAATGACTCCTTAATGACAACATTGAATGAAAATAAGATTTTTATAAACCATTTTCATTATGATACTTTTGAATTAATTGATTACAGTGACGGTAAAGTAGATTCTACAGAAATTGGTAGTTCACTAAAAATTAATTTTAAAACTAATGAATCAGGAGACATAGAATCTTTAACCACATCGATTGAACCAGCTACAGATGCTATAGTTTTTAAGAGAACTCCAAATACAATTGTAGTAGATGCAGAAACTTTAAAACAATATGTTGGTAGTTATGATTTAGTCGGACAAGAAGTTAAGTTTTATATTAAAGATGAAAATGTACTTTATGCTTTCTTAAAAGGACAACCTGAATACGAGTTAGTTCCAACTGCAGAACATAAATTCAATCTTAAAATTTTAGATGGCTATAAAGTTGAATTTGTTGAGTCTGAAGGTAAAATTACTACTGTGAAATTTATTCAGCCAAACGGTGTTTTTTCAGCAACAAAAAAGAATGATTAGTCAGTTATATTCCCATCAACCATAGTCAATTTTCTATCAGCCATATTGGCTAATTCTTGGTTATGAGTCACAATGACAAACGTTTGTTTAAACTCATCTCTAAGTTTAAAAAATAAACTATGAAGCTGCTCAGCAGATTCGCTATCTAAATTACCCGAAGGTTCATCTGCAAAGATAATTTTCGGGTTGTTTATCAATGCACGTGCAACAGCAACACGTTGTTGTTCTCCTCCAGACATGGCGTTTGGTTTATGATGTATACGTTCTGATAATCCTAAATAGGAGAGTAGTTCTTTTGCACGTTTCTCAGCTTCGGCTTTTGGTGTTTTATTGATAAAAGCAGGGATACAAACATTTTCTAATGCTGTAAATTCTGGTAACAACTGGTGAAACTGAAATATAAAACCAATATTAGTATTTCTGAATTTTGCTAAAGCTTTATCGTTTAGTTGATTAATAGCAGTGCCATTAATTACAAGTTGTGTTTCGTCTTTATAATCTGGTTTATCTAAAGTTCCTAATATTTGAAGTAGGGTAGTTTTTCCAGCACCAGAACTTCCTACTATAGAAATAATTTCACTTTCATTGATAGAAATGTTTACACCTTTTAGGACTTGTAAATTCTTGTATGCTTTAAATATTTTTTTTGCTGAAATGATAGCTGTCATAGACTGTGAAAATAATATTTAAAGTCTAGCTACACAATTAGCTACTACTATTATTTTTTTTGAAGACAGATTTTATACCATTAAAATCTATAAAGTACTGTAGTCTTAAGGAAAATTGATGTAATGCAGGCTGCTCAAAAAGATTGTTTAAGCTTCCTGAGAATGTATCAAAAGCATCATCATTAACGTTGAATAACTGATTACGATATAACGCTGTTAAGAAACTGCCTGGAGCAAATTGCCATTGATAACTCAAATCTACATTCCACGTGCTAAAATTCACGTTAGGGTCACTAGATATATTATCTAAATTATAACCAGATGCTGTTGTCAATCGCCCATTATCTAAAAGAGTAAATAAATCCTGGTCATAATCAACAGTATCCCAATAATGTCTTAAGTTTAATGAGACAGTATGTAATGGGTTAAATGTATAATTTGCTGTTATTGTATTAGTAACACGACGCCTATCGCGTTCTCCAAAAATTGTTTCGTCATTTTCTCTAGTAGCAAAACCACGTTCTCCTTTACGCTTATCGTATTCAACGTTATAAATTAAAAGAAATTTATCGTTAAAGCGATATCTTGGTTCTAATTCGAGATTTACAGACGTAAAATCACGACCATCTTCAAAAATAGCGCCTACTGATGCTCTAATATCATATGCAAATGGACGGTCGTAATTAGTTGAAATAAAACCACCAACACGAGCGAAATTTTCAAAAATAAATGGTCGACCATCACGTGACTCAAAATAATTAAACTGCTTACCGGGTCTTATTCTAAAATTAAATCCATAAGCATCAAGTGTTCTTTTTGCAATAGCAAAATAATTGATACCTATACTTAAACCAGTAAATGTATTTGGGCTAGCAAGACGTTCATAATTAATGAAACCATTAATCCTGTATCTATTTAATTTTTCTGTAGGCTCAAAGATCTCATAAGACCAATCTGCTCCAAAGTTATTAAGATTGTTTCTTAAGTTTAATCCTAAGTCATTAATATTGTATTTAGTATCAGCAAACCTGTGATCAAAGCTATAACGCCAATTACCGTGTGTTTTTCCAACAAAAAGAAAGCTGCTAAAACCCGTTTCAGCTTCAGCACCCTGAAAATCGACATAACTCATTCTTAACTCAGTATCAACTCTAAATGTATTTCTTTTGTTTTGAAAGTTGCTTACCAAAGCCGTAGCATTAGCATCTCTAAAACTTCCTTCTCTTAGTACATTAGTATTGATTAAACTAATGGATGAGTTGCCATTGTATTGTTGGTCTATAGCTAATACGCTATAATTTGCGAGTGGTTCTACAACTTCGTCGCGTAATACAACATCGTTATCGTCGGTAACTGTGGCTGTTGTTTTCTCGGTAATGGCATTTAAAATTCCAATACCTAAACCACTCTTAGTTCGTCCAGAGACTTTTATAGCATTTAAAACTTTAGTTGTATTTGGCCTGTTTAGATTTTCACCATCGGCTAAATCAACATTTCCGATTGGGGCACTACCAATTCGTCTTGAAAAGAATAAGCCTCCTTTACTAAATAAATCTACACCTTCAGTAAAAAATTGACGTTGTTCTCTAAAAGTTTGCTCAAAAGGACCAAGGTTTAATTCTAAATTATCAAAGCCAACTTGACTAAAGTCAGGAACTAAAGTAGCATCTAAAGTAAAGTTGTCTGTAATACCATATTTTACGTCTAGACCAAAACGTAAATCAGTTTCAGATTCTCCGTCAAATTCACTAGCAATACCTGTCATAAAAGGATACAGGTTTAATCTTACAGGTGGCTTAATATTATCTAAACCTTTCAATTCACCATGATATAGACCTATATTTCCTTGTGTTGGGTCGATAGGATTCCATGTGAAACGTGTTCGTGTCCGTCTTACTTCTCTGTGGTATTGGATTCCCCAAGTTGGTGTCTCTTGCTCAGGAAAACGTAAAGCGCGATATGGTATTTTCATTTCAACAGTCCAACCGTCATCATTAATCTTTACTGCACTTTGCCAAACTGCATTCCAACCAAAATCTTCTCCGATAGTTGGATTTACAATAGCATCGGCTTGTTGACCAGAGGCAAATACAAAAAATGTTATATCATTTTGAGCATCGTTATTTGGATTTAGAACTAATAGGAAAAAATCGGATTGACCAAAATCATCTCTGTTAGTCAATTGCTTCATTATTTTACTTGGGTCATCGTACATATATGCAGATACATAAATAGCTTGGTCATCATAAGTCATTTTGACCTCGGTACGTTCTGAATTTGGTGCTTTTAAACCTATTTCTGGTTGAAATGATATAAAATCTGTAGCTATCTCTGCAGATCGCCAAGCTGTATCGTCTAAAATACCATCAATTTTGGGTGATTTATTAGTTCTTTCAATATTATGTACTTTTTTAGTCTGAGCAAAGCTTATTGTAGCGATACAAAGGGAAAAGAAACTTATAAAAAGCGCTTTTGGATACATGTTTTTTATTGAAATAATAACTTGTGATTTTGATGGTGCAAATCTACTAAGCCATTAGCGTGAGTGCTCTTAATTAAAAGTTAAATATCAAAAAGTACAATTGTCAATTTGGCGCCTTTAGAATTTGGAATACTTATTGCTTTATTATTAATAAAAATTACATGAATAAATACCCTAAATTATTTTTAAGTCTTTTGCTAGATGCATTAGGATACGTTTCAATCATTTTTCCGCCGTTTGATTTTGTTTGGGCGCCACTTTCTGGGCTAATTATGACAAAATTATATAAAGGTAAAGCTGGAAAAATTGCTGGTGTCGTTGCTTTTTTAGAAGAAGCATTACCATTTACAGATGTTATTCCTACATTTTCTATAATGTGGGTATATACTTATCTCATAAAATCTACAAATAAAACTGAAATTGTATAGTGTTTATAGTGATTTTCGGATAGCTATAAAGCCAAAAATAAATATTGAAGTCGTTATAAAATACGGAATGATATAATCTTTGAGTCCTATTACTAAGAAAATAGCAATCATTAGAAGCTGGAACCCTAATCCAAATATGGATAGTATAGTCATTAAATAACTAGGTAATGTTTTTCCACCTGAAGCTTTATGGTCTAACCAATAAATAATTTTATCAAAACTACCATACATGGTTTTGTAGAGTTTGAATAAAATAGTTACACTTTTTTGACTTTCACCCGGTAAAGCCTTTGGTGTTTTATTTTCAAAAACACGGCTAGTGGTATCTCCATTATGTCTGTTTCTTAGAATTACGTAGTAGTAATTATAGAGAGTACCTTGTAATTGTATACCTAAAAACGCAATTATGGTAAGCCAAATACTGGCTTCCGATATATACCAAATGCTTAATAAAAATATAGCATTAAGTATTATATCTGCAACCGAGTCTAGATAACGACCTGTGTATGATGGTGTGTTTTTAATACGCGCTAATTCGCCATCAGCAGCATCTAAAATAGATTTTAAAATTAAAAAAAATGCAGCCAAAAAATAGGCGCCTTTAAGTATGAAAAATACAGCTAGTAATCCTGATACTATAAAAGCTATAGTTACATGAATTGGTGTAAATCTAGTATTTTTAAGGGATTGTGATATGACTCTTGCGATTGGTCTCCCGTAGTCAGAAAGGTCTACGAATTTGAACTCTTTAGGTAATTTGGACATGTAAAAATAACAGAATCAGTTATGTAGAAATATATCAATATTCGAAATCTGTTTTATGGAGCGCAATATAGTTAATTAATAACGTAATGATATCTTCTTTACTTTCTATTAATTGAAATTCTAGCTCTGACCAAACTTCTAATTCCTCTTGTTTAAGCTTGGAAATTTGTTGTCTGCGTTGCAAAATATCTTTTGAAATGGGGAGTGCTTTAAAAACACGAATAGCATCATTTATAATAGCGGCAGAATTCTCTGCCTTTACATTTTGAAAAGCCTGTAAAACCTCATGTGCGTATTCTCCTGAAGTGTTGTAAAAAAATCCAAATAAACCGTTTCTATTGATTTCACTTTCAAAAATATCAATAAAAACGAAGGTTTGTTCGGCCTCAGATAATTTAGTAAAATGACCTGCTTCGTGAGATTTATTCCAAAGAACTGTACCAACCAATTCAATTTTATCTGTATCACTATTTTGGCTTAGGGCAAAATCTATTTCAGTCATTTTTGTAATCATATATATTTTATAAAAATATCATTTAAAAACAAAAGGCTACTTTAAAGTAGCCTTTGTAAAAAATATTATGTCTAATCTAGTTTATTGATACACCAGAAAATGTAATATTAAAATCTTCTTCACCACCAGTTGTAGTTCCGAAATTATTAGAGTCATCAGTTGTAACAGGTTCGTGTACTAAAGTAATATTTACACTTCCATTACTAACAGCACCAGCAATCCAAGTTGTGTTAACTCCTAATTTATCACCATTAGGTCCATCTACATCACTTGCGTCTCTAGACATTGTGAAATTTACACCGTTAACGTCATATACAAAGAAATGCTCATCTGCTTCAGGAATAATGTCATCATTTAATACATCATCAGCTGGAGATTCACTTTCGTTAGTAATGGCTAAGCTTAAAGCATAAGTTTCGCCAGACGTAAAACTACCTACAACAGTGTTGGTAAAAGTACCATCTTGACCATCTGGGGCAACACTTGTCATTGTAACAACATCCGTTGCATTACCAGTATTAGTAAAAGTAAGCGTCACGTCTGTGATTAACTCTTCTTCATTAACGATTACTGGATCATCGTCATCAGAACATGATGTAAGTAACGTTAGGCAAAAAATCGCTGCAAAAAATAATTTACTTGTTTTCATAGAATTAATATTTAAAAAATTGGTTTTCATTTTTGTTTTAAAGTTTGAGTTATTTGTGTTCATTTTTTTAATAATTAAGTTGTAATTGTAATGTTATATTTCTTCCTAAGTCATCAGCAAAATATCTTAGGCGATTTAAATAATTTCTGTAAGAAGTATCAAAAATATTATTTACTCCTAATGCTACATTTAAATTGGTTTTTTCACTTAAAGAGAAAGTAGCTTCACTATAAAAATGTAATAAATGATAAGCTGGTGGTGGCGTACTAATATCTATAGTAAGCATTTCACCAGTAAGTTGATTTTCTACATCAAAATTAAAATCCGGAAATTCGTTTTGTTCAAAAACCCATTCTGATTTTAGACTTGCTGAGAAGTTATACCAATCTTCGTTATTGTACGTAATTTGATTTGTAGTATTAAAAGAAGGTATATCTATTAGCGCTAAACCGGTCTCTAAATCATTACCTCTAATAAAAGAGGTTTTGTTAAGTAATTGTATGCTATTTAAAATATCATATTTAGCAGTTATATCAATACCAAAAAGTTCTGCATTTGTTTGTTGATATTCCCACAAAGGAAAAGGACCTCTAATAGTACTTATAAAGTCAAATGGTCTTAAATACATAAAATTTGCAACCCTATTATAAAATACTTCCCCTAAAAAATTAAATTTTGATGAACTATACTGATAAGTTGCCGAAATTCTGTTTGAAATTTCTTGATTAAATCTTAAATCTCCTATTTCAAACCTAGCAGCAGAGTGGTGTAGTCCATCGCTAAATAACTCTGATACATTTGGAGGTCTACTTGATAGACTATAGTTAAATAGGACTTCATTCTTCTCATTAATACTATACTTTATCCCAGCAGAAGCAGAAAAATTATGGTAATTAAAAACAGGATTGGTTAAAAATTGTGTAGCAAACTCTTGTTTTATGATATCTGAAAAATCTGCATTGTATCCACGTTCATTCCATCGAGATTTTAAATAGAATTTTTTTGCATCAATTCTATTAAAATCATATCGAACTCCTGCGTCAATGATCACATCATCATTTAACTGCCATTCTGCTGTAGTGTAAGCTCCAAAATCATATTTATCATAATCTGGTATTAAGCGTCTTACTCCTGTATCTGGGTTTGCAAAGTTATCTTGAAAACGACCCATGATTCCAAAATTAATTTTTCGGTCTAAATTTGAATCTAAGTTTACGTCCGCAGTAACAGTATGTGTTTGTAGCCTTAAATCAACTGCAGGAATTAGTCTTCTATCACCAATTCTAACATCAAATTCTAAACGCTGATTGTTTTGGTAATCATATTGCAAACTCACTTTTCCGAAGTTTTGAAATCTTTTATAATAACTTGCTTTGGCAAGATGATGTGTTACTTCTTGCTTTGGCACATTAATATCATAACTAAAATCATTTACGACAAGAGGTTGCCCTGCATTAATAGCACGCTCTAAATCAAAAATACTACCAATATGGGATGCTCTTAAGATGCCAATTTCATTATCGATATAGCTATAAAACAGTTCAAAACCAGATTCAAAAGTTCTTTTCCCACCTTGAAGTGTAAAGCTATTAGACTTTAGTCCTGTATTGGTTAAATTATAATCAGGAGCATTAAAATCACCATTTTGTTTTAATGCACCTTGAATATTAGCAAACCAACCAGATTCAAAGGTTTTATTTAATGAAGTACTTATATTATAACCTCTACCATTAGTTTGTCCGCCAACTGTTGTTTTTCCATATAAGGTATCTTTTAATAGCACACGACGCGGGTTCATAACTACAACGCCACCAACGGCATCACCACCATAAGCTAAAGCACCAGAACCTTTGATAACTGAAATCTGACCAGCCGAGTTAATATCTACATTAGGCGCATGTTCGATTCCCCATTCTTGGTCTTGCAGCCTTACATTATTATTCATGATTAGCAAACGGCTTCCGTATAGACCATTTATCATTGGCTTTACAATAGAATTACCAGTATTAATAGAGGAAACACCAGGTACTTCCTTTAATGCATCACCAAGGCTTAAACTTGTATAGCGTTTTAAGTCAGCGGATTTTAAAACGGTCTCTTGACCAGTTGAAGTTTCCTTTTTTGAAGCATTTCCTTTAATAGATACTTCATTTAAAGCTTCTATATGATGCTCTAGTGCAATTGACTTATAGGTATCACCTTTGACTAAAAACGTTACAGTTTTTGTTTCGCAACTGATATGAGATATGACTAAGGTAATTTCGCCATCACAAAGATTTTCAATCTTAAATTTGCCGTCAACATCTGACGAAACATATTTATTCAAATTCTGAATAAATACAGTCGCTCCTGAAATAGGTGTTTTGTCATGAAAATCAGACAATTCGCCTAAAAAGATATTGTCACATTGTTGTGAGAATCCTGTAAAGCTAAATACAGAAAAAACTACTAATAGATAGTATTTCATTATTAATAATGAATATTATAAAAGCATGACAATGAATTAGTCATTTTTTACAGAGTTATTTAAAATATAGGGTTTGTGAAATTATACCAAAGATGGTGGTCCACGTAAATAAGAAGAATTTTGCTGATGTATTCTTAAAAAGAAATAATAAGATATGTTTAGAGTCTTAACTTCAACATTCGAAATTGTTTCAAAAGGCGGAATATTGAAGTAATATGAAGTATTGAGTTTAAATTTATAAAAATCACAATCGATATCTATTTCATGTAGGTGGGAAGTTGACTCACCAAAACAGACTTCATGTTCGTGATTTTGAAACCCATGAGAAAACTTAACTATAGCAGGTGTTAGTATAGCAAAAACAAGCGTTAATGCTATAACCCTAAAGATGTTATGTTCTGTATTAATTTTCAACCTATAAATCTTCCTAATCCAAAGCGTCTAAGCATTTTCTTTTCAAAGTTCCAAAAGAATTTGAATTGCCCAAATAACCATCCAAATGTAACTAATAAAATTTGATAAAAAATAAGCCCAATGATAATAAATAAAACCCAATAAATAAAGGGGTTTAGGTTTTCTTTAGTAATTCCTATAAATTTTATAATTGGTCTGCTAACAAACATAGATGAGCTACCGGTAATTGCAAATACTATGAATACTCGTATCATTTCCCATTTGGCATCCAAAATCCATTTTTTCTCTAATTTTTTAAATAGAAATAATATAAATTTTAATAACACAAAAAATAAAACTATCGTTAGCAGGATTATGGCACTAGTGCCAAAACCGCTAACAATAGCATTAGAAATTTTATAAGAGCTGTAACCAAGAGATACAATTCCAAAAAAAGGAAACAAAAGCTGCCAATTTTGGGTTATTTCCCAGTGTTTTTTAAATTTTTCCATAGCGTTTTTCAACGCTACAAATTTAAATTAAATTCTTGGAACAAATGGCCCTAATTTTTGATTGTATTTTAACTGAAAGTATATAAAGTAGTTGTATAGTTTGTAGTTGATTTCATAACCATAATCCTCAAAACGGCTATAATCAATTCTTAGCTCGTAAAGACTTGGGTCAAATTGCTGTGGTTGATTAACTCTAATATTCCAATTTGTAACGTAGATTTGGTTACGAGCTTCCATAAATTCTTGAGTATAATAACGTCTTGGTCTAGCAGTAGTTATTAACCAAGAGTTAAAACCAGGATCTATAATTATAATCTCATAGGTGTTTTCATCACTATTGATATAAACGGTATCATTTTCTACTAAAGCATTTTCTCGCTCGTCTGTAGTTGGTTTTGGTCCGTCTATTGTTTTGCAACTAGACATCATGAATAAAAGCAGTAGAATTGGAATAATGTTTTTCATGTGTACATATTTATTGTTTTCATATGTCACATGTTGTTTGCTATTAGACATTCTTCTTAGGTGATAAATTTTTAAACATGCTCGTTTCATAATATAAAAGTATTAAATATTGAATTTGTTTATTAGTTTTAGTTTCGATTTAACACTTCAAATAACTGAACATTTCCAAAATTTTAAAAGGTAAAATGAGTGACACTAATCGTTTGTTTGGTTAATGCTACTTCTTAATGAGTAACAAAAAAAGCGACTCTATCGAGACGCCTTGATTTTATAAGATGGGTGATTTGTTATCTACCAAACAAACCGCCAAGCAATCCGCCTAGTCCGCCTTTTTTCTTAGTACCACCTAATACCATTCCAGCAACATCATCTACAACACTACCATCACCGTCTGCATCTAGTATTTGCTCTAAAAAGCTTTGTTCTTGTTTAGCACCACTACCGCCAAGTAATCCACCTAATAGACCACCTAAGTCACTTTGAGAACTTACATTGTTCTGCTTTTTTTGTTTTCCTAGAACACCCATAAGTATAGGTGCTGCAACCTTAAGTATTTCGCCAACAGAACCTGAGTCTAAACCTGCCTTTTGACCAATTACTTGTTCTACACCTTGTTGTTTTTGACCTAAAATATGGCCTAAAATCTTAGACCCATCAGTTTTTACATTGTCATCAACACCACCACCAAATAGTCCGCTAAGATTATCTAGTATACTACCATCGTGTTTTCCATTTAATGCGCCCATAAGTCCTTCTGCACCTTCTGGAGTTGAAGCATTACGTTCCATAGCTTTCATTAAAACGGGTAACGCCATTGTTAATACGCTACTTGTTTTTCCTTGATCTGTGTTTGTAGAACCAGAAACACCACTGATAATTGTTTTTCCTAAGTCGCTATTTAGTAAGTCTAAAATCCCTGCCATTATTTTAATTTAAAATTGATTTCCAATGTACAAAAAAGTCTCAACTTATGCCGAGACCTTTTGATATAAATACGATTTTGAAAGTTTTACTTTAAAATGCTTATAATTTGTGTGGCTAACTCTGTGCCGATTCTATCCTGCGCTTCATTAGTAGCAGCACCAGTATGTGGAGTTAAGGATAAAGCAGGATTCATTAATAATCCCATTTCTGGTTGTGGCTCTTTTTCAAAAACATCTAATGCAGCACGTGCTACTTTTCCGCTTTCAATCGCTTTGACTAAAGCAACTTCATTGACTACACCACCACGAGCAGCGTTTGCTATGATAACACCATCTTTCATTTGTTTGAATTCTGCTTCGTCAATCACATAGTCCTTTTGTGCTGGAACGTGTAATGTTAAAAAGTCAGCTTGTTTTAAAACATCTTCTTTTGAAATTGTTTTGATATTAAAATTCACTTTCTGACCATCAAAAAAATCAAGTTCTAAATCAGCTGCTTCCATAAATGGGTCAAATGCAACGACTTTCATACCTGCACCAATAGCAACTTTCGCTGTAGCTTGTCCGATACGTCCAAAGCCCAAAACACCTAAAGTTTTCCCTTTAAGTTCAGTACCTTTGGCGTATGCCTTTTTTAATTTTTTGAAGTTAGAATCGCCTTCTAATGGCATATCACGATTAGAGTTATGTAAAAAACGGGCTAATCCATAAAAATGTCCAAATACCAATTCTGCAACGGAATGTGAAGATGCAGCAGGCGTATTAATGACATGCAATCCTTTACTACGTGCATAATCAACATCAATATTATCCATACCAACGCCACCACGACCGATAATTTTTAGGCTAGGGCAGTTGTCAATTATATTTTTACGAACTGTTGTTGCACTTCTAACTAAAAGTACACTAATCTCTTTATCGTTGATGTAGTTTTCTAATTGCTCTTGTGCAACGGTAGTTGTAGATACTTCAAAACCTGCAGTTTCTAAAGCATCGATTCCGCTTTGTGAAACACCGTCGTTTGCTAATACTTTCATTTTCCTTTTATATTTTATTAAGCTTTGCTTTCTAATTCGCTCATAACTTCGACCAATACTTTTACACTATCTAAAGTCAAAGCATTATACATTGATGCACGATAACCACCAACACTTCTGTGACCATTGATGCCGTTTATACCAGCTTCATCAACCATAGATTCAAAAGTTTCTTTAAGATTTTCGTTTTCTAGAGTAAAAGTTGCATTCATATTAGAACGGTCTTCTTTTACCGAATAGCCTTTGAATAATGGATTTAAATCAATCTCAGAATACATTAAACGTGCCTTCTTTTCGTTTTCTTCTTCAATAGCTTTAATACCTCCAAAATCTTTTAACCATTGCATCGTTAACATTGATGTGTACACGGCAAATACTGGTGGTGTATTAAACATACTGCCTTTACCAATATGTATTTTGTAATCCATCATTGATGGTATCTTACGTGATACTTTACCTAAAATATCTTCTTTAACGATAACTAAAGTCGTACCAGCTGGTCCCATATTTTTCTGAGCACCTGCGTAGATTAAATCAAATTTTGTAAAATCTAAAGTTCTTGAAAAGATATCACTACTCATATCGCAAACCATTGGTATTGGCGAATCTGGAAAGTGTTTCATCTGTGTACCAAAAATGGTATTGTTAGAAGTACAGTGAAAATAATCGTAATCTTCTGGAATTTCGTAACCTTTTGGTATATAGTTGAAACCAGCAGATTTTGAAGAACCTACTTCGTAGATATCATCATATATTTTTGCTTCTTTAATCGCTTTATCAGACCATGTACCTGTATTAAGGTAACCCGCTCTTTTTTCTAAAAGATTTAAAGCCACCATCAAAAACTGTGTACTTGCACCACCTTGCAAAAATAAAGCTTTGTAACCTTTGCCTTCTAGTCCTAATAACTCTAAAGCTAATGAACGCGCTTGCTCCATAACATCTACAAATGGTTTGCTACGATGTGAAATCTCTATTAAGGATAAGCCGTTGTCAAAGTCAATTAAAGCCTCTGAAGCTTGTTTCATTACTGATTTTGGAAGTACGCAAGGACCTGCGCTAAAGTTGTGACGTTTCATTACTATATATTTAATTATATTGACTTAGATGCAGTATTTAATTTTCAACCACTACAAAGATGAATATTTAAAGAACAATTTCCATTAAGAAAATGATAATTTTTACCCTATAATTTCAACAAGAAATCAACAGTGTCGACATTATCTGCATAATCCCATAATTTAGGTTCTTGCGTTTGTCCAAATGCTATTTCCGAGCTATCAAATCCATTAGCAACAACACACTGAATGTTATCTTCTTCAGATTTTAAATTAGATTTTAATGCTTCTATATCTGAATATTTCTCATAAAAGACTGTTGCTATTGGCGAGCCAAAGCTTTTATCTTCCTTAATCATCAAGAAACCATTTTCGAGCATATCAAACTCGCTCATGATGTAGACGGCTTTGTTATAATCGTAGTTGTTGGCGTATTTACTTTCGTTAATAATGTCTTTCCATTTGTAAACCGCATTAAAAAAGGCATCAAAATTATAATTTTCAGGGATGTATAGTTTAGACACATTACGGCATCCTAATCCATAATATCTAAAAATATCGTCAGATAAACCGCTTAATTGTGCTTCTGTTTCGTTACCGGTTAAAATGGCAACAGAATTTCTGTTCTTTCTGATTATTGAAGGTTGGTCTTTAAAGTAGTATTCAAAATAACGAGCCGTATTATTACTTCCTGTAGCAATAACGGCATCAAAACCGTCAAGTTTTTCTTCTGTGAACTTTATTTTTCCTTTAAAACCAGGTTCAACATGCTCTAAATATTTAGCCAAATAGTGCAGTAGATGCTTATCGTTAGACGATTGTTTGATCAAAACCGAATGCCCACTAATCAGTACACTCAAAAAATCATGAAAGCCAACCAACGGAATATTCCCAGCCATTATAATGGCAACGGTTTTTGGCGTTTTTAGGTCAAAGTCATAGTGACTTGTCCATTGATTTAAGTTCTCTAAAGACAAACAATCTGTCCATGAAGTTAAAGAAAAATCCAAATTGTTTTTACTAAACCAACCGTTATGTTCTTTTGCTAACTTTAGTTGATGCTTAAAACCATCTACCAAAGCATTGTCAATATCAATCGTCTTTGGCGACTCTGTAAACTGACTCAGAAATTCTCCTAATTTCACAAAAGCGTTAACTCTTTGTTGTAATTCCATATAAGGTTTGGTAATAATGTGTTTTGGCTTTATTTTTGCAACTGCAAAATTACGGAAAAGAAAAACGATTATGGCAATTATAATAACAGACGAATGTATTAATTGTGGCGCATGCGAGCCAGAATGCCCAAATACAGCGATATATGAAGGTGCAGACGATTGGCGCTACAAAGACGGCACAAGTCTAGAAGGTAAAATTGTATTACCAGATGGTAAAGAAGTTGATGCCGACGAAACACAAGAGCCAATTAGCGACGAGGTCTATTACATTGCACCAGATAAGTGTACAGAATGTATGGGCTTTCATGAAACACCACAATGTGCCGAGGTTTGCCCAGTAGATTGCTGTGTGCCTGATGAAAACGTTGTTGAAACTGAAGAAGAACTACTAGCCAAGCAAAAATTTATGCATCCCGATGGCTAGTGGCTAAGCAAAATTTGGCAAAAAAGATATTTAAAAATCCCCAAGCAATGTATTTGTTTGGGGGTTTTTCTTACGTATTTATACGCATTGTAGGATTGGGTTTTTAGTTATAAATTAGCTCATCGATGATAAAGTAAATTACAATTTAACTTATTCAATGATTAGTTTTAAACGTAAATAATCAAGGAAAACTTACAAAAATGATTCAAAAGAAACTTAACAAGCTTGTCGGACTAAAAAAAACTGATTTTGATTTATTCGTACAAAGTGGTCAAGTCAAATTGCAACAAGCAAAATTAATCCCGACTTTGAAAACTGGCGACGAAATGGCATTAACGTCAATTTTCTTAGCAACTGTTAGGTTAGTTAAAGAATATAGAGACGGTATTTTTAAAAGTATTAAGCTAAGTAGAGCTGGTAAAGCATATTATTATACTGAGGCTTCATTTCCAGACATCAGTTCATCCAGAATTGATGGCTTAATTATAGTTGTAACAAAAGGAATAATTGCTGATGCAGTCTTCTTTGAAATGAAGAATAAAAACAACGGAATTGACCAACAACAAGTTGAGGGTTATCTTTTGATATCAAAAAGTTTAAAGGTTAATAAGTTAGTAACTGTCTCAAATGAATTTGTTGCTGATTCGACACATTCACCTGTAAAAGTAAAAGTTCCAAGAAATATATCATTATATCATTTTTCCTGGACATATTTAATAACTAAAGGCAGATTACTACTCTTTAAAAATGATTTAAGAATACAAGATAACGACCAAGTAGAAATAATGTCAGAAGCTTTGCATTATTTTGAAAGCTCAGTATCTGGGATTTCTGGCTTCATACAAATGAAAGCAGGTTGGAAAGAACTTGCGGAAAGCATTCGCGCACAAAAAGCATTGAAACAATCCGACTACTTTATTGAGGAAGCTGTTTTGAGTTGGTATGAAGAAGAAAAAGATATGGCTTTACTTTTAAGTAGAAAACTAGGTGTTTTAGTAAAATCTTCCTCGAAAAATAAAGACAGTGTCAAAAACGACATAAAAAAAGTAATAAAGGATAATTGCATTACTGGAGAATTGATTATCAAAAATGCAGCTTCTGATATTAAACTTATTGCTGAATTTGAAAGAAGAATTGTATCAATGTCTGTTAAGTTAACTCCACCTTTAGATAGAGGTAATAAAGCAAAAATTACTTGGATTGGAAAGCAACTAGAAAATTGTAAAAAGGAGAATGATATTTTATTTTCTAAATTAGAAAAAGACTTGATAATCGAGGCAGATATTAAATACGCTAAAGCTAATATTAAAGTTAAGCTATCAGAATTAGATGAGCTGATTGAATTGACTAAAGATAAAGAAATTCAAGCGTTCAAAATCACTTTAAATAGAGGATTTGGAGCAGGTTTTGCTAGTGTGAAAAAGTTTATAGTTCTTATTGATAATATGGTATTAGAATATTATGAGGGAATTGTACAATATGTAAGTACTTGGACTAGGCCAACACCTAAAATTGTAAAAACAGAAATGGATTAAATAGAAGTCATTACAGTTGTATTAACCAATTTAATTACTACTAAATAAAAAACCCCAAACAAATCAATGTTTGGGATTTTTATAAATTGCTACTATGAAAAACAAACAAAATGAAGGTTACACAGGTATTTGGAAAAACATTGGGTGTTTGCTTTCTATTATTGTAGGTCTTGTTATTCTTGGTCTCATTGTCATCTTAATATTAATAGTTTTCAAAATTAATGTGCTTTAAAGCTTCGTTTTATTCGCCTGTTTTTTCATCACTTTTAAGACCTCTTTACTAAAAGATAGTTTGCTTTTGTCCTCAGCAGCTTTATCAGCGATATAACCTCTTTTTTGTAGTAAAAGTGCTTTTAGCTTTTTGTTATCTGCTTTGCGTTTTTCGGATAACTCTTTTACCAATTGCTCTTTCTCCTTAAGCGTTTTGCCTTTCAGGTTTTCTGGGAGTTTTTCGTCTTTAATTTTATCTAACTCAAGCTTTCCGTTTTCGTAATCGCTAATGATTTCTTGTGTACCATAAAGCACCTTTTTTCCGGCTTTACTTTGTTTGTATGCTGCACGAGAGCTATTAGCCGTTTTAGAGCCAGTATCGTAAACTTGCATAGACTTGGCCTTCTTACTGTAATTAACTTCTCTTTCTTTGTTAGTACCGTAATACATACGTGTATCATCAATATTGCGTGATAGTCGGTTTATCTCATCGTCATAAGGTGTAGCCACCACATAATCTTGTGCATTTTGGTCTAGCATTAAAAATTCGCCATTAGTACAAGATGCCATGGCTTTAAAATGTGGTATAGCCTCACGACACGCATTTCCTAATTTAATCGTATTTATGGTAATGCCTTTTTTTGCAGCAACTTTACAGCTTTCGGTGTATTTTATATCGTCTTGGTAATCCATATGTGGTGGGCAATCACCAACTACAAAAATAGTACGGTACGTATCCTTGTCTTTGGACCATTGCATTTGCATAATGGCTTCGTGTAGACCTTGGTTAACACTCTCCGGAGAATCGCCACCACCAGCAGCTGTGATTTTTAAAAGCTCTGTATAAGCTTCGTCCAAATCTGTAGTCATGGCAATTTGTTTGGTTACAAAACTATCGCCGCGGTCACGGTAAAAAACCATACCCATTTTAAGTGTATCGATATCGCCATCTTGAGCAAGCTCGCTAACAATATCCCATATTTTTTCTTTGGCAGTACCAATAAGTCCGCCCATACTACCAGTAGCATCAAGGCAGAAAACGATTTCGGCATTTTTTGTAGCGTGTATTTTAGGAGTTTCGATTAAGACAGAGACGTCCTTTTTGTTTGATGCTTGGACTTCGTTTTTGCAGCTAAGCATAATAAAGCTTAAAACTAGAATTGAAATTTGTTTTCTCATAATAATTTGATTTGATGAATATGTGGCTAAACTATTATGAAGGCAAGCTTTCTGCAATCCAGAATTTGTAAACTTGTCGTTTTTATACGTGAAGTTTAGGTTTGGATGAGTAAACCGATTTTTGGCTAAAAATTCTTCAGGATTTAAAACGAATTAAGATAACTTCATTTTATAGGATTTAATTACATTTGCACCGCAAAATTATAATTCATGAAAGCTGGAATAGTAGGATTACCAAACGTAGGAAAATCGACCTTATTTAACTGTTTATCTAATGCCAAAGCGCAAAGTGCAAACTTTCCGTTTTGTACGATAGAGCCTAACATTGGTGTGGTAAATGTACCAGACCCAAGACTATCTAAGTTAGAAGAGTTGGTAAACCCAGAAAAAGTAGTACCTGCAACTGTAGAGATTGTAGATATCGCAGGTTTAGTAAAAGGTGCTAGTAAAGGCGAAGGTTTAGGAAATCAGTTTTTAGCTAACATTAGAGAAACCGATGCTATTTTGCATGTATTACGTTGTTTTGATAACGATAATATTGTACATGTTGATGGTTCTGTTGACCCAATTAGAGACAAGGAAACCATTGATATGGAGCTGCAGTTAAAAGATTTAGAAACTGTAGAAAAGAAACTAGACAAAGTAAAGCGTGCTGCTAAAACAGGTAACAAAGAAGCCCAAGCAGAAGAAGCGATTTTGAATAAAATAAAAGAAGCTCTAGAAGCTGGTACATCAGTACGTGCTTTAGAGTTTTCGGATGAAGATTATGCAGATTATGTAAAGCCGTCACAGTTTATTACAGACAAACCAGTCATGTATGTTTGTAATGTAGATGAAGGCGCAGCTACTTCTGGTAATGCTTACGTCGATAAAGTTCGAGAAACTGTAAAGGATGAAAATGCCGAAGTTTTAGTATTAGCAGTAGGAACAGAAGCAGATATCAATGAGTTAGATGATTACGAAGAGCGTCAGATGTTTCTTCAGGATATAGGATTAGAAGAACCAGGTTCGGCAAAATTAATACGCTCAGCTTACAAACTTTTAAATCAGCAAACATACTTTACTGCTGGTGTTAAAGAAGTACGTGCTTGGACTGTTAATATTGGTGCAACTGGACCACAAGCTGCAGGTGTTATTCATACAGATTTCGAAAAAGGATTTATCCGTGCAGAGGTTATTGCTTATGATGATTACGTATCATACGGTAGTGAAGCCAAAGTAAAGGAAGCTGGTAAAATGCGTGTTGAAGGAAAGAATTACATTGTCAAAGATGGCGATGTGATGCATTTCTTGTTTAATGTGTAAATCTTTGACCTAAGATTGTGAAATTTTAAAATGGATTTAAAATGAAAAAATTCATTCTCTTTTTTTTAGTTTTCCCCATTTTTGTTTCAGCTCAAATCAATGAGAGCGATTCATTAAAAGTTAAGGCCAGTTTATCATTTACAGGCTTTTGGCAAAGCGGTAATGTTGAAACTTTAATTCTCAGAGGACGCACAGATTTTAGTGTAAAACCCTGGAGGAAATGGGTGTTTAAAAACACCAATTCATATGTGTATCAAGCATTTGACAACGACAAAGCAGATTCAGATTTTTTAAGTCTTAACTTTTTATATTTTAATCCTGAGAAGCGGTTTTACCCACAAGTATTAGGTTTTTTTAGTACAAATTTTCGTAGAGAAATAGATAGTCGCTATTTAATTGGTACTGGTGCAACATATCAGATTTTAAAAGATAAATCCCATTGGTTAAAGGCTTCATTGACTTTTGAATATGAAGAAACTAATTTCAGAACTGATACTTTTAATAAAGCAGAGTTTAATGGCAATAATAACATCAACACATTTAGGAGTACTATTTGGTTAAATGGCAGATACGAGTTATTTAAAAAGAAGATTATACTAAAGCACGAGAGCTATTATCAACCTTCACTTGAGCAAAGTAATAATTACAGATGGCAAGCCGAATTGACTGCCGAATTTCCACTCTGGAAATTTTTAAACTTTAATATAAATTACCGCCATACCTACGAAAGTCTAGTAGTGCAAAATCAAGATGAGGAAGATCAATTTTTAACTTTTGGTTTTACCTTGAAGAGTTTTTAAAACCCAATTAACATACATTAACGGTAGTTAACCTAAATGACACAGATAAGGTCATATATTTGAACTATCATCAATCAATTATTTGACCAATCTATAAAAGCCAATGTTCTCAACAACATTGGCTTTTTATTGTTAATTACTTTCCCTAAATCGTATTTTATTTTCTAAGTCATAATGCTATATTTAACCACTCATCTAAGTTTACTGATTTTATGGCTGAACAGACTAAATATACCGAAGATAATATACGCTCGCTCGACTGGAAAGAACACATCCGTATGCGACCAGGTATGTATATCGGTAAGCTAGGTGATGGATCTTCGCCAGATGATGGTATATATATATTACTAAAAGAAGTCTTAGACAACTCTATTGACGAGTTTGTGATGGGCGCTGGTAAGACGATTGAGATTTCTATTCAAGGCGAAAAGGTGATTGTTCGTGATTATGGTCGTGGTATACCATTAGGTAAAGTTGTAGATGTCGTATCTAAGATGAATACTGGTGGTAAATACGATTCTAAAGCCTTTAAGAAATCAGTAGGATTAAATGGAGTTGGTACCAAAGCCGTAAATGCCTTATCAAACTATTTCCGTGTAGAATCTACAAGAGATGGCAAGTCAGCTTCAGCAGAATTTGCCCAAGGCGAATTGACTAATAAGGAAATGCTTGACGATACGTCTCGTCGAAAAGGAACTAAAGTTTCTTTTATACCAGATGATACTATTTTTAAGAAATTCAAATACCGCAGCGAGTATGTGGTCAAGATGCTAAAGAACTATGTCTACTTAAACCCAGGATTGACCATAGTTTTTAATGGCGAAAAATATTATTCAGAAAACGGTCTTAAAGATTTATTAGCTGAAAATATTAGTGAGTCAGACTTACTGTATCCAATTATTCATCTTCGCGGTGATGATATTGAGATAGCCATTACTCACAGCAAAACTCAGTATAGCGAAGAGTATCATTCTTTTGTAAACGGACAAAACACCACGCAAGGTGGAACGCATTTAGCGGCTTTTAGAGAATCATTAGTCAAAACGGTTCGTGAATTTTATGGCAAAACTTATGATGCTTCTGATATTAGAAAGTCTGTAGTTTCTGCGATTGCTATAAAAGTAATGGAACCTGTTTTTGAGAGTCAAACCAAAACAAAGCTAGGTTCTACAGACATGGGTGGCGATTTGCCGACCGTAAGAACCTATATCAATGACTTTGTCAAAAAGTATTTCGATAATTATCTGCATAAAAACCCTGATACTGCCGAGAAGATTCAGCGCAAAATAATGCAAGCAGAGCGTGAGCGTAAAGAATTATCGGGTATCCGAAAGCTAGCCAAAGACAGAGCAAAAAAGGCAAGTCTTCATAACAAGAAGTTACGCGATTGCCGTGTGCATTTTGGAGATACTAAAAATGAAAGAAGCTTAGAGTCAACTTTATTTATAACTGAGGGAGATTCTGCATCTGGTAGTATTACAAAATCAAGAGATGTTAATACACAAGCGGTTTTCAGTTTAAAAGGAAAACCATTGAATTCATACGGACTAAGTAAAAAGATAGTTTACGAGAACGAAGAATTCAACTTACTACAAGCCGCTTTAAATATAGAAGAGTCTTTAGAAGACTTACGTTACAACAACATCGTTATTGCAACAGATGCCGATGTCGATGGTATGCACATACGTTTGTTATTAATTACTTTCTTCTTGCAGTTTTTCCCAGAAGTGATTAAAGAAGGACATTTGTATATTTTACAAACACCATTATTTAGAGTACGAAATAAGAAAGAGACCATTTATTGCTACTCAGAAGAAGAGCGCGTTAACGCTATCGAAAAACTAAAGCCAAAGCCAGAAATTACGCGATTTAAAGGTTTAGGTGAAATTTCACCAGATGAGTTTAAGCATTTTATAGGGGACGACATTCGTCTAGACCCAGTAATGTTAGATAAAGACATGTCTATAGAAGAAATGCTGTCTTTCTACATGGGTAAAAACACACCAACACGTCAAGAGTTTATTATTAATAACCTTAAAGTGGAATTGGATAAAATAGAAGAGACCGCATGAAAACAGCAGCAACAGTATTTAATGTAATTACTATAATATTTGTAATCATTTTAATTTTTTGGCTAACGCAATTAAACTTTGATGATTTAAGCTTTAAGGAAAATAGCAATGTCTATTTTGGAATGGGTTCGGTTTCCTTAATGATTTTTGCAATGCAGATGATTAAGAGTTCTATAAACAAGAAAAAATAAGAGGTTCAAAAGTAGATGAGCGAAGAACACGAAGAATTAGAAAATATAAATAACGAAGATAATCAAGAGCCACAGGAGACGATTACCAAAGTCACTGGTATGTACAAGGATTGGTTTTTGGATTACGCATCTTACGTAATCTTAGAACGTGCTGTACCTGCAATCGAAGATGGTTTTAAGCCTGTACAACGCCGTATCATGCATTCCATGAAAGACTTGGATGATGGACGTTACAATAAGGTGGCAAACATTGTTGGTCATACCATGCAATATCATCCGCATGGCGATGCTAGTATTGCAGATGCTAT
This sequence comes from Winogradskyella sp. PC-19, assembly GCF_002163855.1. NCBI lineage: Bacteria > Pseudomonadati > Bacteroidota > Flavobacteriia > Flavobacteriales > Flavobacteriaceae > Winogradskyella > Winogradskyella sp. PC-19. Next base: position 589,646 of record NZ_CP019332.1, on the reverse strand, counting down.
GGTGCAAATCGGTCAAAAAGATTTATTGATTGATACCCAAGGAAACTGGGGAAATATCCTAACTGGAGATAGAGCAGCAGCATCACGTTATATTGAGGCACGAATTTCTAAGTTTGGGTTAGACGTTGTCTATAATCCTAAAATCACTAAATGGCAAGCGTCTTATGATGGTCGTCGTAAGGAACCGATAAATCTACCAGTAATGTTTCCGTTATTGCTCGCTCAAGGTGGTGAAGGTATTGCGGTAGGATTATCAACTAAAATATTACCTCATAATTTTATTGAGCTTATCGATGCTTCAATAAAGCATTTAAAAGGAAAACGCTTTACTATAGTTCCAGATTTTCCGACAGCAGGTATTGCAGATTTCACCAATTATAACGATGGTAATCGTGGCGGTAAAGTGCGAGTCCGTGCAAAAATTTCGCATCATAGTAAAAATACATTAGTTATTACAGAGATTCCTTTTAGTACAACCACACAATCGCTTATAGATTCTATCTTAAAAGCGAATGATAAAGGAAAAATTAAAATAAAGAAGATTGAAGACAATACGGCTGCTGAGGTTGAAATCTTAGTGCATTTGCCTTCTGGTATTTCTCCTGACAAAACCATTGATGCACTCTATGCTTTTACGAGTTGCGAAACGTCAATTTCACCATTAGGCTGTGTTATTGAAGATAACAAACCATTGTTTATTGGTGTTACTGAAATGCTACGTCGTTCGACGGATAATACGGTTCAACTTTTAAAATCTGAATTGGAAATTAAATTAGGTGAGCTAGAAGAACAGTGGCACTTTGCTTCGTTAGAGCGAATTTTTATCGAAAATCGTATCTACCGCGATATTGAAGAAGAAGAAACTTGGGATGGTGTTATTAATGCCATAGATAAAGGTTTACAACCGCATATTAAACATCTAAAACGTAAAATCACGGTTGACGATATTACGCGTTTAACAGAAATACGAATTAAACGTATTTCAAAATTTGATATCGATAAAGCACAGCAAAAGATTGATGCTTTAGAAGAACAAATTGCAGAAGTTAAACATCATTTGGCCAACCTTATCGATTATGCTATTACTTACTTTACGCGTCTTAAGAAAGACTACGGTGAAGGCAAAGAACGTAAAACTGAAATCAGAATTTTTGATGATGTCGATGCTTCAAAAGTGGTTATTAGAAATACTAAACTCTATGTCAATAGAGAAGAAGGATTTATAGGCACATCTTTACGCAGAGACGAATACGTCTGCGATTGTAGTGATATTGATGATATTATTGCATTTACGGCAGATGGTAAAATGATGGTAACCAAAGTCGATTCTAAGACCTTTATTGGTAAAAACATTATACATGTTGCTGTCTTTAAAAAGAAAGACAAGCGTACAATTTATAACCTTATTTACCGTGATGGAAAAAGTGGACCGTCTTACGTTAAGCGTTTTGCGGTAACTTCTATGACTAGAGATCGTGAATACGATTTAACGAATGGAAATAAAGCGTCTAAACTTTGGTATTTTTCAGCTAATCCAAATGGTGAAGCTGAGGTCGTTTCGATTTCATTGCGCCAAGTCGGAAGTATCAAAAAGTTGAAATGGGATTTAGATTTTTCTGATATTCTTATCAAAGGTCGTACGTCGAAAGGTAATTTAGTTACCAAGTACGCAATTAAGCGCGTTGAACTTAAGGAAAAAGGTGTCTCGACCTTAAAACCTCGTAAAATTTGGTTTGATGATACTGTGCAAAGACTTAATGTTGACGAACGTGGTGAATTAATTGGCGAATTTAGAGGCGAAGACCGTTTATTAGTTATTAACCAAAAAGGAATTGTTAAGACTATAATACCTGAATTGACCACGCATTTTGATAGTGACATGATTGTTTTGGAAAAATGGATTCCTAAAAAACCTATATCAGCAATTTATTATGATGGCGAAAAAGAACGTTATTACGTTAAGCGTTTTTTAATAGAGCAAGAAGGTAAAGAAGAGTCTTTTATCTCTGAACATGCAAATTCTCAATTAGAAATTGTATCGACTGATTGGAGACCAATGGCAGATGTAGAGTTTACCAAGGAACGTGGTAAGGACCGTAAGCCAAATATGGAAGTAAATTTAGAAGAATTTATAGCTGTAAAAGGTATTTCTGCGTTAGGAAACCAGCTCACTAAAGATAAGATTAACCAAATTAATCTTTTAGAATCATTGCCTTTTGAAGCGCCAGAAGAAGTACATGCAGACGAACTAGAAGTCGTGGATGAAGAGCAAATAACTGCTGATGCAAACGAAACTTCAGAAGCAGAAGTAAAAGTTAATTTAGACCCAAAGCCAAAAGCTGACACATCAAAATCTAAAGATGAGACAGAAGAAAATCCTGATGTAGATGATTCAGGACAAGCATCTTTATTTTAACCTATAATGGGAAATAATAAGCTATTAGTTAACGAGAGACAAGCCGATTTAGGTAACTTCATGGTTGGACGCTTATTGCCTTTTCGCAAAAAGCGTCAAGTTGGACCTTTCACGTTCATTGATCATATGGGACCAGCAATTTTAGGTAAGGGTAAATATGTCGATGTGGACCAGCATCCGCACATTGGTTTAAGTACTTTAACGTATTTATTTGAAGGTGAGATAGAACACAAAGACAGTCTTGGAAGTAGAAAGATTATTTCTGCTGGTGACGTTGGATTTATGACATCAGGTCACGGTGTAACGCATACCGAACGTACACCTCAATCTCTAAGAACGGATAATGAATTTTTAATGCATGGTTACCAAATTTGGGTAGCCTTGCCTAAAGCGCAAGAGGACATCAATCCTAGTTTTGAGTTTTATCCCAAAGCGCAAATCCCAAGTTGGAAAGAGAACGGCTTAGAAATTAGACTTGTTGCTGGTAATGCTTTTGGAAAATCAGCACCGCTTCAGGGTTTTTCACCATTATTTATGGTAGACATATATGCTGAAGAAGAAACTACCTTAGATTTAACAAATCAGCTGAAAGGCGAAGTCGCTTTTGTTATAGTTACCGGACAAATTAAAGAGAATAACCACCAAGTTGAAGCTGGTCAAATGCTGATTAGTAAAACAGATGAACAATGTAGTATTTGCTTGGATAGCGGAACTCGATTATTACTTTTTGGTGGAGAACCTCTAGAAGATGAACATTTTTTGCTTTGGAATTTTGTGTCTAGTAGTAAAGAAAAACTTCAAAAAGCTAAACAACGTTGGCAATCAAAGGAATTTCCTAACGTGCCTGGTGATGATACTTATATTCCTATTCCAGAACGAAAGCTTTAAGGTTTATTTCTTTTTTCTCGAAGTTTTCTGATTTAAAAATTCTACAAATAATGAAAATGCGATTGCAAAATAAAGATAACCTTTAGGGATTGCGCCAACTTCATTTCCAAAAAATTGAGTATGCGATAAGTGTGCTGCTTCAGTAATTAGCATAAAACCAATTAAAATCAAAAATGCTAAACCTAGTATTTGAATACTCGGATGATTATCAATAAAACGTCTTATTGGATTTGCAAAACCTATCATTACGATTATTGATATAACCACAGCAATTATCATTAAAATTAGACTGTAGTTTGGGTTTGGATGTAACCCATTTGTCATTCCAATAGCCGTTAATATAGAATCTATAGAAAAGATAAAATCAATGATTAATATTTGTACAATTGCCTGTTGTAAAGAACTTATAACTTTAACTTTTATACTATTTTCGTCATGTGAAGGCGTTTCTACCTTTTCTCTAATTTCAGAAGTACTTTTATAGATTAAAAATAATCCTCCAGCAAATAGTATTATGGCTTGCCAGCTAAGGTGTAATTCTATCCATGAGTTTTCAAGCTCATAAAATGGTTCTTTTAGTCCTACTAAAAATGACACAAAAAACAGAAGAACAATACGCTGTACCATAGCAAGGATAAGTCCGATATTAGTAGCTTTATTTCGCTGATGTTCTGGTAGTTTGTTAGCTGCAATGGATATAAATACAATATTATCAATCCCTAGTATAATCTCTAAGAACGTGAGTGTTATTAATGCGAATATGGCATCGCTAGAAAGTAAAAACTCTAACATATTAGTTTATTCTATAAGCAACACCTTTCTCAACACGAATAGGTCTATTTTGTTTCTTGATTGCTAATTTATATTCAAATGTGTATGAAGAATCTGTAGTTGCTAGAATTTTCATATGTATGGCATCATCTTCTGATGTATTTTTGGGATTGATTTTTTTTAGAACAAACTCACAGTCATTAATCCAACGTATGGACGAAGAATCTATTTTTTCTTCAAAATAATCGATACTTAGGTTTTCTGAACGTGTAAAAGTGCCAGTTTTTTCTTCACCATCCACTAAAAAAGTAAATTTAAAGTCGCCTATGCGATAATCTTGGCAATTACGCTCTATATTATAGCAACTTGATAAAACAACACAAAAAGAAAGTAAAAAGAGTTTTTTCATCAAAAAATAAAGATTTATACAAAAATAAGAATTTACTAACTCTTAATTCTGGTAACTCTTAAAACTTCCATCTTTATAAAAAATAATAATCTTATCTATATCAGATACGTTTGTTGAATTTTTAGAATTTGGAATTTGAGTTGAAGGTTCAGGGTTTGATTCTGAAAATTTTAGAGTTTCTGTTTTTTCAATTTTTGTAGAATTTGGAAATTGGCCTTTACCATTCATTAGCCAATATAAATCTACTTCGGGATAGGAGTGAAGTACCTTCATCACAAAATCTAAACTTGGCTTATTTCTGCCAGAAAGTATGTGAGAAATACTAGAGCGTTGCACACCAATTTTTTCGGCAAAACTAGACGCACTTTCTTCGTAAAAAGTAATGACTTTTTGTAAACGTTCTGTGAAATCTATGGTGTTTATCATTGTAAACTACATTCTGTAATTATATACGTTACAAATGTAACATTTGTTGTTTTATGAATCAAACTTTAATTGGAATTAAATATTTGTTAATAAATTAAAACTTAATATAAATAATTTTAAATAACTGATAAAGATATATTTAAATATTAAAAAATGTTTTTATTGTAAATTCTGTAATTCATCTAAGACTCCTTATGTTATAAATGTAACATCTGTATAGTTATGTAACCTTTAGACACAAACAAGGTGTTTACAATTGTAAATTTACAAATGTATACCTTTGTATTCTAAATAAATTGAATGACCTCAGAATATCTTACGGAGCTTTATAATTCTTACAAAGAGAAATCACTATATGGGCGTTATATAACTAATGAAAATATTACAAAGATTTTAGATGAACTTGCTCTAAATTTTCATGTTTCTACCATTGGTTATTCGGTAGAGAATCGACCAATATTTTCTTTAAAAGTTGGAAGCGGAAAGACCAAAATTTTACTTTGGTCTCAAATGCATGGTAATGAATCAACAACAACAAAAGCGCTTTTTGATTTTTTAAATGCAGCCAATAAAGGTGAACTTTCTGATATTTTAGAGTATTGTACACTTCAGATTATACCAATTTTGAATCCTGATGGCGCAGAAAAATACACTAGAATTAATGCCAATAAAATAGATCTAAACAGAGATGCACAAGACTTGTCACAGTCTGAAAGTGTTGTTTTACGCAAATGTTTTGATGATTTTAAACCCAATTATTGTTTTAATCTTCATGGGCAACGTACTATTTTTGGTGTAGGTAATACAGGTAATTCTGCTACTTTATCGTTTTTATCGCCTGCAGAAGATAAGGAGCGTTCGGTCACAACGACTCGAAAAAAAGCTATGTCTGTTATTGCAGTTATTAACGATTATATACAAAAGGATTTGCCAAATGCAGTAGGACGTTATGATGATGGATTTAATATTAACTGTGTTGGAGACACGTTTCAAAGTTTGGGTGTGCCAACCATCTTATACGAAGCTGGACATTATAAAAATGATTACGAAAGGGAACAAACACGCTTATTTGTTTTTAAATCATTGATTTATGGATTATGCGCTATTGCTAAAGGAGTAGAAGTTGAAAATTTTGAATCATACTTTGATATACCTCAGAATGAAAAGAACTTTTATGATGTTATTATTAGAAATTCTAGAATTAGAAATAGTGATAAAAATACTGTGGATATCGGAATTCAATTTAAAGAGGTTTTGGAGCTAAATATGATAAAATTTATTCCATTTGTAGAAAAAATAGAAAATCTTGATGGCTATTTTGCTCATAATGAAATAGACGCTAATGGAAATGTTGTTTTGGATCAAAGCAAAAAGGAGATACAAGTTGCTAACGAAATCGTTTTCGTAATGTTAAATAATTGCAAAACCTTGATAAAATCTTAAACATTATTGTTTTTAGCTTCTTTTTATCAATAAAAATGTATTATTTTTGCATATAATTCAACAAATAGCAAAATGGCGAAGTTTAAATTAGACGAAATAGATCATCAAATTCTGGATATGCTTATTGACAATACGCGTATTCCTTTTACCGACATAGCAAAAAAATTATTAATTTCTGCAGGAACAGTTCACGTTCGTGTGAAAAAAATGGAGGAAGCTGGTATTATTAGAGGCTCTTCATTGACTTTAGATTATAAAAAATTAGGATATTCTTTTATAGCATACGTTGGTGTTTTCTTGCAAAACACATCCCAAACCAAATTTGTTTTAGAACGTATATCTGAAATTCCTTATGTAACTGTGGCTCACATTACTACGGGTAAATTTAATATCTTCTGTAAGATAAGAGCTAAAGATACAATGCATGCAAAGGAAATTATTTTCATGTTAGATGATATTGACGGTGTTTACAGAACAGAAACTATGATTTCGTTAGAGGAAAGCATTAATGACAAAAAACGTTTAATGCATACCATTTTTAACGAATTGTAAGCAAATAAGAAAACGATGTTAAAGCTCTAGCAATTTTGCTAGGGCTTTTTTTATCTTCGACACTTAAATTAGATTTTATTATGAATTTATCACCCGAAGAATTTAACCCTTATTACTTGCCATATATACAATTAGCTACTAAATCAGATATTACTGAGAGTTTAAAGCAGAATTTAATATCTGTTGTAGATTTTTACCAAAGTATAGCAAATGACAAATTAGAATTTTCATATGCTGATGGAAAATGGACTCCAAAAGACATCTTGTTGCATATTATTGATACTGAACGCGTTTTTGCTTATCGTGCGATGCGTATTGCAAGGCAAGATAGGACTGAAATGGTTGGCTTTGAACAAGATGATTATGTTGAAGCTGGTAAAGCTAATAGCAGAAGTATTAGCAGTTTACTTGAAGAATACAAAGCTGTCCGAAACGCAACATTGGCTTTGTTTAATTCTTTCTCAGTTGAAGACTTAAAAGCAATAGGCAAGGCGAGTGGCTCACCGGTTTCTGTTAGAGCAATTGGTTATATTATTACTGGTCATGAGAACCATCATAACAACGTCATTAAGGAAAGATATTTATAGTTTATCCTTCAAATATTTACCAGTAATCGATTCTTTATTTTTTAAAATATCCTCAGGTGTACCAAAAGCTACAAGTTGACCACCATTTTTTCCACCTTCTGGACCCAAATCAATAATATGGTCGGCACACTTGATTAAATCTATATTATGCTCTATTACAATTATTGAATGACCAATTTCGATTAGAGCTTGAAATGATTTTAATAATTTTTTGATATCATGAAAATGCAAACCAGTTGTAGGTTCATCAAATATAAATAAGGTCGTATCACCACGTGAACCTTTGCCTAAAAAAGAAGCTAATTTAATACGTTGTGCTTCGCCACCAGAAAGTGTAGATGATGACTGCCCTAAAGTTACATAACCCAAACCAACATCTTTAAGCGGCTGTAGTTTTCTTTCTATTTTAGACTGCTTGTGCTCAGAGAAAAACGCTACAGCGTTATCAATGGTCATATTTAGAATGTCATCAATAGATTTCCCTTCAAAATTAACCTCTAATACTTCTTTTTTAAAGCGCTTTCCATTACAAGTCTCACAAGTTAGGTGCACATCGGCCATAAATTGCATTTCGATAGTGACTTCTCCTTCACCTTTACAGGTCTCACAACGTCCACCATCTACATTAAAGCTAAAGTGTTTAGCTTGGTAATTTCTAATTTTACTCAGTTTTTGCGACGCAAATAGAGCTCTAATGTCATCATATGCTTTTATGTAAGTAACGGGATTTGAGCGTGATGAACGTCCAATCGGGTTCTGGTCAACAAACTCGACATTTTCAATATTAGTAAAATTACCTTTTAATTCAGTGAATTGACCTGGCTTATCTCCAAATCCAGTTAGCTTTTTTTGAAGTGCAGGATAAAGTAACTTTTTAACGAGCGTACTTTTTCCACTACCTGATACACCAGTAATTACCGTAAGCATGTTTAGAGGAAAAGTAACATCTATATTTTTGAGATTATTTTCTCGAGCTCCAATAACCTCAATACTGTATTTTGAAGTTCTTCGTTTTTTTGGCAACTCAATTTTTAATTTACCATTTAGGTATTGTGCTGTTAATGAGTCAGAAACCAATATGTCTTTAAATGTACCTGTTGCAACAACTTGACCTCCAAAAGTACCTGCTTCTGGACCAATATCAATGACTTCATCAGCTGATTTCATAATGTCTTCGTCATGTTCTACAACAATAACTGTATTACCTAAATCTCTAAGCGATTTTAAAACGTCAATCAATCTTTCGGTATCTTTTGGGTGTAGACCAATACTAGGCTCATCTAATATATACATTGAACCGACTAGGCTGCTACCTAGTGAAGTTGCTAAGTTTATACGTTGACTCTCCCCACCAGAAAGTGTGTTCGATTTTCTATTTAAAGTCAGGTAATTAAGACCTACATTGGATAAGAATTCTAGTCTTGTGTTTATTTCTTTAAGTAAGCGTTTAGCGATTTTAGTATCGTGTTCTCCTAATTTTAAATCTTTAAAGAATGAACTTAATTCGTCCAGAGGCAAATCTACCAAATCCATAACGGTCTTATCATAAATTTTGACATAGCTTGCTTCTTCTCGTAAACGTTTGCCTTTACAGACATTACATTTAGTTTTACCACGGTACCGTGATAGCATAACGCGATTCTGAATTTTATAAGCTTTTGATTCAAGTTCGGCAAAAAAGTTATCTAGACCTTCAAAATATTGATTGCCAGACCATACCAAAGCTTGTTGTTCAGAGCTTAATTCAAAAAACGATTTATGAATAGGAAAATCAAATTTGTGAGAATTGTTAACCAATTGATCTCGGTACCAACTCATACTTTCTCCACGCCACGGAAAAACTGCATTTTCATAAACTGAAAGTGCTGTATTAGGAATTACCAAGTCTTCGTCAATACCGATAACATCGCCATAGCCTTCACATTTTGGGCAAGCACCATAAGGATTATTAAAACTGAATAAATGGGCGTTTGGTTCTAAAAAAACCATTCCGTCTAATTCAAATTTATTATTAAAAGATTTTTGTTTTTTATCTGATAAGGATTCTATGATACAAGTCCCAACTCCTTCAAAAAAAGCTGTTTCTACTGCATCTGCTAGTCGATTCAGGAAATCTTCATCATCTTTGTATACAATTCTATCAACTACTAAATAGAGGTTTTTAGCGCTTTTTATTTCAGTTTTTAATACGTCATCTATTCTTAAAACTTCATCTTTTACTTTTACTCTGGCATATCCTTGAGCCAAAAGTGTTTGTAGTTTGTTTTCGATAGTTCTGTCTTCTTCCAGAACGATAGGAGACAAGAGCAGTAGTTTTGTGCCTTCGTCAAATTTAGAAATGTAATCGATGACATCTGTAGTGCGATGCTTTTTTACCAAATCACCAGAAATGGGTGAGTAAGTTTTACCTATACGAGCGAATAGAAGTTTTAGATAGTCATAAATTTCAGTAGTGGTGCCTACTGTAGATCGCGGATTTGTAGAATTTACCTTTTGCTCTATTGCTATAGCTGGCGCAATCCCTTTTATATAATCTACTTTTGGCTTATTAAGACGCCCTAAAAACTGACGTGCATAACTACTAAGACTCTCTACATAACGTCGCTGACCTTCAGCATAAAGTGTATCAAAGGCTAAGCTAGATTTTCCTGAGCCTGATAAGCCAGTTATAACCACGAGTTTATTACGTGGAATGACAACATCAATATTTTTTAAGTTATGCAATTTTGCACCCTTAATAATGATATTTTCTTTAGGATTGACGTCTAAAACAGCTGTGTTCATAGAATTTTTGATACAAGTTTTGCAAAGATACCATAACTAATTCACAGACGAAAATGATAATATGTTAGATTAAATGTTAAAATTTAGGCTGAAATTTTGTTTTTTCGGAATGATTCTTGTTTATTTGAATTTATAATACTCATAAAAACAGCTGCGTATACATAATATTACTTTAAGAATAAGCTAGAAACCCCGAGCAAAGCCTAGGCTTTGTTGCTTAAAGTACATGTTATGAAAAGAAAACTTATCGAAGACGCAGTCTTAGTCAAAAATTACATTAACGGAGATGAAGGTGCATTATCCATATTGATAAACAGGCACAAACAAAAAATCTATAGTTTTATCTATTCAAAAGTATTTGATAGAGATATCACTGAAGATGTCTTTCAGGATACTTTTATTAAAGTGATTAGAACTTTAAAAAGAGGAAAGTATAACGAGGAAGGTAAATTTTTGCCTTGGGTAATGCGTATTGCTCATAATTTGGTAATAGACCATTTTAGACGTAATAAGCGTATGCCAAAATTCGATAATTCTGGTGAGTTTAGTATTTTTTCTGTATTGAGTGATTCTTCTTTAAATGCTGAAAAGACTTTGATTAAAGACCAGGTAGAGTCTGATGTAAGACGTATTATTGAAGAATTACCAGAAGACCAAAAGCAAGTATTAGTGATGCGTATGTATCAAGATATGAGCTTTAAAGAAATATCAGAGCGTACAGGTGTTAGTATTAATACTGCGTTGGGCAGAATGCGTTACGCGTTAATTAATCTTCGTAAGGTTATTGAGCAGCATAATATCGTTTTGACAAATTGATATAATAAAAGAGTTTTTTTTGCGTTATCAGTTTTATATCAACATAAAATTATGCAAATGGCAAAAATTTACTCTAACTACACCTCAAAAAAAATTCAACTTAACCCAAAAAAAGAGACAGTAGATTTTCTACTGAATTATTCTAAGGCTTTACGTGTTAATTGTTATAAAAAAATGAAGTTCGAAGCGCTTCTGAATTAGTTTAAAAAAAGCCCTGATTTATTTAAATCAGGGCTTTTTGTTTATTTCCTATTTTTAAAATAATCATTCAAAACTGTTTTTCGACCTATCGTTTTTGTAATGATGTCTTTATCTAAGTCCCAGCCTCGAGCTGGTGAATATTCACGACCATACCAAATAATTTGAAGATGTAAATCGTTCCAAGTTTCTTCAGGGAACAAGCGTTTAGCATCTTTTTCGGTTTGAGTAACACTTTTACCGTTTGTTAGATTCCAACGATACATTAAACGATGGATGTGTGTATCCACAGGAAAAGCAGGAACACCAAAAGCTTGACTCATAACTACACTTGCTGTTTTATGTCCAACTGCTGGTAATTCTTCAAGGTCTTCAAAACTTTGAGGAACTTCACCTTTGTGCTTTTCTAATAGAATTTTTGATAAACCGTAAATGCCTTTACTTTTCATTGGGCTTAGTCCGCAAGGTCTAATTATCTCCTTTATTTCTTCTACCGACATTTTTATCATATCATACGGATTATCTGCCTTTGCAAATAATAGTGGTGTAATTTGGTTTACACGGACATCTGTACATTGCGCAGATAACAATACCGCTATTAATAGCGTATATGGGTCTTTATTGTCTAGAGGAATTGGAATTTCAGGATATAAGTCTTTTAACGTAGTTATAACAAATTCTACCTTTTCTTGCTTTGTCATTCATTGTATTTTTACAAAAAACAAATTTAAACATTATGACGCATTTAAAAGTAGGAGATAAGGCACCAAATTTTGAAGCTTTGGATCAAGATGGAAATACTATTAAACTAAGTGATTATAAAGGAAAAAAGCTTGTTGTTTTCTTTTATCCAAAAGCGAGTACACCAGGTTGTACAGCAGAAGCCTGTAATTTAAATGATAATTTTAAACGTTTTGAATCTCAGAATTATGCAATTTTAGGTGTAAGTGCAGATAGTCAAAAACGTCAGTCTAATTTTAAAAAAAAATATGGTTTTGAATATCCGCTTTTAGCAGACGAGGATAAATCAGTTATTGAAGCGTTTGGTGTTTGGGGGCCAAAAAAGTTTATGGGTAAAGAATATGATGGTATTCACCGTACAACCTTTGTAATTGACGAAGATGGCGTTTTAGAAGACGTTATCTTAAAAGTAAAGACAAAAGCTCATGCTGAGCAGATTTTAGATGCTTAAAATCTATAATCTTCAAATAAAAAAAGCGACTTCACATAGGTAAAGTCGCTTTTTTTATTTGAAGATATATTTTATTTATGCATAACCTCTTCAGATTCATATCCAAATAAAGCTTTTTCTTTAATGAGTTTTGCAACGCCTTCAGGAAGCATACTTTCCCAACCCGTTTCACCAGCAGCAATTTTTGCTAATACTTTTCTTGAGAAAATTGAAAGTATAGATGGGTCGTAATCATTAATGTCTACCACTTTACCGTTATACTTGAAGAATTTGTATAATTCTTTCATTCGTGGGTGAACTTTAAGGTTTTCACTAGATGTGATACTTCCATCTTCATTAACCATTGGGTATAAGTATACACGTAAATCTTTGTAAAAAAGCTTACCAAAGGCTTCGAGAATACCACCACTTAAATGACGGTAATACTTTTCGTCAAAAATATCTACTAAGTTGTTGACACCCATAGCTAATCCCATTCTGTTTTTTGAATATTGAGAAAAATATTCAACTAACTTGTAGTATTCCTTGAAGTTCGATATTAACACAGTTTGACCAAGAGAGCAAAGTAAGCGTGCACGATCCATAAAATCTTGTTCATCAATTTCTCCTTCAGCACGAAGATTGGATAATGTGATTTCGAATATAACTTGTGTTTTCTCTTTATTAACTTTATTCTCCTTAATAAACATTTCGTAAGATTTCTCAAACATATCCATGTTTACTTTAGTCACAGGTCTAAAACTACCTCTAAGTGCTAAGATGTTTTTCTTGTATAAAACACGAGCAGGAAGTACGTTATTTCCATCCGGCGAAAACATAACGGCATCAGTCATACCGTTTTTTACCAATTGTAAACTCATTAGTCGGTTATCGACATTTTCAAAAACAGGACCTGAAAAATTAATCGTATCAATTTCTAATTGGTCTTTGTCTAAGTGGTCATATAGGTAGCGTAATAATTTTTTAGGTTCGTTATATTTATAGAAAGCACCATAAATAAGATTAGTTCCTAAAACACCTAAAGTTTCTTGTTGTAATCTAGCGTCATTCTCTTTAAAACGAAGGTGTAATACAATTTCATTATAATCGCCATCTGGTTCAACTTGGTATTTAATTCCAACCCAACCGTGACCCATGTATTTTTTTGCGAAATCAATTGTAGCTACAGTATTAGCATAGGTAAAGAAGATTTTATCAGGATGTTTGTCTCTCGTAATACGCTCTTCCATGAGGTTCATTTCATGGTCAAGCATTTTACGTAATCTAGCCTCTGTTACATAGCGTTTGTCATTCTCAATTCCATAAATGGCATCACTAAAATCTTTATCATACGCAGACATAGTTTTTGCAATAGTACCTGATGCACCTCCAGCTCTAAAAAACTGACGCACGGTTTCTTGTCCTGCACCAATCTCAGCAAAAGAGCCATAAATGTCTGCATTAAGATTAATACGTAAACATTTATCTCTGAGAGAAGGAATATTATCAAATTCTTTATCAGCTCTGTATGTTATTTCAGTCATAATTGTTGAATTTTCAAGCACTACAAATGTACTGTTTTCGCATAGCAAACAAAAAAATAACCTTATTTTTGTTACAAACTTAACACAGTTGAAAGTAACATTTTTAGGCACCGGAACATCCCAAGGAATACCTGTAATAGGAAGCACACATCCTGTTTGTTTGAGTGATAATCCAAAAGATAAGCGTTTACGTGTTTCTGTATTGGTACAATGGGATAATTATAGTTATGTTATTGATTGTGGTGCTGATTTTAGACAACAAATGCTTAGGTCAAAATGTACTAAGGTTGATGGTATTATTTTTACACACGAGCATGCTGACCATATAATGGGTTTAGACGATATACGACCTTTCTTTTTTCGTCAAGGTAACATAGATATTTATGCGCATCGTCGTGTAATGAAAGCTTTGGAGCGCACATTTTCTTACATATTTGAAACAGAAAATAAGTATCCAGGTGCACCAAGTGTGAACGAGCATTACGTTGATGGAAATTTATTTTCAATAGGCGATTTAAAAGTTATACCAATTGATGGTTTGCATAATACATTACAAGTTTATGGCTACCGTTTTGATAAATTTGCTTATTTGACGGACATGAAAACTATTGAAGATTCCGAAATAGAAAAACTTCAAAACTTAGAGGTTTTAGTCGTTAATGCGTTGCGTGAAGAACCACATGTCTCACATTTTAATCTTAACGAAGCGCTGGGTTTTATTGAAAAAGTAAAGCCTAAAAGAGCTTATTTAACTCATATTAGTCACCACATGGGTTTTCATGACGAGGTGCAACAAAAATTACCAGAAAACGTTTATTTAGCTTACGATAATCTTCAAATTACAATATGATATGAAAAGTAGAATCTTTATGTACTTATTTATTTTTTCTGTTTTACTGATAATTTTTCAGTATGCGAATTCAAAAGGTATTATTGATAAGTATGAAAAGGACATTAATACCTTCAAGACTAAAATTACAGATTTAGAAGATGAACGTATAAAATTAAATGACAGAGTATTCGATTTATCATTCTTTACTATAGATGGTAATGAAGAAGCTGTTGATTATTTTGAAAATCAAGGTATTAACACAGAAGAATTATTACCAAAAATCAAAGACGGTCTTCTTGAAATGAATGTTTACAAAGGCGTGGATCATCCAATTGTACCTTATGCTTCTATGACCGAATCAAAAATTATCATTGATCAAATAAGAATTCTAAATCACAAATGGATACTTGCTAATTTCACTGATGGTAAACATTGGGGAGAGCTATTTATCAATTATGAGGCAACTGATAAGGGAGAAGTGATTTATAAACTAGATGATTACTTTTTATATCCGGTTAACTAGATACGCTCTATTAGCCAATCTTTAAATTCAAAAAAGTTTTGAGGTGCAACACCATGACCAACAGGGAATTCGCTATAGGTATTTTTAATTTCTAGATTGTCTAAAAATGGTTTACTTCGTCTTGCCCAATCTACTGGTATGACTTGGTCTAAGCTTCCATGTGAGCAATAAAAATCAAGATGTTTGTAGTTGTCTTTATTCAAATTTTCTGGAAAAATAGCTTCATTTACATAACCACTTAAAGCGACAATGTTTTTAACTTTTTCTGGATAGGTCAATGCTAACGAATAGCTCAGAATAGTACCTTGACTAAAACCTAAGAACGATACATTGTCTTTGTTTACAGGATAAGTTTCACAAGCATAATCTATAAATTCAGCTAATGTATCTCTAGATAATTTAGCCTGTTCATCATCGCTCCATTTACCTTGTTCTGCGTCAAAATTAATTGCGTACCATGCATTACCGTAAGGTTGTAATTGATATGGTGCTCTTACTGAGATTATAAATAATTCATCAGGAAGTTCTGTTGCAAATGAGAACAAATCGTTTTCATCACTTCCGTAACCATGACAAAGAATTAATAAGGGTGCATTTTCTGTTAACGTCGATGGACGTTTTATATACTGAAGTTTTGCTGACATATTTTATTGTAAAGCCTTGAATATTTTTTGAAAAACGTCACCAACTAAAGGCAATTTATGAAGCTTTCCTGTTACAGCGCCAATAACACCATAAGAGAATAATACTAAAAAAAATATATAAAAGGCAGTTGTAACTTCCCAGCTATTAAAACCACCAACTACGTATCCTAATATGAAGAATAGAAGCCAAAGACCTAAACCTTGTCTAACATGAAAAGCAGTAAACGCATTCTTTTTTTCTTGACTTAGGTAATAAGCTATTAATGTGCCAATGATTGTTATGTATGCAATCACAGCAAATTGCTTGCCTTCATTTATAGTTTCGTTTGTCATTATTACAATTCGATTTTGTTGTTAGCAATGATACCGTAGACTTTTCCCTTTAGCTCTGTTTCTAAAAAACAACTATTTTTTGAGGTCGAATGGATATCGCTTTTGCTAAATGTATATTTAATATCAGGATTAAAGAGAGACAAGTTGGCTTTTTGACCTTCAGCAATTGGATGTTCTTCGATACCAAAGCGATTTTTTCCTTTGGTTAAGAGTGCTACTGTTTTTTTTGTTGTAAATATATTTTGAAGTGCTCCAAAAGCAGATTCTAAGCCTATAGTACCGAATTCGGCATGGTCAAATTCTACTTTTTTATTTTCAATATCAATGGGATTGTGGTCAGTAGTAACCATATCTATTGTTCCATCTCTTAAACCTTCTAACAAACCATCAATATCGTTTTGAGTCCTCAACGGCGGTAAAACTTTAAAATTAGCGTCAAAGTCTTGTATTTTATTGTCAGTAAAATAGAGGTTATGTATGGCTACAGAACATGTAACATCAAGTTTTTTAGATTTAGCCTCTCTTATAAGCTCTACTGATTTAGCAGTGCTTATTGTAGGTATATGAAGCTTTCCTTTAGTGTATTCTAACAAAAATAAATCCCTAGCTACTTGGAGTTCTTCAGCTAATGCAGGATTTCCTTTTAATCCTAGTTTAGTGCTATTTATATGTTCGTTCATAACACCATGTCCAGAAATCATAGACTCCTGAGGAAAAGAACAAACTAAGCCATCGAAACCACTTGTGTACTGTAAGGCAATTTTTAGTAAGTTAGGATTGCTAATTGGCTTTTTGTAATCGTAGAATGCTATTGCTCCAGCATTTTTCATATCAAATAATTCTGCTAAATCAATGCCTTCAGATGATTTTGTAAGCGCTCCAATAGGTTTTAGGTCTACTGCGTGTGTGTTAGATTTTGAAAGCACAAAAGCAATATCTGCGTTACTATCAAGTACTGGATTTGTATTTGCGTTAAGTGCAAGAGACGTAAATCCTGACTTAGCAGCGGTGTTTAATCCATTAGCTATAGTTTCTCGCTCTTCAAAGCCTGGTTCACCAAATGAGACAGAGCTATCAAACCATCCTTGCGATACATGAAGGTTGTCTAATTTAATCTCTCGGTAATTTTTTGGATTTAAAATGCGTTTTGAAATCTTGGTAATAGTGCCGTTTTCAATTAAAATATCAACGTTCTGATTGTGGAAATCACTTTTAGAATCAACGACTGTAGCAGATTTTAGGAGTGCATTCATTTAGGATATTTTAGAATTAGCATTTCTATAATTAAAAATACTAGCGCAAAAATAACAAACCATTTCCATAGCGCATTAATACTTGCGTTACTTTTTATGGTTTCGATTGTTGATGATAATGATGTATCGATAGTATAGTTGTTATTATTGCTAAGATTGTAATAGGTCAGATTGCTTTCATTACGCTTGTAGTTGAAACTTAATTTTTTTAGCAATACTGTGTTATTCATAACATTTATAATACCAGATGATTTTGGGTAATCACCAGTAATTAGACTTACTTTTTTACTAAATGTTTGTTGTAGTGGTATTGTTTTTTTACCATCTTTTTCAAAACTCAAAATTGCATCTTGACCAATTGTTGTATTAATATCTATGGTGTTTGCGTTTCCAATGGAGTAGTAGAGCTTAGGAATTTCAAGACTTTGCTTTGCTATATTATAAAGAGCAGGCACGATTAATGGTGATTTTTTAAAATTGCTGTTTTTTGAATTTATTGCTGATGTAAATAGAAATGCTTTTTGTTTCCCAATAAGAAAAGGGTTACTGTCTTCGTATGAGTAGATTGCATTTGAAGAAGAGCTTAAAGCATAGTAAGAATTCACTTTTGGATATTGAAAATTAGAAATACGTGTGTAAAAAGCATCTCTTAAAATCGGATGGTCATAGTTTATTGTAGTAATACGTTTTTCAGATTTAAATTGACTAGTTATATATGGTAAATCTAATTCTCTAAGTAATTGATTGTATGAATTTAAATTCAATTTACCTGAAGTAATTATTAATACAGTACCACCATCACTTTTAAACGCTTTTAAAGCAGAAATAAGTGCATTAGAAATAGTCTCTAGTTCGTTTAGAATAATGAGATTTTGACTTTCAAGATTACTGTAGTCTAAAGATTTATAATCGTAGGATTTGTATATAAATTCATCATCGGTATATAGTTTCCTAAGAAAATTGTCAGAAGCTTCGTTAATAGACAAAACTTTGATTTTGTCATTTAGATTAATGTTGAAATAAAATGAATTGTCGTATTGCAGACTTGCATCTTCTATTGATAATACCCCATTAAATGATGTATTGTTAGGAATTGTAAATGTTGTTTTTGCTTCTGTAGCTATATCTACTGAAGTTTTTGCAACTAATTCTTCATTATTATGCAATGCTACTGAAACATTTTTGATAGGTTCTCCTAGATGAGATAGATTAATTCCAATCTCAGTATTCTCGTTAGTGTATTTGTCTATGTAAACACTATCAATACTAATGTTATTACTGTAAATCGCTTTAGGCTGAACCAATCTTAAGGTAACTGAACTATCAGCTGTAAACTCTAGAGGTTTATCCTTTTGTTGAAAATCTGAGACCAAAACAAGATTTTTTACCGAAGTCTCATCTTTTGAAAAAAATTGCTTTCCTTTTAAAAAAGCCGAACTATAATCGAGTTGTGTCGATGAGTGGCTTAGTTTTATTAAATCATTATTTATAGCTTTTATTGAGGTGTTTCTATACGTATTATCGTTTGTAAAAATGGTTAGTTCTTCTTGGTCGCTGTAACTCTTTAAAATATCTTGAATGGCTTCATTAAGTAAGCTACCATTATTGCCTTTGGCTTGCATGCTGAAAGAATTGTCGAGATAAATTACTGTTTCGTTTTTTGTATTAAACGTATCTGAATTAGTTGTAAAAGGCTGTGCAAATGCAAAAACCAAACAAGCCATTAACAATAATCGGGTAATTAATGCTAGCCATTTTTTTATCTGAGAACTTTTACGTGTTTGAAGCTTTACATTCTTTAAAAACTTTACGTTAGTAAAAGCAACTTTTTGAAAACGTCTTAGTTGAAATAAATGAATGATAATAGGAATAAGCAGTAGAAGTAATGCCCACAGAAGCTCAGGATGTTTAAACTGCATTCGCTTTTGTTATCAATTAGTAGTTAACTTCAAATATAGGAATTGAATGAAGATTACAAAGTGTCGATTTTGAGAAATTTAACGTTTAGTTTTTAGCAGAAGAAAAAATAATCTGTCATTGGCTTCATATTTAGGTTATCAAAGTAGGAAACAATGTTTTTTTGTTCTGTATCATTGGCTACTGTAACAATCGTTTGAGGATTTTTAATAGCTTTTAAATCTTCAAAAGGCTGCAATTTTACACCATAAATATCTTTACCAATTTTCTTCTTATTGTCACAAATCCAATGAAACTTAATGTTGCGTTCTACCAATGCTTTTGCTATGTTTTTTCCCTTATAACCAGCACCCCAAATAGTAATTGGTCTGCTGGTATCGTTGTCAAGTTTCAAAAAATAGTGCAGCTTTATATCTAAAAAATAGTTTTGTGCATAATGCTCGTGAGTTCTTGAAGTTCTTGTACTATAATCGCGCCAATAATGCAATAATTCATTGCTCGGAATACATCTAAAACCATGCTCATAGAATCTAAAGGTCAAATCGTAATCTTCAGGGTATCTATTTGGATTAAAGGCATTGCAAGCCAATAAATCATCTCGATGTAGCATCCAACATGGTGAGGCTATAACACACTCTTTATAGATTTCAGAATAATTAGCGCCTTCTTTGGTCAACCTGTTTAACCAAGCTTCATATTTTGCATAGCCATCACTAATTCCGGTTTTGCTAAAGTATTTTACTAAACCCAAAGCTACATGTTGCTTTCCAAACTTGTTAAGCTGATTCACCATGACTTCAAGTTTATTTTGAGTCATAATATCATCGCTATCCATACGTGTAATGAAGTCTCCCGAGCTTTCCGAAAATGCTTTTTGAAGCGCATTAATAATGCCGCTTCCCTCATTTTTGTAGAGTTTAATTCTATTATCAGATTTCGAGAATTTTTCTACAATAGTATAAGAGTTATCTGTAGATTGGTCATCAACGATTAGCAATTCCCAATTAGCATAACTCTGATTTATTATGGATTTAAGACATTCTTCGATATAATCTGAGACATTCTTAAAAGGCGTTAAAATACTAACAAGTGGCTGTGACATGGCACGAATATAACAATCCTGATTTTAACATAAATTTTTCAAATTTATTTGTAACTCACAGTAGATTTGCTCGTCAAGTAAAAAAACAATTAACAAAATGAAAAAATATATTTCAATTATTACGCTTTCAGTAGTATTAGTGGCCTGTGGTCCAACAAAACCAAAGGTTGATGATTCTGCGGTAAATAACCCAATTGTAACTGCTCTAGATTTGACTAACGTAGATAATGATAGAGTACCTGTTGTTATCAATCCAGGTCGATTTAGTGTAGAAACGGTTACTTATAGATTGCCAAAAGTAGTTCAAGGAACTTATTCAGTTAGTGATTTTGGAAAGTATGTAGACGATTTCAAAGCCTTAGATTATGAAGGAAATGCACTTACTGTTGAAAAAGTAGATACTAACACATGGACAATTACAGATGCAACTAAGTTAGACAGAATCGAATATTATGTTAATGACACTTATGATACAGAAAAAGTTGGTGGTATTGGTAAAGAAGTTCCTTTTTCGCCTTCAGGAACAAATATAGAAGAGGATAATTTTGTATTAAACCTTCATGGTTTTATAGGTTATTTTGACAATCTTAAAAATAATCAATATGCCTTAGATGTCTCTGCTCCAGCAGATTTTAAAAGAACTTCTGCTCTACAAGATAATGGTTCTGAGACTTCTGAAGATGGTAAAACAATTACTAGTAAATATTTTGCAGAGCGTTATTTTGATATTACAGATAATCCAATGATGTATGGAAATTTAGATGTAGAAGAATTCATGGTAGGCGATATCAAAATTGTTTTGAGTGTATATTCTCCAAATAAAGTTCATACTGCTGAAAGTTTAAAGCAAACTATGTTTGACATGATGAAAGGTCAAAAAGCGTATTTAGGTGCTATTAACAGTACGCCTCGTTATGATATTTATTTGTATTTATCTGAAGGAAAAGAAGATTCCCCTAAAGGTTTTGGAGCTTTAGAGCACCACACATCTACTGTTGTTGTATTACCAGAAGCTATGGGGAAAGCGCAATTAGATAAATCAATGACAGATGTTGTAGCACATGAGTTTTTTCATATTGTAACACCTTTATCGGTACATTCTGAAGATGTGCATTATTTCGATTATAACGAACCTACATTTTCAAAACATCTATGGATGTACGAAGGTGTAACAGAGTATTTTGCACAACATTTTCAGGTTTATGAAGGATTGGTTGAACCTACTGATTTCTATAACGTGATAATGGGTAAAATAGACTTCTCAAAAAGATACAACGATGCTCAAAGTTTCACGATAATGAGCGAAAACGTTCTCAAAGAAGGCTATAAAGATAATTATGCAAACGTATACCAAAAAGGTGCACTAATCGGTATGTGTATAGATATTTTTATGCGTAAAGAAAGTAATGGAACACGTAGTATGTTGTCTTTGATGAAAGAATTATCGGCTAAGTACGGAAAGGAAAAACCTTTTGAAGATGACAAGCTAATTGCTGAAATTATTGAAATGACTTATCCTAGCGTAGGTGAATTTTTAAAGACACATGTAGAAGGTGATGTGCCAATTAATTATGACGAGTTTTTTAGTATGGTTGGTTTAGTTAATGGCGAAACTGAAGTCGAAACTAATTATATTTTTGCAGGTGGACAGAACATTATATTTAGTGGCGCACCAGATAAAGGTATTTTCTTTACAGATGTTGCTTCAAAAAATTCGTTTTGGAAATCACAGGATGTTAAAGCAAATGATGTCATCAAAACTGTTAACGGTAAAGAGTTAACATTACAAAACGCGCAAGAAGTAATAGGAGGAATGGTTGCTTGGCAAGAAGGACAAGATATTGAGATGACCTTAGAACGTGATGGAAAACCAGTTGAAATCAAAGCAAAGCTTACTAAAGCATTCGCAACTTCAAACGGTTTAATAGAAGATGAAAAGGCAACTAAAGCACAAGTAGATTTAAGAAACGCTTGGTTAAAAGGATAAATAATAAAGTTTTAGGTTTAAAAAAGGCTTCCAATTTGGAAGCCTTTTTTATATTAAAATTAAAACTACTATTATTATGAAAATGATAGCTACAATAATATTGAGACAACCATAAGGAGAATCATTAAAATGCTCAAATTCATCTTTATTAAAAATATAATCTTTATATCTTTTCTTTGGTCTATTGGTAAAAATTCTCCAAACACTTCCTATTAGCCATCTTATTGTTCCTCCAATGATATCAAGAATAACAAAAATTAGTGCTTCTCCAATAATACTCTCCATTTTAATTAGTACTTGGCCGCTTTTCCATTAGCACTAGAATTCTTTATAAACTCGCGTAAATCCTCATTAGCTTTTATTAAGTCTTCGTTACGTAAATACATCATATGTCCACTTCGGTAACCTTTAAAAGAAAAACGGTCTTTTAATTTTCCGCTTTGGTCTACTTGCCACTGACTATATTTTGCCTGAAAGTAAGTTGTTGCGCCATCATAATATCCCGATTGCGTTAACACCTTTAAATATGGATTTTGTGCCATAGCTTGACGCAGACCTTCTCTAACATTATCATTACTTCTGTCCCAATTGCCAACATTACCAAACACATTGTATTTAACGTCTGTTTTAAAGCTTAATTCATTCTGAATATAATAATTGATTGCCGGAGCGAAAGAATGTAACCAAGACGTTAATTCGGCACTATAATCAGGACTTGTACCAGTTTCTACTTTATCAATACCTAAATAACGACTATCCAATCGTCCAATGGTTTGTCCAGTTTTATCACGTAGTAATTCTTTCCAGAAAAACCGGTTTGGAACATCTAAGTTTTGTTGTAGTATTACTTTCTCTGATAATCCAGAATAATAACTCATTTTTTCAGCAATGGCTTTACGTTCAGTGTCTGTTATAAATCCACCTTTGGCAATAGCTGGTATGAGTTTATTAACCGCGAAATCTTCTGCTTCAGGAAGTATATCTAGTAAATCTTTATTTTGTAATTCTGCTGGTAACATCTTGTGATACCAAGCCGCAGCTGTATAATAAGGTAAATTAAGACTACTAGAAACAGGACCACCAACACGCAAGACTTTATAATCTGCTGGCGATACCATAATCACACCGTTAAGATACATCCATTGGCTATTTTGTAATTCGGCCGCAAGTCCCATAACACGTGTCCCACCATAACTTTCGCCAATGATGTATTTTGGAGATTCCCAACGATTATTTCTGGTAACAAACGTATTTATCCAACTCGCTAAATATTTTACATCGGCATTAATACCAAAGAAGGTTTTATCATCCTCGTATTTTCCATCTTTAAGCATTACTTTTCTAGAATAGCCTGTATTGACAGGATTTACAAAAACAATATCTGCAACATCTAAAATAGAGTTAGGATTAGTTTTTACACCATAAGGTTGTACAGGATAGCCTTCGTTATCTACATTCAAAACTTTTGGCCCTGTATAAGCAATATGCATCCAAACTGAAGCCGAACCTGGACCGCCATTAAAAGAGACTATCAATGGTCGTTTGTTGCCTTTATTATCGTTTGTGCGTTTATAATAGGTATAATATAATGATGCCATAACTTCGCCATCTGTATTCCAAACAGGTTGAAAACCAGTCATAGCTTTATAGTTTACTGTTTTTCCTTTGATTTGTGTAGAATGATTTGTGGTATAAACCGTATCTACAGGGATTTCTAAGTTTTGTGAAAAGCTAATAAAAGCAAATAGTAATAGGAGGTAAGTTAATCTGTAGTTCATAAGTTGTTTTTTTGAAATCTAAAAATAACTAAAACCCTTCAAAAACGCCTAAACCAAATAGCGCAAAATCATATTTAACAGGGTCATTAGCATCTAATTTACGAAGATTTTTATCCAATTCTGCTAAGGCTTTACTGTCATTTTGCTTACGTTTCAGTAATCCTAGTTTGCGTGCAACATTCCCAGAATGTACATCTAATGGGCAACTTAATTGGCTTGAAGACAATGATTCCCAAATACCAAAATCCACGCCATTATTGTCGTCACGCACCATCCAACGCAAAAACATATTAATGCGTTTGGCTGCAGAATTTTTTAATGGGTCGCTAACATGTTTTTTTGTACGTTCTAAGTGTTCTATTTCAAAAAAGTGGTGTTTGAATTGATGTATAGCATTCTGAAGAGAATCTTGCTCTGCATGTTTTGCAATCACGTCTTCTAAACCATTATGAGTATTGTAAATATGTCTTAGACTGGTAATGAACTGTATAAAATCATATCCATTAAATGTACGATGTACAAAGGATTGGAGCTTTTCTAAATCAGACTCTTGGTGTTGCATCACAAACTCGTATGGAGAATTGTCCAACATATCTACCATGCGCTTGGCATTGTTAATAATACTTTTACGATTTCCCCAAGCAATAGTTGCGGTTAAGAAACCGATAATCTCAATATCTTCTTTTTTAGAAAATAAATGAGGGATTTGTATCGGGTCGCTATCAATAAACTTAGGGTTGTTGTAGAGTTCTACCTTACTATCTAGAAAATCTTTAAGTTCTGCTTTTTTAAGTTTCAAAATGGCGCCAATTTATAATGCTAAGTTAACATCTACTCGTTTATAAATATAATATTGACCTATTGAATGTTACATTTTTTAAAACTAACTTCGCTTAACTTCTGATGTAAATCTGTTATTAGCTTGTCGAAGTATTAAAACGGATTCTTATAATGATATTTGAACTCAATTCTACCTTTATTCTCTTTGATCTAAAAAGTCATCAAAGGATTTGTGCAATTCGGTTGCAATAGAAATACTTATTTTAAAATTATCTAACAACTTATTAAGTTTTGTTGATAATTTGAATCTAGATTTATTTATTTCTTTTGACATTCTCGGGAACGCATCTATCGAATTAATGAATTCTTCCGTATTAGGTAAAGATGCCTCCATAGTATCTATTAATCCTGACAACGACTCTCTAGTATCTTTAACTTCTTCTATATCTACATTAAAATCATTTCTATAAATATCAAGTGTTTTTTGTAAGGCATCAATTGCATGTCCGAAATTATCAAAGAAAATGGGAGTTTCAGTTTCAATTCTACTACCAAAATTGTCCATCACTTTAGCAGTTTTTATAAATAAAACTCTAACTGCCTTTCTTCCTATATTTGGTTGTTGTGCTAAAGCTGTCATTTCAGCAGTCTTTTTTTCAAACTGTTCACTAACCCAACCCATTGCATCTGACATCCTATGTAGCGACTGATTTGACTCTTCAATTGATTCATCAAAAAAATCTTGGTAATCAATAAGACCATATTCTTCTTCCTCTACTTCTGCAATTAGCACCTTTTCTTATTATCTTCTTCTTGATGTTTTTTCTGTAAATCTAATATTCTTTTAGGAATATGAGTCCTTAGAAAATAACTAAGTTGTTCACTATCATTATACTCCCAGTAAAGGACATTTTTATTTTTACTAATATCTGATTTGAAATCTTTAATCTTTTTTAGTTCTTCAAGATTTATATCATCTAAAGAAAATGGTGAATTATTGAAATAAAATAATATTTGTAAAGAACTGGAATTATCTTGATATCTTTTGTATGCATTAAGAAACTCTTCTTCTGTGCCGGAATCTGCTTCATCTGTCGGAGTTCCAAACCGTTTCCAAAGTAGCCCAACAAATAAATCGTATTCATTCCCAACATCTTTATTGATTATTTTTTGCACATGATTATTAGTGATTCCAGGAGCTGAATGAGTTTCCCATTTAATAAGATCAAGATGGATATTATGTTGACTACCAAAGGTTAAGTTTAACTCATTAATAACATCATCGATTGAATCTCTGTCATCTTTCAAATCACTTGGTGAAGCTAAAAATATTCTATAATGAGGTAAAGATTTAGGCATAATTTATTTTTAATTATTATATTAAGTATACATATTATTGTAAATGTATTTACAACACAATTATTAGAACTTATACACACTATAAATAGAATCGTACTAAGTAAAATCAAGTATGTAATTTATTGCTTCTGGTTTTACTTTATGATAGTCTAAGTTATAGAAGTGTATTATTTACTTTTAATATCATAATCTTTTCTCAAAGAGTCATACTCAAATACATTATGCGTAACCCAAAAAAAACCGTCCTTTTCCAAAAATTTCGACTATTAACTAAAATAAAATGTAACATTTTTTGATATCTGCATCTAAAGGGAAATCAAAACATAAAAACAATGAAAAATGTTATTTTACTTTTAGTCTGTATTTCCTTTATTCAATTTTCAAAAGCTCAAAAAAATAACCAAGCGATTTACGCCGAGGTTTCAGGAAAAGGGCAGCCTGTTTTATTTATACCTGGATTTACTGTACCTGGAGAGGTTTGGAAACCTATCGTTAAAGATTTAGAAAAAAATTACGAGTGTCATGTCATAACACTAGCTGGATTTGGAGGAAAAGCACCAATTGATTTTCCTTGGTTACCAAAGGTAAACACAGCCTTAAAAACATACATTTTAGATAACGATTTAAAAAACACTACTATAATTGGACATAGTTTAGGCGGTACTGTGGCAACTTGGCTTGCCAGTCAAGACGATTTAAATCTCAAAAAAATTATATTAGTAGATGCGTTACCAGCAGCTGGCGCATTAATGATTCCTGATTATAGTCCAGATAAATTGGCTTATGATAGTCCATATAACAACCAGCAATTGGCAATGGACGACAATGGGTTCATGCAAGTTGCAGATGCAATGTCTAAAGGAATGAGTATTGATACTCTAGCTCAAGAAAAAATTAAGAATTGGATAATAGCATCCGACCGTAAAACTTATGTTTATGGCTATACTGATTATCTCAAATTAGATATTCGAGAAGGATTGAAGGATATAACAATACCAGCGACTATTATAGCTGCAGAAAAACCTTATGGAAAAGAAATGGCTACTCAGACTTATAAAATTCAGTATCAGAATTTAAAGAACTATGATTTTATCATAGCTGAAAGTTCTGCTCATTTTGTGATGCTAGACCAACCAGAATGGTTTTCAAAACAAATACAAACAATTTTGTCATCAAAATAATGAACATAGAAAAAGACTTTACTAACATTTACAATTTGCATGCGCCTAAAGTACATCGCTTGTGCTTAGGGTATGCGTCTGGAAATGATACTCTAGCAAAGGAATGGCTACAAGAGACGTTTATTAAAGTTTGGAATCACAGAAAGTCTTTTAAAGGCAAATCATCTATTGCGACTTGGATTTATAGAATAGCGGTAAACGTATGCTTAAGTGATTTACGTAAATCTAAAAACAATATTTCTATAAACGAAAGTATTTTGTCTGATAAGGTTTCAGAAGATAATAGCTATGATGATAGTGTCGTAAAAGATTTAAAAAAAATGTATCAGTGTATTAATCAGCTTAATGAGCAAAACAAAGCATTGATACTATTAGAATTAGAAAATATACCTCAAGCTACAATTGCAGATACTGTAGGCTTGGCTAATGGAACGCTGAGAACAAGACTAAGTCGAATTCGAAAAGCACTTTTAAAATGTATTACAAATGGAAAATGATTTGATAAATAAAATATGGAATACTCAGGACGATAATTCGAATCTAGGTTCTCCAAACAATATTATAAACAAAGCAAAACGACAGCGTAAAGGACAATACATAACCATTACAGTTTTATCTGTAACTGTTGCAGTGTTGGTTTTTTACACGTTTTATGTGTCTTTAGAAGGTTGGAACTCTTTTAATTTAGGCTTATTACTCATGATTTCGAGTCTTGTATTCCGCATTATATTAGAATTAGCTTCGGTATATCGAAAAGAGAAGCAATTACTTTCAATGCCACAGAAAATGTATTATGCTTATCTAAAGAAGCACTATAATGCGCGATTGATTATTAATTATGTGATTACCCCAATTTGTGTTGCAGCTTATATTTATGGATTTGCACTGTTGTTACCTTATTTTAAAGATTACTTTTCTGAAGGTTTTTACAACTATATCTTAATCTCAGGTATAGTGTCACTGTTAGTAATTGTTGCAATTATCATTCGCAGTGTTATTAAAGAGCAGCGCTTTTTGAAGCAACTAAAAGAAAAGTAGTATTTAAAAAACTACTTCACAGCAATCATGCTAATCTCTACATTAACAAACTTTGGTAAGTTAGCCACTTCAACTGTTTCTCGAGCTGGAGCAGTAGCTTCATCAAAATAGCTACTATATACCTCGTTAATTATGGCAAAGTTGTGCATGTCACTTACAAATATTGAAGATTTAATCACATTCTCAAACGTCATATCAGCTGCAGCTAAAACTTCTTTCATGTTTTCCATGACTTGTTTGGTTTCCGTTTGGATATCTTCTAAAACTAATTCCATAGTTTCGGGATGTAAAGCAATTTGCCCAGATGTATATAGCATATTGCCAACTAAAACAGCTTGATTATATGGGCCAATTGGAGCAGGAGCTTTGGTAGTGTTTATGATTTTCTTCATGCTGAACTTGTTAGGTATCTTTTAAAGATATTTAAATTAAAACTCAAAAATAAATAAAGATTCTTCGACTAGACTCAGAATAACAAAATTTATAATTTCTCCTTACACTTAATTCCCAACACGTTGGTCTGGCTGTCGGCGTTGCTCATATTTTAAGTCTTGCAAGAAGTTAGACTTAATGCCAATAAAGAAATTCCACGACGATAAATTGCTAAATGGTACCCAGCTAAAATTCATTCGCCAACTTAATAAATCCCGTTCAAAACGGAATTGTGTAAACGTAAATCCGTTATTCAAAAAGTCATAACCAGACGAAGCACCGACACTCCATTTTGGGGATAGTTCGATATCACCTGAAAACATTAATGAGTGAGAAGCGATAGTGTTTTCACGTCGTGTGTTGTTGTAATTGACAGCGTAAGCAAGACGTAAATTCCAGGGTATTTTGTAATTATAATCCGAAAGATTGGCTTCCTTTTCTTTTTGTCTTTCTGCATCTTCTTCAGTATAGACACGACTAGAAAAATCTTCTGTACGACCAAACATATCATCCGTTCTACCATTAGCTCGTACCGCTTCATCTTCACGACGTTGACTCTTTTCTTTTGATTCTCCAGAACGGCTGAAAGTTTCATTAGATAATGCATAACTCATATTCATGTTTGCAGAAGTCAAACGAAATAAGCTACCACCATTATTGATATTGAAAGTATTAATCTTAACATTATTATTGTCCAAAGCATATGGATCTAAGGTCGCTGCAAAATTGATATTCATTTTGTCTTTAAACAGCTTTAAACCACCAGACATTCTTACAGGTGCTAGATTTAAAGAATCTGCTGCCAAATCGTAAGCTGAACTAAAATTTAGGTTATTTATAAGTGTAATTTTCTTAGGTTCCTTAGCTGTGGAATCCTTTGAGCGTATTTTGGCTTCAATATTATTACCGACACTAAGACCAATAGAGCTAGAGTAGCGGTTACCAGGCGCGCCAAAAATTGAACGTTCAAAACGTGTATATTCGACTTGATCTGTAGTTAAACCGTTAGCATCAACGACATCAAAGGTTTCATAGTATTGATCAAATGCTGGTTGTATAGTATAACTTAACGATGGACGCACAACATGGCGAATCGCTTTAATTTTTTTATCCTCACCTTCTTTTTCAAAATTAAACATACCATATATCGTTGTGCCAATATTTGCACTAAAATTATAAGTTCTAAAACTATCAAAACCGTTAATATCTGTAACAATTTCAGCTTGAGTGTTTTGGTCAAAACGGCGATTAATAGTATTTAGCGTCCAGTTTTCTTGAAAATTTGTGCTTGCACTAACACTAAAGTAATTGAATACCTTAAAGTTTGTAGAAAGTGGAATGGTATGTTGCATACCTGCTAAAGCGTCATCAAACATTTCGCTTTTTCCAAACAACGAATCTGAAGTGGAAATTCTGTATTCTGCTCTGGAATTGTACTGAAAATTTATATTCTGTAAAATTCCCTTTTTAGCACCTGTCTTTGGTTCAAATGGAAAAATACGACCGACAGATGTCTGTATGGTTGGCAAAGTCATATTTATAGTTTCTGTCTGCGTATTTTGCGAATGAGTTGCAGTTACATTAACATTTACCTGAGGTTCTCCAGGAAACGTTTTTGAGTAAGATACTGATGAAGCCAAAGTATTATTTTGCGAATTGACAATGTTATTCTGATTAACAGATTGCCTAAAAAACTGACTACTTCCCAAGTTTACAGATGCTGAAAATCTAGAATTTGGATTTGCTTTAGCGTCTTGTGTATGCGACCATCTAATATTATAGATTGTGTTTTGTGTAAAATCAGGAAAAGCACGTTCACTAGTCAATAAATTTTCATAACGAATAGCTACATTTCCATTAAAACGGTAACGTTTGGCATAATTACTTTCTAGTCGTACGCCATAACTACCATTGGTATAATAATCACCCAGAACTGCTAAGTCTAAATAATCACTGATTGCAAAATAGTAACCACCATTTTGTATAAAATAACCACGGTCACTACCAGTATCTTCTCCAAAAGTTGGAAAAATAATACCAGATTTTTGTTCTTTACTTAAAGGAAAATAAGCAAATGGTAAGGCAATAGGCGTAGGTACACCATAAATTTCCATATAAGTTGGTCCGACAACAATTTTCTTGCCTGGAACTAATTTTATTTCGTCCGAAATAAATTGGTATTCTGGATCGTCTAAATTTTCAGACGTGGTAAAACGCGCATCTTTCATAAAGATGGTAGAGTCATTTTCACGTTTAGTTATAGGTGAAAATATATTTAAACCAGAATCTTCAGTTCTAGAATTAAATATGATAGCTTTTTTGTTGTCTTGATTAAAAATGATTGAATCTGGTTCAACTTTGTTTGCACCTTGAGTAAAGACCGGTCGTTGAGAATAACCAGTAGAATCTTTAACACGACCAGCATATATTAAACTTGTATTATTATCTATAACAATAATACCAGCAGTAATTTCCATGTCTTGGTACTTGACTATGGCATTATCGTATAAGTATATTTTCTTTTCTTTATTATTTAACGAAACATATCCGTCTGCTGTGTAAGTCACAATATCAGATAGAAGTTCTTTAGGTTTTTTTATAGAATCGTTTTTTACAGAATCTACAACCTTTAAATTTTCTTTGGGTTTTAATAAAGAATCAACCGAAATAGTTGCCGAGTCTTTTTTGACTTCCTTAGGTTTTTCGACTGCTTTTATAGGTCTTGGTTTAGTCGGAATATCCTGTGCGTAGCCCAAAGTGTTGATAAACACTGTAAAACTAAGGGCGAAAAGTATCTTTAGGCTATTTGTACGCAAACCTTTTAATGGTATTTTTGTAAAAGAATGGCTCGGTTTTTGAAACCCCAAAATTACATATATTTTTGATTGAATGATTTTTTATCGCAATTAAAGTTTTAAAAATAAACAAGCCAAATTAAATAAGGTAATAAATAGGATTTACTTGCCGTTTTAAAGTTTACATGAAAACGAACAACACTAACATATTAGTATTACTGCTAACAGTATTTATAATAGCTTTAACATCTAGCCTTTATGCACAATCTTCAAACAATAAATTTGTAGTTGTATTGGATGCTGGTCATGGTGGTAAAGACCATGGTAACTTGGGTAATGGTCATAAAGAGAAAAAGATTTCTCTTAATGTGGTTTTACAATTAGGCAAAGAATTAGAGAAGCTTAAAAACGTTAAAGTCATCTACACACGTAAAACAGATGTTTTTATTCCATTATGGAAACGTGCTGATATAGCCAATAAGGCAGATGCAGATTTATTTGTTTCAATTCACTGTAATGCACATGCTTCACAGGCTTATGGAACAGAAACTTGGGTTTTAGGAGAAAAAAACACAGATCGTAATTTTGAATTTGCAAAGCGTGAAAACGAAGTAATTTTCTTAGAGGAAGATTATGAGAAAAACTATGCAGGTTTTGACCCAAGCTCACCAGAATCAACGATTGCTATTGGTATAGAGCAAGAAGTATATGTAGAGCAAAGTATATTATTAGCTCGTAAAATTGAAAATGCTTTTAAAAATAAAGTAAAGCGAAGAAGTAGAGGTTTAAAGCAGAAAAGCCTTTTGGTAATTCGTAACACTTATATGCCAAGTATCTTGGTAGAACTTGGTTTTTTGACAAATAAAAAAGAAGGTGCTTTTTTGAATGCCAAATCTGGCCAGTCAAAAATGGCTAAAGCTATAAAGGAAGCTATTATTGAGTATAAAAAAGAATTGGATCAAAACATAGGCGAAGGTGTTTTTGTAATTGATGAAGAGCTTTCAATAGAAAATAATACAATTCCAAGTGCTAAAAAAGATGTTATTTTTAAAATACAAATAGCAGCAAGCTCTCGTAAAATTGAAACTAAATCTTATAATTTTAAAGGTTTATCAAATATCACTCGCGATGCACAAAGCAATCTTTATAAATATTACTACGGAAAAACATCTGATTATAATGAAGCGCAACGCTTAAAGAATACCGCAAAATTAAAAGGATATTCTTCTTGTTTTATTGTCGCTTACAAAAACGGAAAAAAAATATCTGTACAAGACGCGCTTAAAAGACCTTAAATTAGAAAGCGTCTTAATTATTTTATTCCTAATTTTGTTACCAATCAAAGACTAAACCATTGAAAATTTCAAGAGAGATTAAAACAGCCATACTCGTTATATCTGGAGTGCTGCTTTTCATATACCTTTTCAATTACCTTAAAGGACAAGATTTGTTTTCTAACGAGGTAGAATTCTATACAGAATTCGATTATAACGCATTAACGATGTCCTCTCCAGTAACTATAAAAGGAAATACTGTAGGCAAAGTCGAAAATATTAAATACGATTTTGAATCTGGGATGACTCGTGTTGAGTTTTCGGTAGATCCTAGACTTTCGTTTTCTAAAAGTTCTACCATTCGTTTATACGAAACAGGAATCATGGGTGGTAATGCTTTAGCAGTTATAGATTCTTACGAAGGAGAAAAAGCAAAAAAGGGAGACTTTATAAAATCAGAAATTCAACCTGGTTTAATTTCATCTCTAAAAGATAATTTTACAGGCTTAAGTACTGACTTAGATAAGACATTACGTTCAGCAGATACCTTGATGGTGAACCTGAATGATATAATAGTTGACGATTCTGACTCTGGATTGAAAGCGACGATTTCAGAATTAAATTCAACTTTAAAGTCATTCAAAAATTTATCATATGGCATTCAAAAAGTGATTAAGGATAATGATGCTAAAATTTCATCGACTTTAGAAAGTTTTGAAAAAACTAGTAAAAATATATCTGAGCTATCAGAAGATTTAAAGAAAGCGCAATTATCTAAAACCATAGATGATTTTGACAAAACACTAGTTAAATTCACGTCTGTTTTAGAAGGCCTTGAAAATGGTGAAGGCACAATGGGAAAGCTACTTAAAAATGACAAGTTGTACGATAATCTTGAAGCAGTTACCAAAGAAATGGAGTTGTTGTTGTTGGATATTAAATTACATCCAGCACGATACAGACGAATTTTGTCTAAAAAAGAAATTCCGTACACACCACCAACTGAAGAACAATTACAAAAGAATTAACCCAATCATATGCAATATTTACCAAATATTATTTTTGCAATACTCCTAATTGCTGGCGTAGGTCATTTTGCCAGAAACATAAAAAAACTCATTCGAAATATTAAGTTAGGTCGCGATGTTGATGTTAGTGATAACAAGCCACAGCGTTGGAAAAACATGGCGCGCATTGCTTTAGGACAAAGCAAAATGGTAGTTAGGCCAATAGCTGGGTTCTTGCATATCATTGTTTATGTAGGTTTTGTAATTATTAATATCGAAGTTTTAGAAATCATTATTGATGGCCTTTTCGGCACACACAGAGTTGGATTAAAAGTATTACCAGAATCTGTTTACGGTTTCTTAATAGGTAGTTTTGAAGTTCTTGCCGTATTGGTTTTAGTTGCTGTTGTGGTCTTTTGGTTAAGACGAAACATTAGCAATATCAAACGTTTTAAAAGTTTAAAAGGTTGGCCAAAAAACGATGGAAATATTATTCTTTATTTCGAAGTTGTTTTAATGTGCTTATTCTTGGTGATGAATGCTACTGATACGTCATTTCAAGAAATGGGTTCAGGTAATGTAATTTCTGGCTTTATAGCACCTTGGTTCGAAGGTTTTTCTGCTGAAACACTTCATATTATTGAAAGAGGCGCTTGGTGGTTACATATAGTAGGTATTTTAGTTTTCTTAAACTATTTATACTTTTCAAAACACCTACATATTTTATTGGCATTCCCAAATGTATATTATGGAAAATTAACACCAAAAGGAGAGTTTAATAACCTTGAGGCTGTTACCAATGAAGTTAAATTAATGATGGACCCAAATGCTGACCCATTTGCAGCGCCAGCTGAAGGTGATGCAGACGAAGAGCCTGCAAAATTTGGAGCTAGTGATGTTACAGATTTAAACGTAATTCAACTTCTTAATGCTTACACATGTACAGAATGTGGTCGTTGTACTAGCGAATGTCCAGCCAACCAAACTGGTAAAAAGCTTTCTCCCCGAAAAATCATGATGGATACACGTGATCGTTTGATAGAAGTTGGTAAAAACATTGATGCTAATGGTGGTGAATTTAAAGACGATGGAAAGCAGTTATTAAACGATTACATCACAAAAGAAGAGCTTTGGGCTTGTACTACATGTAACGCCTGTGTTGAAGCTTGTCCAGTAAGTATAGACCCATTATCAATTATTATGGAGATGCGTCGTTATTTGGTTATGGAAGAAAGTGCAGCGCCAATGGAATTAAACAACATGATGACCAATATAGAAAATAACGGAGCACCTTGGCCTTACAATCAACAAGACCGTTTAAATTGGGTTAACGAATAAGATATTAGAAGATGAGTGAGCAACTAAAAGTGCCAACAATGGCAGAATATATGGCAGAAGGCAAACAACCCGAAATTTTATTTTGGGTAGGTTCTGCTGGTAGTTATGATGATAGAGCAAAGAAAATCACCAAAGCTTTTGTAAAACTTTTAAATAATGCAAATGTTGATTTCGCAGTATTAGGAGCAGAAGAAAGTAATACTGGTGATGTTGCTAAACGTGCAGGAAATGAATTCTTATTTCAGATGCAGGCCTTTATGAATATCGAGGTTTTAAATGCTTACGAAGTAAAGCGTATAGTAACTTGTGATCCACATTCATTTAACTGTATTAAAAACGAATACCCAAGTCTTGGTGGAGTATATGATGTTATTCACCATACACAATACATTAAAGAATTGATTGACGCTGGACGTTTGTCAGTTAAAGGAGACACCTATAAGGGAAAACGTATCACATTCCATGACCCATGTTATTTGGGTCGTGCTAATAGCGAGTTTGATGCGCCAAGAACTGTTCTGGGTAAATCAAACGCTACTTTAGTAGAAATGAAAAAAAGTAAAAATTTTGCTATGTGTTGTGGTGCTGGTGGTGCACAGATGTTTAAGGATGCAGAGCCTGGAGATAAAGAAGTGAATGTCTTACGTACCGAACAAGCTTTAGAAACCACACCAGACATCATAGCAACAGGTTGTCCATATTGTAATACCATGATGACAGATGGTATCAAAGCAAAAGAAAAAGAAGAAAGTGTAACTGTTTTAGACGTTGCAGAAGTTATAGCAAATTCATTATAAAATGAATGCTACTGATAAGCAGATGCTTAAAATTGCTTTACGTAATGGCGTTTTGTTCACAGTAATACTTTTGCTTATTAGTTATTTTAAAAACGGAATGATAAACTACAATTGGATTCCAATTTGGTTTGTATTCTTTGCAGCTACAGGGGCTTTACGCTTCTATTATCAAAATAAGAATGCTAAGAAGGATTGAAAAAAGAACTATTACCAATAAAAACTAGAATCAAGATTGATGCGATATTCGGTATTGTACATGCAAGTATTATGGCAGGTTTTGATTATTTCGATGATAAGCCATTTTCGGTTTGGCAGTTTTTATTTTATTTCTTTTTTATGGGATTATTTATGAGTCTAATTTTTAGACACAAACAAAAAAAACAATAATGTTAGTAGATTTCGATACACTTCCAGAAGAATCAAGAGTTTGGATATACCAAGCAAACCGTTCATTTTCTGAAACAGAGATCTCTGAGATAGAAGAGAAGCTCAAAGTTTTTATTGAAGCTTGGACGGCACATGGTCAAGATTTACAATCTGGCTTTAAAGTTGTTTATAAACGCTTTATAGTCATTGCTCTAAATCAGAATTTAAATGCTGCCACAGGATGTTCTATCGATGCTTCAGTTCATTTTATTCAGCAATTAGAACAAGATTATAATGTCGATTTAATGGACAAAATGAATGTGTCCTACAAACAAGGCGAATTTATAGCACATAAATCTTTAATTGATTTCAAAAAAATGGCTAAGCAAAAAGCCGTTTCAAAAAAGACAATTGTATTCAATAATTTAGTGACTAATATTGCTGAGTTTAAAGAAAACTGGGAAGTTCCTGCTAGTGATAGTTGGCACAGCCGTTTTTTGAATTAGTGATTTCTCACTAATTGTGTTTTATTTTTAAAGATTTAGCATCTTTATTTATTTTATTAATTCGAACAGAATAAGCATATTTACAACTTATAATTATATGCTTTGGCAAAAGATATTTTTCTTCTTAACATTTCAGGACAGGACAAACCTGGATTAACATCTAGTTTAACGAGTGTTTTGGCACAATACGGTGCTAAGATTTTGGATATTGGTCAAGCTAATATTCATGATACATTGTCATTAGGGATGATGTTTGAAATAGAATCTGGCGGACAATCTTCGGCAGTTCAAAAAGACTTACTGTTCAAAGCTTATGAATTGGGAATCACGGCTAAATTCAAACCAATTTCTTTGGAAGATTACGAAAAATGGGTGAATCTTCAAGGAAAAGACCGTTACATCATTACTATTTTAGGAGAAAAACTTGCTGCTGAACAAATTTCTGAAGTCACAAAAGTTATATCAGAATTAGGTTTAAATATTG
Organism: Winogradskyella sp. PC-19; assembly: GCF_002163855.1. Lineage (NCBI taxonomy): Bacteria > Pseudomonadati > Bacteroidota > Flavobacteriia > Flavobacteriales > Flavobacteriaceae > Winogradskyella > Winogradskyella sp. PC-19. Next base: position 551,915 of record NZ_CP019332.1, on the reverse strand, counting down.
ATAACATAAAACGACTTACAGGTAGATTATCATTGGTCAAAAAGGAAGAATATCCACGCGCTTCTATTCAACTTTCCATTCGAGGTAAAATTGAAAATAAAACGTTGTTGACTGAAAAATTCATGCAAATTTCGAAAGACTTAGATGTCGATATAGCTTTTCAAGAGGATAATATCTTTAGACGTAACAGACGTTTAGTCTGCTTTGATATGGATTCGACCTTAATTCAAACCGAAGTTATTGATGAACTTGCAGAACTTGCTGGAGTTGGGACAGAAGTCAAAGCCATTACAGAATCTGCTATGCAAGGTGAAATAGACTTTAATGAAAGTTTTGCAAAGCGCATGAAGCTTCTTAAGGGTTTATCTGAAGATGTACTTCAGCAAGTTGCTGAAAACCTTCCAATCACAAAAGGAGCTAGGCGACTAGTCGATACTTTACATAGTTACGGTTTTAAAACGGCAATACTTTCTGGTGGTTTTACTTATTTTGGAAATTATCTAAAAGAGAAATTAGATATAGATTATGTTCATGCAAATGAGCTCGAAATTATTGACGGTGTCTTAACTGGCGGATATATCGGTCAAATCGTCGATGGTAACAAAAAAGCTGAGTTTTTAAAGGCATTGGCTGTTAAAGAAGGTATTGATATTAGTCAGACAATTGCTGTCGGTGATGGCGCAAACGATTTGCCAATGCTAAATTTAGCAGGTTTAGGAATAGCTTTTCATGCAAAACCTAAGGTAAAAGATAATGCACAGAGTTCAATTTCTAGTATCGGTTTAGATGGTGTTTTATACCTTTTAGGTTACCATGATAGACATATTGACTTGGTGGACTAATTCATCCTATTTTGTCATTTTGATAAAATGAGAGATGAGAGACTAGTGACGTGAAATCTTATTTTCTTGTTAATTAATCTCTTTATAAATCTATCTTAAAGTCTTTTTGAGTTACTATGTTTTATACTAATTTGGCATAGTATTAGTTATACATACAATACTGTAAATATTAGTCCATGCGCAACATTGTTTTCTTTATATTTTTATCAATTTTCACTTTAGGTTTTTCTCAAAATGAAACACCAAATCCTCTTTTAACAAAAGATATCGTAGCACAAAAAAAATGGGTTGATAGTATATATAATGCAATGACTCCAAAAGAGCGTGTTGGTCAATTGTTTATGGTTCAAGCCTTTTCCAATAAAGGTTTTAAGCATGAAAATCAGATTTCTGCATTAATCACTAACCATCATATCGGTGGCGTTATCTACTCAAAAGGTGGTCCGACTCGTCAAATAAAACTAGATAATAACTTGCAATCTTTATCAAAGATTCCATTATTAATAGGTATGGATGCCGAATGGGGTTTGAGTATGCGATTAGATTCTACTTATGCTTTTCCCTGGAATATGACTCTAGGTGCTGTCTCTGATAATAAGTTAATAGAACAAACGGGATATCAAATAGGAGAGCATTGTAAGCGCGTCGGAGTCCATTTTAATTTTGCCCCAGTTGTAGATATAAATACCAATCCAAAAAATCCGATTATAGGAAATCGTTCTTTTGGAGAGGATAAAGATAACGTGACTGATAAAGCCGCAGCTTTTATGAAAGGTATGCAAGATGCTGGAGTTTTGGCAAATGCAAAGCATTTTCCAGGTCATGGAGATACAGATGCAGATTCTCATAAAACTTTACCAACAGTAAATTTTAATAGACAGCGAATAGATTCCGTAGAACTTTATCCATATAGAAAACTGATTAAAGAAGGTTTATCTAGTGTTATGGTAGCACATCTTAATATCCCAGGACTTGATATTAGAAACGGTTTTCCTACATCACTTTCAAAATATGTTGTTACAGACTTATTAAAAGAAGAGCTAGGTTTTAAAGGTTTAATTTTTACTGATGCACTAACAATGAAAGGTGCAGCAGACTTTGTACAAAAAGGAGTCGATGGTAATACAGTAAAAAAAATGGATACTAGAGGCGAGATTGACTTGATGGCTTTCAAAGCCGGAAATGATGTAATGCTAATGTCTGAAAACGTACCAAAAGGTATTGAAAAGATTCTTAACGCTTATGAAAAAGGAGATATTACTGAAGAACGATTATCACATTCCGTAAAGAAGGTTTTGTTGGCGAAGTATAAAGTTGGGCTTCAAAATTACAAACCTTTGCCATATCGTAATGTTAGTAATGATATTATGCGTCCAAAAGATGATGTATTATATGGAAAGCTATTGGAAGAAGCTATCACAGTTTTAAAAAATAAAGAAGACCTTTTGCCACTTAGAAATCTAGAAACTAAAAAGATTGCTTACGTATCTCTTGGAGACGATTCTGGTTCGGATTTTTACAATGAGCTAAAAAAGTATACTAAGGTTCATAAAGTATCAGCTGAAAGTTTGAGTGATTTAATAAATAAACTAAAAAACTATAATACTGTTGTTGTCGGCTTTCATAAATCAAATGAAAATCCCTGGAAAGGATATAAGTTATCAACTAAAGAGTTAACATGGTTATACGAAATAGCACGAACTAATACGGTCGTTTTAGATATTTTTGCTAGACCATATGCTTTAATGGATTTTAAAACTATCGAAAATATTGATGCAATTGTGATGAGTTATCAAAACAGCTCAATTGCTCAGCAAAAATCAGCTCAGCTTTTGTTTGGTGCCGTTGCTGCTAAAGGAAAACTACCAGTTTCGGCTGGAGAATATTTTAGATTTGGTCAAGGCGAATCTTATAATGCACTAAATAACCTTACTTATGGTCTACCTGAGTCTGTTGGTGTTGATTCAGAAAAATTGAATTTTAAACTAGATTCAATTGCAAATTACGCGGTAAGTGAAAAGATGACACCAGGAATTCAGCTTTTAGTCGCTAGAAAAGGTAAAGTGATTTACAATAAAAACTTTGGTTATCACACTTACAACAAAAAGAACAAAGTAGATTTTGATGATGTTTACGATGTCGCTTCTTTAACTAAAATTATATCAACATTGCCATTAATAATGGAGTTAAAAGAGAATAGCGCACTGTCATTAAATACTAAGATATCCAGATTACTTCCGGAATATAAAGGAACAAATAAAGAGGACATTACTGTAAAACAAATGTTATCACATTACGCACGTCTAAAGCCTTGGGTACCATTTTATGCAAAAACATTAGATACCATAACTGGTAAACCATTAAAAAAATGGTATAGAAGCTCTAGTTCTGTTTCCTATAATGTGGAGGTTACTAATAAACTTTTTATGCGTAAGGATTACAAAGATTCCATTCAAGATATAATTAAAGAAACTGATTTACTATCAAACTTAAGATATCGTTATAGCGATTTACCATATTATATATTAAAAAAATATATTGAAAAATATTACAACAAAGGATTAGATGAATTGGTACAAGACCATTTCTATCAAACACTTGGGGCTAATTATACAACTTACAAGCCACGTGAAAAATTTAGTTTAAAAAATATTGTTCCAACTGAGGTTGATGATTATTTCCGTTATCAGAAAGTACATGGTTATGTTCATGATATGGGAGCAGCAATGCAAAATGGCGTTGGTGGTCATGCTGGTGTCTTTAGTAATGCCAATGATATGGCTAAATTAATGCAGATGTATTTACAAAAAGGATTTTATGGTGGTAAACGCTATTTTAAGACTGAAACTTTAGATGAGTTTACAAAATGTCATTACTGTCATAAGGAGAATAGACGAGGTGTTGGTTTTGATAAACCACAGCTTGGAGATGTTGGTCCAACATGTGGTTGCCTTTCAATGACAAGTTTTGGACATTCTGGCTTTACAGGAACTTATGCTTGGGCAGACCCAGAAGAAGATATTGTCTATATATTTTTGGCGAACAGGACTTATCCTAAATCAGGAAAGAATAGATTACTTCGTGAGAATATAAGAACAGAAATACAACGTTACATTTACGAAGCAATTATTGATTAATAGAGTTTTAATTATTCGTTAAAACTTAATCCATTCCAACTTCAATACATTAATTCCATTAATTTAGCCTCACATAAAAGTTAAATATGAAAATTGGAATTGTTTGCTATCCAACCTTTGGAGGTAGTGGTGTTGTAGCTACAGAGTTAGGTCTAGAATTGTCTAAGCGTGGTCACGAAATTCATTTTATTACCTACAAACAACCAGTGCGATTAGAATTATTGAGCAATAATGTTCATTTCCATGAAGTCCATGTTCCTGAATATCCTTTGTTTCATTACCAACCGTATGAACTTGCCCTATCTAGTAAGTTAGTTGATATGGTAAAATTGCACGGTATTGAGCTTTTACACGTTCATTATGCAATACCTCATGCATATGCCGCTTACATGGCACAACAAATGCTTAAAGACGAAGGTATATTCGTACCAATTGTAACTACACTGCATGGCACAGATATTACCCTAGTTGGTAGTCATCCGTTTTACAAGCCAGCCGTGACTTTTAGTATTAATAAGTCTAATGCAGTAACCTCTGTTTCAGAGAGTCTTAAACAAGATACATTACGTTTATTTGATATTAAAAATGAAATAAAAGTTGTTCCAAATTTTATTGATATAGAAAAACATGAGCCTAATTTTACTGACTGTCAACGTAGTGCTATGGCAAATGAAGATGAACGTATTATTACTCACATAAGTAATTTTAGAGAAGTTAAGAATATACCTGATGTTATAAAAATATTTTATGGGATTCAAAAAGAAATCCCGGCAAAATTAATGATGGTTGGTGAAGGACCAGAGAAAGAACCAGCAGAGAATTTAGTTGAAGAATTAGGTATATCTGATAAAGTAGTTTTCTTTGGAAACAGCAATGAAATTGATAGGATTCTATGCTTTAGTGATTTATTTCTATTACCGTCAGAAACTGAAAGCTTTGGTCTTGCAGCATTGGAGGCAATGGCATCTAGTGTTCCTGTTATTTCTTCAAATTCTGGAGGTCTTTCAGAAGTAAACAAAGACGGCTTTTCGGGTTATTTAAGTAATGTTGGAAATATTTCAGAAATGACTCAAAATGCCCTTAAGATTTTGAAAGAGGATAAAACACTCTACCAATTCAAAGAAAGTGCAAAAGCACAATCTCTAAATTTTGATTTACATACTATTGTCCCTAAATACGAGGAGATATACGAAACTACACTTGCTGATTGTTCAGTAAAATAAAAAAAGCCATCTAATAATAGATGGCTTTTTCTTTTGATAATATTTTTTTAAAACTGATATCGTATACCTAAAGCGATATCGAAGTTGGTATCATCATTAAAATCTCCAAAACCTATTTCTGGTCTAAAATCTAATGATAGTAATAACGGTATATCAAAATCATATTCTATACCAATATCTCCGGCTATTAAGAAAAACGTTTCACTGTCATTAATAGGAGCATCAAAGTCATAAGAACCAACACCACCACCAGCACCTGCATACCAGTTAAAACCTCCATCAATGTTCCAAACCCATTGATAAAGACCTACAAGTTTAAATCCATCAAAATTATTTCCAGTTCGCCAACCAAGGTCTACCTCGAGTCTATTATTATCGCCTAAAGCGCGCTGATAAGACACTTCTGCACCCAAACCATCACTATCACCAAGTCTAAGACCAATAGCATTATCAGATATGCTCTGAGCATTTGTAAATAGTAAACATCCAAAAACAGTAATAACTGTCAAAGCTAATTTTTTCATAATTGTATTGTTTTTTTATTGATTTATAGTCTTTGTTCAAAAATAACGCCAAAAATCAATTTATATTTACAAATAATAATAGATTTATCAACTGAATAACTTAATAATTTCAATGAAAGAGGCTCTTAAGCGCTTAAAGTCTAATTTTCAAGGTGATATATTTTCTGATGATTTGATGAGGAAAATATATGCAACTGATGCTTCGGTTTATAAAATTATGCCACTTGCAGTTGCAATTCCAAAATCAACAACTGACATCAAGCAACTTGTTGATTTTGCGACCAAGAATAATACATCACTAATTCCTAGAACTGCAGGTACTTCTTTAGCTGGACAATGCGTTGGAGAAGGTGTCGTAGTTGATGTTTCAAAGCATTTTACAAAAATATTAGACCTAGATGAAATTAATAAAACCGTTACTGTCGAGCCAGGTGTAGTTAGAGATGAATTAAATAATTATCTAAAACCCTTTGGTTTATTCTTTGGGCCAAATACTTCGACATCAAACCGTTGTATGATTGGTGGTATGGTTGGCAATAATTCTTCTGGCACAACTTCTATACAACATGGGGTGACTCGTGATAAAGTTTTGAGTCTAAAAACAATTTTGAGTGATGGAAGTGAAGCTGATTTTAAAGCACTTACAATAAACGAGTTTCAAGATAAATTGAAGTTAAATAGTCTAGAAGGTAAAATTTATAAGTCTATTTATTCGGAATTAAATTCTGAAAATGTTAAAACACAAATCATTGATAATTTTCCTAAACCAGAAATTCATAGACGTAATACGGGATATGCAATTGATGAACTTATTAAATCAGATGTTTTCAGCAAAAGTAATAAGGCATTTAACATGTGTCAATTGCTTTCTGGAAGTGAAGGTACATTAGCTTTTACTACAGAAATCACTTTACAATTAGATGTCTTACCTCCAACTAATAATGCTATTGTTGCAGTTCATTTTGATAGTATTGATAAATGTATGAAATCAGTAAAACAAGTCATGCAACATAACTTGCATACTTGTGAAATGATGGATGACACCATACTTAATCTTACTAAGCATAATAAGACGCAACAGAAGAATAGACAATTCGTTCAATCAGATCCTGTTGCGATTTTGATGTGTGAACTCAAAGCAAGTACAGAAAAAAAGCTAAACTCTGAAATTGAAAAATTATTAGAAACTGTAAAGAGATTAGACTTAAGCTATGCTGCACCTATATTAAAAGGAGAAGATATTGCAAAAGCCATGGAGCTTCGTAAAGCTGGATTAGGTCTTTTAGGTAACATGATTGGAGATAAGAAAGCAGTAGCTTGTATTGAAGATACGGCAGTTGCGCTTGATGATTTGGACGATTTTATTTCTGGATTTACAAGCCTTATGAAGTGTCATAATCAAGAGGCAGTTTATTATGCTCATGCTGGTGCTGGCGAAATACATTTGCGTCCAATACTAAACTTAAAGAGTAAAGCAGATGTTGCATTATTCAGAAAAATAACAACAGATGTAGCACATTTAGTTAAAAAATATCGAGGCTCAATGTCCGGTGAACATGGTGATGGTATTGTTAGAGCAGAATTTATTCCCTTAATGATAGGTGATGAAAATTATGAGATTCTAAAACGAATTAAATCCGCTTTTGACCCAAATAATATTTTTAATCCAGGTAAAATTATTGATGCGTTGCCTATGGATAAAAATCTTCGATATGAAGTAGGCAGAAAAGAACCAGAGATTGCTACTGTTTTAGATTTTTCGGCATCTCAAGGAATACTTCGTGAAGCCGAAAAGTGTAATGGTTCTGGAGATTGCCGAAAACTTCCTGAGTTTGGTGGTACGATGTGTCCAAGTTATAGAGCAACTCGAAACGAGAAAGATACAACAAGAGCAAGAGCTAATGCTTTGCGTGATTTTTTAACAACTTCTGAAAAAACAAATAAGTTTGATCATCAAGAACTTAAAGAAGTCTTCGATTTGTGCTTGAGTTGTAAGGCTTGCTCAAGTGAATGTCCAAGTAGTGTTGATGTTGCAAGTCTTAAAGCAGAATTTCAGTATCATTACCAAAAAGCAAATGGCTTTTCTTTTAAAAATAAGTTCTTTGCTAAATCTACAAAATACAATAGGTTAGGTTCAAAATTTTCTGGCTTATCTAATGTGGTTTTTCAGAACAAATTACTGTCATCTGCAATAAAGAGGGCTTTGGGAATTCATCAAAATAGAACACTACCAAAGTTTTCAAAATCTTTTAATAGTCAAATTAAAAGTCTTTTAAATACAGATAAACCAATAAAAACGGTATACCTCTTTGTCGATGAGTTTACCAATTACTTAGAATCCGAAATAGCAATAAACACTTTTGAATTACTCTCTAAACTTAATTATAAAATAGAGTGCGTAAAGCATCACGAAAGTGGAAGAAGCTATTTGTCTAAGGGATTTCTTGAAGAATCAAAAGATATAGCTAATAAAAATGTTTCAATTTTTAAGGATATAATTACAGAAGAAACGCCATTAGTAGGTATTGAACCTTCAGCAATACTAACTTTTAAAGATGAATATATTAAGCTAGCTGACTATAAAGAATCTGCTAAATCAATAGCTAAGCACACATATTTAATTGAGGAATTTATTCAAAGAGAAATAGAATTAGGGAACATAACATCAGCGCAATTCACACAAGAATCAAAAACCATAAAGTATCATGGGCATTGTTATCAAAAAGCCTTAGCAAATCAAAAATCTAGCTTCGATATTTTAAATCTTCCTAATAACTATAAAGTCACTATTATTCCTAGTGGTTGTTGCGGTATGGCAGGTAGCTTTGGTTATGACAAGGATAATTATGAAGTTAGTATGAAAATAGGAGAGCAAACTTTGTTTCCTGCAATACGTAAGGCTTCTAAAGACACTATAATTGCTGCTAACGGAACGAGTTGTCGTCATCAAATCAAAGATGGGACAAATAGGATAGCAAAACATCCGATTACTATTCTTAAAGAAGCACTACTATAAAAACTAAAGATTATATAAATTGACAAATGTGTTTTTGTTTGTTTATTTAATCAATTACATTAGCGTAAAATAAATTTTAATGGCAGGAAATACCTTCGGAAAGTTATTTAAACTCACCACTTTTGGTGAATCTCACGGCGTTGCTATTGGTGGAATTATAGATGGTTGTCCCGCAGGAATGACATTAGATTTTGAGGCTATTCAAAATGAAATGAATCGTCGTAAACCTGGACAATCTAAAATTGTAACACAACGAAAAGAACCAGATACTGTAGAGTTCTATTCAGGTATTTTTGAAGGGCAAACTACTGGAACTCCAATAGGCTTTGTAATCCATAACACCAATCAAAAATCAAAAGATTATTCACATATAAAAGACGTTTACCGACCAAGTCATGCCGACTATACTTATGACAAAAAATATGGTGTACGTGATTATCGTGGTGGTGGACGCAGTTCTGCTCGTGAGACAGCAAGTCGAGTAGTTGCAGGAGCTATTGCAAAACAGTTTTTGAATCAAATTGACATTAACGCGTTTACGTCTTCGGTTGGAGATATATTTATAGATAAACCTTATCAAGATTTAAATTTTAGTAAAATTGAATCGAATATGATTCGCTGTCCAGATACCGATGCGGCTGAAAAGATGATTGCTAAAGTTCAAGAAGTTAAAAAACAAGGCGATACTATCGGTGGCACAATCACTTGTGTTATACAAAATGTACCAGCTGGATTAGGCGAACCTGTTTTTGATAAGCTGCATGCAGAATTAGGTAAAGCGATGTTATCTATAAACGCTGTCAAAGGTTTTGAATATGGTAGTGGCTTTTGTGGGGCTAGAATGCTTGGTAGTAAACATAATGACAACTTTAATGAAGATGGAAGTACAAAAACCAATTTATCTGGTGGTGTACAAGGTGGTATAAGCAATGGCATGGATATTTATTTCCGTGTAGCTTTTAAACCTGTTGCAACAACATTACAAAAACAAGATACTATCAATAGTAAAGGCGAAACTGTAGAGATGCAAGGTAAAGGTCGTCATGACCCATGTGTGGTGCCACGTGCAGTACCTATTGTCGAAGCAATGGCAGCATTAGTTATTGCAGACTATATGTTATTAAGAAGACAAGAAACAAAAGAATGGTAATTTATAATTTATATAAATGAAATTTGCGTTATATTTTTTATTGTTATTAAGCATTTTATCTATCAATAGTCAAGATAAATTAAATAAACGTTTTACAGTTAAGCTTACTACAATTGAGAAAAAAACTGAATCGGTAATTCATTCAGCTATAATTGAGGTATATTCAAATAATAAAAGAATAAAAACGGCAATTTCAGATTTCGATGGTATTGGAATTTTTGCATTGAATAAATCAGATATTATAAATAATAGAATTGAATTAAAGGTTTATGGCCCTAAGTGTAAAATTTTCTCAAAAACATATAAAATCGAAAATAACTTAAATTTAAAAATATCTCTTAAATACGGTAAAACTATATACACCAATCATAATCAACTTTGGAACATGTATAAAATATTAAATATTAATCCAATACATGAAGAAAGTACAGAATGTGGTTTAGAGGAAATTGGCCCAATTGAGATAAAAATCAAGAACTAAAATTTTTAATAGGATATTTAAAGCATGAAAAAACTAGCATTACATTGGAAGATTATCATAGGAATGGTTCTAGGAATCATTTTTGGTTTTATTATGAATTCTGTTAACGGACAACAATTTGTTACAGATTGGATTGCGCCTTTTGGCAAAATCTTCATTAATCTTCTAAAGCTAATTGCTGTACCATTAATATTAGCGTCTTTAATCAAAGGGATATCAGATTTAAAAGATATTTCTAAGATTAAATCTATGGGATTGCGTACGATAGGGATTTATATAGGAACAACATTAGTTGCTATAATTATAGGTTTATCAATAGTTAATTTGGTAAAACCTGGAACAGGAATGCCTGAGGAAACTATCGAAAACATTAAGCTTAAATATGAAAATGATGCAGGCGTCACAGATAAATTAATGAAAGCTAGTGCTCAACAAGATGCTGGACCATTGCAAGCATTGGTCGATATCTTTCCTAGTAATATCTTTCAGTCAATGGCTAATGCAAGTATGCTACAAATCATATTTTTCGCATTATTTGTAGGCATTTGTTTATTATTAATAGGAGAGAAGAAGGCTAAACCAATGATAGATATTTTCGATTCGCTCAATGAAGTGGTCATGAAAATGGTTGACTTAATTATGCTTTTTGCGCCTTATGCTGTTTTTGCTTTGATGGCAAACGTCATAATCGCTTTTGACGATACTACAATATTAGTCAAACTCTTACAATATGCATTCTGTGTCGTCGGCGGTTTAATTTTAATGATTGGTTTCTATCTTTTATTAGTTAGTGTCTACACAAAGAAATCACCGATGTGGTTTTTAAGTAAGATTAGTCCTGCCCAATTATTAGCATTTTCAACGTCTAGTAGTGCTGCAACATTACCAGTAACTATGGAGCGTGTTGAAGAACATTTAGGAGTCGATAAAGAAGTTTCAGGTTTTGTGTTACCTGTTGGAGCAACCGTAAATATGGATGGTACAAGTTTGTATCAAGGTATTGCAGCTGTTTTTATTATGCAAGTGATTTGGCCAGAAGGACTTACTTTTACAAATCAATTGGTTATTATTTTTACAGCATTATTAGCCTCAATCGGTTCAGCAGCAGTACCAAGTGCTGGTATGGTAATGCTAGTTATCGTTTTAGAATCTATTGGTTTTCCAGCAGAACTATTACCAATAGGTTTAGCCTTGATATTTGCTGTAGATAGACCATTGGATATGTGTAGAACTGTTGTAAACGTTACAGGAGATGCTACAGTTTCGATATTAGTTGCCAAATCATTAGATAAGTTGCATGATCCAAAACCTAAGGAATGGGATGATAATTACGAAGCTGTAAAATAATTTGATAAAATTCTTAAAGTTAGTATCTTAACTTTTAATAAAAACTAATCGCCAAATTATGAATGTTTGTTTTATTATGTATCCTTGGGAAGAAATAGACCCAGAAAATGATACTAGTCTCGCCTTGATCAAAGAATGTGCAAAACGTGGACATGGCGTTGCTATGTGTACGCCTGCAAATTTAACTATTCGTGATAGTGTGACTAATGCGTTTTGTAATGTTGTTGGACGTATTGATAAAGTACCATCTACATTAAAAGCATTTTATAAAAAGGTGACACTAAGAGAAGAAATGCTGCCTTTAGCAGGTTTTGATGCGATTTTTTTTAGAGCAAATCCACCATTAGACCCATTGATGCTTAACTTCTTAGATTCTGTAAAAGATGATGTCTTTATTATAAATTCTCTTCAAGGTATGCGAGAAGCTAATAACAAATTATACACAGCAGCATTTGGAGACGCGCATAGTAATATCATACCAAACACCCATGTTTCAAAAAACAAAAACTATTTAATTCAACAAATTAAAGAGTCTAAATCCGATAAAATGATTTTAAAACCATTAAATGGTTTTGGTGGTTCTGGAGTTATACTTATTGAAAAATCAGCGATGAGTAATATTAACTCTTTATTGGATTTTTATATTAGTGCTGGTGATGGAGAATCTAATTACGTGATTCTTCAAGATTACATTGAAGGCGCAGATAAAGGAGATGTAAGAATTTTGTTGCTTAATGGAGAAGCTGTAGGTGCAATGAAGCGCGTTCCTGGTGATGATGATCATCGTTCTAATGTTTCTGCCGGAGGCTCTGTACAAAAACATACTTTGACAAAAGAAGAAAAAGCACTTTGTAAGCAGATTGGACCAAAACTCGTAAAAGATGGCTTGTATTTTGTTGGTATTGATGTTATTGGAGGCAAATTGGTGGAAGTAAATGTTATGTCACCTGGTGGAATTACCTACATTAATAAAGTATATAAAAACAAACGCAAGGTTGAAGAAAAGGTAATAGATTTCCTTGAAAGTAAAGTACTTGATAATTTAGAAGCTTTTAATAGAAGAACGCGTTTGCGCAAGACAGTTGAAGATGCATAGCTCTTAATTATGCTTCAGATCAATACATCATTAGTTTCAGTAGATTGGCTTCAAAGAAATATTGAAGCTGAAAATTTAGTAGTCTTAGATGCCACTATTGCTAGAGTTGCTGGTACAAAACTTGAAAAGAATCCAGAGTATATCCCTAATTCACAATTTTTTGATATTAAAAAAAAATTTAGTGATACAAATGCAGAATTTCCAAATACACTGCCTTCTCTTGAGCAATTTCAATTTGAAGCTCAAAAGCTTGGTATAAACACTAATAATGCTGTGGTTGTTTATGATAGCCATGGTATTTATTCGAGTTCAAGAGCTTGGTGGCTTTTTAAGTATTTTGGACATAATAATATTGCTGTTTTAGATGGTGGTTTGCCAGAATGGTTAGCTCACAAACTTCCAATAGCAAAAAACTATATTGTATCAAATGTTATTGGAAATTTTAAATCAGAACCTAATAGAAATTTGATGACTGATTTTAGTGGTATAAAATCGTATTCAACTTCAAAAAAAGCCATAATTTTTGATGCACGTTCACAAAAACGATTCTTAGGAGATACACCAGAACCAAGAAAAGGTTTACGCAGCGGAACAATTCCAAATTCATTAAATTTACCTTACACAGAATTACTTAAAGGAAATTCCTTTAAGTCTAAGAAAGAATTAATACAAATATTCAATAGCCATATTGACGCACAGCAAAGGTTAGTTTTTAGTTGTGGCTCCGGAATAACGGCTTGTAACCTAGCTTTAGGCGCAACAGTAGCTGGTTATAAGGATGTAGTAGTATATGATGGTTCATGGACAGAATACGGAACATTAACAACAAATAATATGGAAGCACCAAAATGGACAAAAGATGAACTCATGGCGTACATTTTATTATACGCTGCACATTCAGATTTTAAAGAAGATAATCACGAGCGAAATGTTATAATATCCAAAGTAGATATGCAGACATTTCAAAAAATCCATGATGAATTCTCAAAGGATAATGATTTTAAAAGTATTCAGAAAATTTTACAATCTATTGAAGCTAACAATTATTCAAAAGACCAGATTGACGAAGTTATAGCTGATATCAAGGGTTTATTCTTTGCAGATGGTGATTTTGACATCAAAGAACATTCTATGTTATTATTTTTAAAACGCATTTTAAAATAGGTTTTTATGCAAAAACTTGCTGTTGCTGAAATCATTAAAAATATCGAAGCTGAAAAATGTTTTCATGCTGTTTCTGATGATTATTCATTTACTGTAAAAATCGAAAAATACGTCCATTATGCCTGTGGTGCTGTACATGACGGACATCAATTCAGAAAAGAATTATGGACTAATTGCTTGCATACTGAGTATGACCGTTGGTACGAAGAAGATCCAGAAACTAAAAATATGATTGCGTCACACCCAATAGTTATAGCAGGTTGTGATTCGCGCTTTGAATATGATTTAAATAGAACACCAGAAGAAGCTGTTTTTGAAACTGCTTGGGGAAAACAATTATGGAAATCGCCCTTAGATTCTAGTCAAAAAGTGAAGAGTGAACAAAAACATGCCAATTTTTATAAAGTTGTAAATGTGTTGATTTCAAAATTAGAAGAAAAATTTGGTGTTTGTATCGTTTATGACATGCATAGTTATAATTGGCAGCGTTGGGATAGAGAAGTACCAACTTGGAATTTAGGTACTTCAAATGTCGATAATGAACGTTTTGGTCATTGTATTGAGTCATGGCGTAACACATTATCATCGATAGAGTTGCCAAATAACATTAAACAAACAGCAGAGATAAATAATACCTTTTATGGTAACGGATATTTCTTAAAGTTTATAACTAATAATTTTAAAAATACTTTAGTTTTGGCTACTGAAATCGCAAAAGTTTACTGCGATGAGTATAATCAAATTATTTTCCCTGAAGTTGTTGTAGCGGTAGAGAATCAGCTTAAAGATTTATTGCCTAAACATGCTTCTGAATTCTATAAAACCTTTTCTAGTTAATGTCTCAAATTAAGACAACACCAGAGTTTGAAGCCATTTTTGATATCGATGCTAATCTTAATAGATTGGTAAAGAATATCGAATTACTCAATTACATAAACCCACTTAATATTGCGGCTGAAAAAAAGAAATTCTTTTCTGATAAGTATAATTATGAGCCTGAATTTAAATATCCAAAAATTAAATTTGATGGTTATAAATTACATCGATTACTATTTTCACAGCGATTAGAGCGTATTGAAGACAATGACATTCGTCAATTATATGAAGATATTATTTACGAATATTCTGGTCTTATTGAATGTATAGAAACCATTGGAAAAGGCAAAAAATTTTACTACAATAGCCTTAAAAGTTTTGGAACTCCAACTGAGAGAGATATTGAAAATGCTAAGTTTATTCTACGTTTTGATGAAGATGATGATGCAGATTTAGAGCCAATTCATAATGCCGATTATGCAAAACAATATTTTGACGAGTTTTCGAAACGCTATGATTTTGAATACAACGTAAAGATTAATAATAATTTGTCTGCTGCAGCTATGGTTTTAAATAACACCCAGACTTTGGTGTTACGCAAAAATCATAAATTCAGTAATAATCAGTTGCTTGTGTTAGCAAATCATGAAATTGGGGTACATCTTGTAACGACTTTTAATGGTTTATCTCAACCTCTTAAAGTGTTTTCTAATGGTTTCCCAAATAATGTCGAAACCCAAGAGGGTTTAGCTGTTTATGCCGAATATATGTCGGGTTCGTTAACGATGTATAGACTGCGTGAATTAGCGTTTAGAGTTATTGCTGCCGATAGTCTTAGTAAAGGTTATAACTTTTCGGATACATTTGATTTATTAAACGGACAATACAAATTAGAACGTAACAAAGCATTTAGTATCACACAACGTATACATCGTGGTGGAGGATTTACAAAAGACTTTTTATATCTCACTGGTTTACGAAATGTATTTCAACATGCTAATGCTAATAAAGATTTAGGAAAGCTATTAATGGGAAAGGTTTGTATGTCTTATACCAAAACTATTGACAAATTGATTGATAAAGGCTTGGCGATACCACCAATTCATTATACAGATGCCTATCTTGAAAATAAGAATAGGAATTCGAAGTTAGATTTTATTCTTGAAGGATTAAAATAAAAACCTCAAAGCCAAATTTTTCGGTCTATCATCAAAATGACACTTACAATAGGGTAGACTCGCCATAAGGTAAGAGTTTGATTCATTCCTAACTAACTGAAGTTAGGCTCAAACTAACATAATTTTGCTTAGAGGTTTTTACTTGGACTGCAGATAGCAGTCCTAATCAACCATCAACTTTTAAACTCAGTACGAAAATTACTTTAAGGCGCTGAGTTTCGAAACTTAGTTTTAGTTAAACATGTATTTTGATGAGTAAACTATACTTTTGGATTAGTATAGTTTAATCTAAGAATTTAGATTTTAATTCTGGTGTAGGAATCATACACGATTCTTTTTTGCCGTACCATTTGTAACGATTTTTTGCAATAAAATCGTATACCCAATTACGAATACCAGTCGGAACAATCAAAAATATACTTAGGATATTTGTTGGGAAACCCAATGATTTGGCAACCTTCAAAGCTGCAGTAGATTTACTTGTTATTTTATGAGTTTCAGGCTTAAAAAGTAATATAGAGTCTGTTTGAGTGGTATCTATATTAAATTCATTAATGATAGTTTCTCCTATTTTGCTTTGTAAGGGTGCAAATAAAAATTGATTCTCTTTATCTCGTTTGATAACATATAAAACACTGCTATTACAAAGGTTACATACACCATCGAATAGTATTAATTGCTTGTGTTTTGGAATGCTGTCTATCATTTTTTTGCTTCAACCAATTCTAATAAATCTACACTTACATTTGTTGTGAAAAGTCCATAGTTTACAATGGCTTTATTCTTTTCTATATCATCAATACTTCCAATAGCTCTTCCATCATGCATACGTACACGGTCACCAATTTTTAAAACTGGTTTTGGAGGAGCAGGTTTTTCTTTCTCTTTTTGTTTTGCTTTCTTCTTCTTTTGTCGGATAATGTCTACTTTCTTTTCAGCTTCCTTTTTTACTTGAGCTTCTTTGGCTTTTTCAGCCCGTTTTTGTTTGGCAGAAACTTTTTTCTTTTTTGAGTTTTCTATTTGTACCAATCTAAATAACTCTGCCATTAACTCACGCTTCTTGTTATTGTTCTGAAATTTATCAGCCAAATCATTTACTTTTTGTCCTAAGTAAATTAAGCGTTGATTGCTATCGTACAATTCTTGATAGCTTTCGAGTTTCTTTTGAACTTTGTTATTTATCTCTTCTAACTTATCTGCTTCAGTTTGTTTTTTCTTTTCGTTTTGCTTTAAAGACTGCTCTGTTTTTTCTAGTCGACTACGTTGCTTTTGAAGTTTTGCAATTGTTGCATCAAATCTTACTTTACCTCGTTCAATCTTCTTCTTTGCCTTGTTAATTAAACTATATGGAATACCATTTTTCTGAGCAACCTCAAAGGTAAACGAACTTCCTGCTTGTCCAATAACTAACTTATAAATCGGTTCTAATGTACGTTCATTAAATAGCATATTTGCATTACGCATGTACGGTAATTCATTTGCTAATAATTTTAGGTTAGAGTAATGTGTTGTAATTATACCAAAAGCTTTACGGTCATAAAACACCTCTAAAAAAGCTTCGGCAAGCGAACCACCTAATTCTGGGTCAGAACCTGTTCCAAATTCATCTATAAGAAAAAGCGTGTTTTTATTACATTTTCTTAAAAAGTAGTTCATTTGTTTTAAACGGTAACTGTATGTACTCAGATGATTTTCTATAGATTGGTTATCTCCAATATCACTCAGTATTCTATTAAACAAACACATTTTGCTACGTTCATGTACAGGGACAAGCATACCGCTTTGAAGCATAACTTGTAATAGACCAACGGTCTTTAGGGTAATACTTTTACCACCTGCATTTGGTCCAGAGATAACAATAATTCTAGCATCGTCAGCTAATTCTATAGTTTGAGGGAATGTTTTTTCACCCTTTTCTGTATTCGTTAAATAGAGTAGCGGATGATAAGCATCTCGCAGATACATACTACGTTCTTCAGAAATCTCTGGCAGAATAGCATTCATACTACGCGCATATTTTGCCTTAGCCGAAATAACATCGATTTTTATCAAAAACTCTTGATACTTTTCAAGTAAGGGTAAAAATAACCGAATGTAATCGGTTAATTCTTTGAGAATTTTAATGACTTCTTCTTTTTCTTCATATTCAAGATTGTTAAGTTCTCTTGAATAATTCAGAGTTGTTTCAGGTTCGATATAGACAATACTTCCTGTTTTACTTCCGCCCATAATAGCACCTTTGACTTTACGACGGTACATAGATTTTACGGCTAGAACACGTTTGTTTTCTACTACAGATTCCCTAATATCATCTAAGTAGTCTAACCCATGATACTTATTTAATGCTGAAGAAAAACTTGTATTTATTTTAGTCCTTAAGCTAGTAATTGACTTTCGTAAAACTGAAAGTGCTGGCGACGCATTGTCTTTGATATCTCCAAAACGGTCTACTACTGCATCAACTTGCTCTATTATAGTCGTATTGTGTTCAATAGGGCTTGATAATTGATGAAGATTATGATAATATTCTTTGAATTTTTCTAAGAATTTTAAAATCGTGTTTACAGTTAATGATGTACTTACAATCTTTTGCAAACTTTGGACTTCTAAATATGTGTTTTCAATATTTAAAAGTTTGATTTCTTTAGTCAAGGCTTCAAACCCATGATTAGGAATGCGGTTATCGTTGTCAAAAGAAGACAAATATTCGTTGGTATAAGAGAGTTCTCTTTTAAGAATTTCGACATCAGAAAATGGCATCACAGCAAGTGCAGCTTCTTTACCTAAATTAGTGATGCAATGTTCACTTAATTGAGATTGGACTGTACCGAACTCTAAATCATCTAAAGTCTTCTGATGTATACTAATCATTATAATTTTAATTTCCGAGAGCAAATTTAAGCCAATTCGGCTTTTACACCTAATGCATTAAGATGGTTTTATAGTTAGAAACATTATTAACTATTGAAATAATGATAATAACTAAATTAAAAGTCACACTCACTCATTCTTATTTTTTATAATTTTTATCACAATGTATCTTTCACTTAAAATTTTAAATAATGAAAACTTTAATTTTATTAATAGTTGCATCTATCAGTTTGTGTGCTCAATCTCAAAAAAACATCGAAAAAGGAAAATATATTTCATCTGATAAGCTTAAATATTTAATAATAAAAAACGATTCAAGATTTGAATACATATCTTATTTACATTACTCACCATATACAATTGAAGAAAAGAGGAAAAGTAAAAATATAAAAGAAACTAAAATTGGAAGTTGTGGAACAATAGGATATTTGGGAGATATTGAAGGTACAGGAGAATATAAAATAATAGATGGAAAGATATTCTTGGATTTTGAAATTGATTTTTCAAATATTTCACAGAGAAATAAAGTTATTGATTTTAGATTGGTAAGAGGAATGATAATAGAGATTGATGATTTAGAAAAAATTAGATTGAGTAGCATAAATATAATTTTCACTTATTTGTTAACTTTGTTCAGTGAACGTATCTATAGATTCCAGCTGGAAAAAGCATCTGTCAGAAGAATTTGAAAAACTATATTTTCAAAGCCTTACCGATTTTGTTAAACATGAATATTCTAAAAATACGTGTTACCCAAAAGGTTCAGAAATTTTCAATGCGTTTAATCATTGTAAGTTTGATGATTTAAAAGTTGTAGTTATAGGTCAAGACCCATATCACGGACCAAATCAAGCTAATGGCTTATGTTTTTCGGTAAATGATGGTATATCTCATCCACCATCCTTAATCAATATTTTTAAAGAATTGCAGTCTGATATAAATATGCCGTATCCAAAAAATGGTAATTTAATATCTTGGGCAAAGCAAGGTGTATTATTGTTAAATGCTACATTAACGGTTAGAGCTCATGAAGCTGGAAGTCATCAAAAGCAAGGTTGGGAAACATTTACTGATTCAGTTATAAAAACAATTAGTGAATATAAAAACGATATTGTGTTTTTACTTTGGGGTGGTTTTGCAAAGAAAAAAGTGAAACTTATTGACCAGAAAAAACATCATATTTTAAACTCAGGACATCCATCGCCTTTGAGTGCTAATCGTGGATATTGGTTTGATAACAAACATTTTAGTAAAACGAATACTTTTTTGAAATCTAATGGTAAGGCTGAAATAGATTGGATAATTAGTTAACCGTAAATGTATATCGTGCTTGTGTATCGGCATTTACAATTGAAGAATCTATATTCACAAAACCAAGTTCTGAAACTCCTATTGATATTGTTACTGTTCCATTTCCACTAAATGATAAAAGTCCAGTACCACCTAGATAGTACGTGCCTGATTCTAACAGCTTTATTCCAAACCTACTTCTAAATCCTGAGCCATCATAAAGACTAGATACTTGAATAAATTCACCATTTGTAGTAACTTCTCCATTGATAATTTCAATAGAATTTTGGTTTAAAGGAATTTCAACAATACTGCCAAAACCAGTTTCCTTATAGAGAACCAAATTCATAAATGCTCTAGATTGACCGATTTCACTATATGTAAAGTCACTCAGATTTATAGCATTACCGTTTGTTGTAGTTTGATTGTTTTCAATAGATGTCTCAATAAAGATAATATCATCAACATTAAAAGACGATTCGTCATTACCAACAGCTATTAGACCATTATTAGTAACAAACTCTGTGTTTGTAAAAATATCATCTTCTTCTGGGCAACATAATGACGCACATAACGAAATTACGACCATAATTAAAAGCGAAAGAGGTTTCATGAATTTGGTTTTTTAATAGATGAAACTATTTGAAAAGGTTGCGTCACCAAATCATAATTTATGAACCAAATCGTTGTATTTCCACTTTTCTGGTATAATATTTAGACTTAATAGCTCGTCTTGTACTTTATTTAAAGTTTGTTCTTTGATTAATTCCTGTGACCATTCGGTGAGTGATAACCATTCTTGTACATCCTCTAATTCTTGCTCGTATCGATTGGCAATAGTACGGTCTATACTTGGAATATTTTTGAATTCGGAAGTCGTTCCGTTTATGATTTCTAAAATTGTTTTGACATCGTCTTCATTATTCTCTAGAAATTCATTTCTTACAGCTATAACAAAGCAAGGCCATGGCGAAGGACAATTCCCGATACGTCTAAAAGTGCCATCATCTACTAATGGTTTTGTGGTGAATTTTTCCCACATAAAATAATCTGCATCACCATTAAGTAATCCGTGGATAGCGCCATCTAGATTTTTAATTACAGAAAAATCCATATCAGTTTCTAAATCCCAGCCCTTATCCTTTGCATTTACATATGCCATAAGATGAGAGCCAGAGCCATAGCGACTAATTGCTGCTCGTGTTCCTTTTGTATCTTCAATGGTTTTAAATTTTGAATCTGCAGCGACATGTATACCCCAAATTAAAGGCGATTGTGTGTAAGTTTGTACTATTTTAGAAGGATTGCCTGCGATGATATCTTTTACGATACCTTCGGTAAGAATAACTGCCATATCGATATCACCTTCACGAAGTCCTTTGCACATTTGACCTGTACCACCATGATAGTCATGCCAACGAAGATTAATGCCTTCTGCCTTATATTCGCCATTCTTTAGAGTAAGATACCAAGCTAAATTGAAATGTTCTGGTACGCCACCGATATTTATTTTTTTCAAAATTTACTTTTATTTTTTTTTGATTTTGCAACGCTATTTCTGTAGATAATAATTACAGTGATAACACTCCAAAATATAATTAATTCAATTCTAAAGATACGCTCTCCAGGCAAACCAATAATTAGGTAGACTAAAGTTCTGATGACTGTACCTATCAATAAGAAAATGGCAACAACGTAAAGGACATTAGCAAATTTTTTCATTGATTTTATAAGTTTATAATACGATCTAAAGCATAATTAATAAGTTTTTCTACAGTATACTTTGGGTTTTGGCTAAACGTACCATTTGCTCTATTAGCAATAATGGCATTAAGTGATAAAGCCTCGTGACCTAAAAGCTTTGATAGTCCATAAATCACAGAAGTCTCCATTTCAAAATTGGTAATTCTATAATCTTTATAACTAAAATTATCTAGTTTATTATTCAGACTTGCATCTTGGAGTGGCAATCTTAATACGCGACCTTGTGGTCCATAAAAACCACCAGCAGTTCCAGTCATACCTTTATGTACATCTGTACTTTCGAAGAATTGTTGTAAATAAGCACTATTATTAATGATTATTGGGCGGGCTTTATTTTTATCCCAATTGGTGTGTTTAATAAATTCATTTTCAATTTCTGGATTACTTATACCTTCGATTTGATAGAAGTGAAGCATACCGTTGATATCTAAACCATGTGTACTAATTAAAAACGAGTCTACTGGCACATCTTTTTGTAAAGAACCAGAAGTACCAATTCTTATTATATTTAAACTCGTTAGATTTTCTTTTGGCTTACGGGTATCTAAATCGATATTTACAAGCGCATCAAGCTCATTTAGTACAATATCTATATTATCTGGTCCAATACCAGTCGAAATTACAGAAATTCTTTTGCCTTTATAGTGACCTGTTTGCGTCTTAAATTCTCTTTTTTGAGTCGTAAACTCAATACTATCAAAATGCTTAGTAATTTTTTCGACACGATCTTGGTCTCCAACAAATATTATGGTATCAGAAATATGCTCTGGCTTCAGGTTGAGATGATATACACTACCATCAGGATTTAATATAAGTTCAGAGTTTTTAATTGACATTAGATACTGTTTTTATAAGTTTATTTTCTGAAATATTGAATTGATAATCTAAGCGAGATATACCTCCGTAATCTATATCATTATTTATAGATTTGGAAAAATTGACTTCTCCAATCAATGCTTCATGACCTTTTCTTGTTAACTGTAATTGATTATCTTTTTCTTCAAAGAAGTCAGAGAGTTTGGCTATCATTCTCCTGAATTGTGAATCACCAAAACCATAATAGCCCTGATAATTTAGGCAATAGCCTAATAAATGATGTTCAGAATTAATGTCTTTATCTTTAATTAATTTTAAAATATTCTCTTCAATAATACAAAGTCCTGTTTTTTGATTCGGAAAACGTTTTAGATGCGCTTTTAAACAATTGGTTAAATATTTAAAACTAGAATTTTGAGTTATATATGGTTTAAAAATATTATGGTCTTTACAACAATAGGTACGCCATAATGCTACTGCTAAGTCAATATCATCATTTGTTAAAAGCACACGATTATCATGGTGTTTTCGTAGCTGTT
This sequence comes from Winogradskyella sp. PC-19, assembly GCF_002163855.1. NCBI lineage: Bacteria > Pseudomonadati > Bacteroidota > Flavobacteriia > Flavobacteriales > Flavobacteriaceae > Winogradskyella > Winogradskyella sp. PC-19. Next base: position 528,661 of record NZ_CP019332.1, on the reverse strand, counting down.
GAGGATTTAATTCACCCAAACCCATTAAATATTTTTCTCCATCTACACGTCCACTACAAACTAAGTAGAGAGGTATGTTAATCTCTTTTTGATGTAGTAAGCTAATGACTGCTATTAAATTTATATGGCAAAATAAATCGTATTCAAACCATAAGTGAATCTCGTCATATTTATCGCTATTATCAAGTATTTGTAAAGATTCTCTTAAATTATAATCACTAGGATTTATGTTATAATAATGAGATAAAAAGGCTTTTCTCAGATTAAAAAAATCTTCAGAATCTATAAGTGGAACTGTTGGACCTTCACATAGCATTTCTCGCCAAGTCAATATGTCTTCTTTATAATCTAATTCTCTTAGATAATCAGTAAGGCTATCACCGTTTGTAATATGTAGAATTGTTTTAGACATAAATTAACCGCCAACGCGTTTTACATTAAAGCCTTTTTCCTTCAGCATAGCCATAATTTTATCTCGATAATCGCCTTGAATAATTATTTTATCGTCTTTAAAACTACCACCAACACTGAGCTTTTGCTTAAGTTCTTTTGCTAATTTTTTAAAATCTTCTGTAGCTCCATTGTAACCTTCAAGTATAGTAATAGGTTTTCCTTTACGCTTTTCGTACTTACAAATAATTGGGTCGTCTTGTAACCAAATATCTGAATTCTCCTCAGTTTCATTCTCAGAAACTTCTGGTGTATGGTCAGGAAATAGGTTTTTAAGTTGGTCTTGTAAATCCATAATTTAGAAAACAGCTTTTAATCTGAAGTGTTTATTTTATTCGGTGAAGCTTAATTGAGACTATTTTTTAAGTCCAAGTTCAATCAAACGTTCATTTAAAAACTCACCAGCAGTAATATCTTCAAATTGTTTTGGATTGTTTTCATCAATACAGCTTTCTAAGACATCTAATTTCATTTCACTTATAGGATGCATAAAGAAAGGAATAGAGTAGCGCGATGTGCCCCACAATTCTCTTGGAGGATTTACAACACGGTGTATTGTAGATTTTAATTTATTATTGGTGTGTCTAGACAGCATATCACCAACATTAATCATTAATTCATCTGGCTCTGCAATGGCATCTAACCATTCTCCATCATGATTTTGTACTTGTAATCCACGACCTTGAGCACCCATTAATAGCGTAATTAAATTAATATCGCCATGAGCAGCTGCACGTACAGCATTTTTAGGTTCATCTATAATTGGTGGATAATGAATTGGTCTTAATATAGAATTTCCGTTATGAATATAATTATCAAAATATGTTTCTTCTAAACCGACAAATAAAGCTAAAGCACGTAATACGTATTTGGCTGTTTCTTCAAGCTTAGCATAGGTTTGTTTGCCAACTTTATTAAATTCTGGAAGTTCTTTAACTTCAACATTTTCAGGATATTCTTTGCGACGTTCTTCATCATCTTCAACGTATTGACCAAAGTGCCAAAATTCTTTTAAATCGCCTTCTTTTTTACCTTTTGCGCTTTCTTTTCCGAATGAAATATAACCTCGTTGTCCACCAATGCCTTCAATTTCGTATTCGCGCTTCTTTTCTACAGGTAAATCAAAAAAGTTTTTGACTTCGGTGTAAAGGCTATCTACAAGCTTGTCGTCTAAAAAATGACCTTTTAATGCCACAAAACCTATGTCCTCATAAGCTTTTCCTATTTCATTAATAAATTTTTGTTTTCTATTAGGGTCATCAGATAAAAAATCCTTGAGGTCTACACTAGGTATTCTGTCCATGATATGTATTTATTTAGGTTATGTATTGACAAATTTAATGAAAACCCACTAAAAATGGGAGTTTTAAACGAATAAAATTGATTCATGATTCATTATGAATTCTATCTATTTTAATTACATTTGATTGACTATTAAATTAAATTCTACATGTCTAATCCGACTACAAAACAAATGCGTTTTGATATCGCTTCATTGAGTGACGAAAAGTTATTACAATTGTATTACAACATGCTTCGACCTAGATTAATAGAGGAGAAGATGCTTATTTTACTACGACAAGGTAAGATTAGTAAATGGTTTTCTGGTATTGGTCAAGAGGCGATTTCTGTTGGTGTTACCATGGCGCTTAATGCCGATGAATATATTTTACCAATGCACCGAAATCTAGGTGTTTTTACAACACGTGAGATTCCTTTACATCGTTTATTCTGTCAATGGCAAGGAAAGATGAGTGGTTTTACAAAAGGACGTGACCGTTCTTTTCACTTCGGAACACAAGAATTTAATATTGTCGGTATGATTTCGCATTTAGGACCACAATTGGGTGTTGCAGATGGTATTGCGTTAGCAAATTTACTTAAGAAAAATAATAAAGCTACAGCTGTTTTTACTGGCGAAGGCGGAACAAGTGAAGGTGATTTTCATGAAGCATTAAATGTAGCTTCGGTATGGCAATTACCTGTATTGTTCTGTATAGAGAATAATGGATATGGACTATCTACACCGACTTCTGAACAATATAATTGCGAACATTTAGCAGATAGAGGAAAAGGATATGGTATAGAATCACATATCATAGATGGTAATAATATTGTTGAAGTTTTTACCAAAGTATCTGAATTAGCGGAAAGTATTCGAAAAGAACCAAGACCAGTTTTATTAGAATTTAAAACCTTTAGAATGCGTGGTCATGAAGAGGCGAGTGGTACAAAATATGTCCCTCAAGATTTGATGGACCATTGGGCTGCAAAAGACCCTTTAGAAAACTTCCAAGAATACTTAAAAAACAAAAAAATATTAACTGAAGAAAAAGAGGTTGAATTTAAGGAAGCTATTGTACACGAAGTCAACGAAAACTTGGATAAAGCTTATGCTGAAGAACATATTACTCCTAACTTAACTACTGAATTAAATGATGTATATAAATCATTTGTATATCAAGAAGTTAGTAAAAATTCAGAAACCCAAGAGTTGCGTTTGGTTGACGCCATATCTGAAGGCTTAAAGCAATCTATGGAACGTCACGACGACCTTGTTATTATGGGTCAAGATATTGCAGAATATGGTGGTGTTTTTAAAATTACAGATTGTTTCTTAGAGCAGTTTGGTAAAGAACGTGTCCGAAACACACCGATTTGTGAATCTGCTATTGTAGAAGCAGGTATGGGATTATCCATTGCCGGAATGAAAGCTGTTGTAGAAATGCAATTTGCAGACTTTGTGAGTTCTGGTTTTAATCCGATTGTCAATTATTTAGCAAAATCACATTACCGTTGGAATCAGCAAGCAGACGTCGTAGTACGTATGCCTTGTGGTGCTGGTGTTGCTGCTGGACCATTTCATTCGCAAACTAACGAAGCTTGGTTTACCAAAACACCTGGGTTAAAAGTGGTTTATCCTGCATTTCCAATGGATGCTAAAGGTTTATTAGCAACAGCTATCAATGACCCAAACCCAGTGTTATTTTTTGAACATAAAGCCTTATACAGAAGTATTAGACAAGACGTACCATCGGGTTACTACACATTACCATTAGGTAAAGCGTCGCTTTTAAAAGAAGGAAATGATATCACTATTATTACTTACGGTGCTGGTGTGCATTGGGCATTACAAGTCTTAGATAATAATCCTGATATATCTGCAGATGTAATTGATTTACGTTCATTACAGCCTTTGGATAAAAACGCTATTATTAGTTCGGTAAAGAAAACAAATAAAGCGATTATACTACAAGAAGATTCTATGTTTGGTGGTATTGCAAGTGATATTTCTGCTATGATAATGGAAGAGTGTTTTGAGCATCTTGATGCGCCTGTAAAACGTGTGGCAAGTATAGAAACACCAATACCTTTTGATGCTGAGTTAGAGAAGCAATATTTGGCTAAAGGCAGGTTTGAAGAGGAATTGTTGGAGTTGTTGGAGTATTAATTTGCAAAATAATTATACCAGTAAGAAACTATACTAAAAAGACACATAACTGCAGCTAATTTGAAAAAGATTTTAAATATCTCAAATATTATAGGGTAATTTTTTACAAGATTTGGGTTTACATTCTCAAGACCTGATTTAAAAAAATCTATAAAAATACCTGCACCTATAAACCAAAATAAAAAGAATCCAAATAGAAAAAATAACGTTAAAACCATTTAATGTTATTTCAAACTCTCAGCAACAGCCTGACATTCATCCAAAACACGGAGTAAATTCCCTGACCATAATTGCTCAATTTCTTTTTCAGTATAACCTCTACGAACTAACTCTAACGTGACATTAAAGGTTTCTGATGCATCATTCCAACCTTCAATACCGCCACCACCATCAAAATCACTACTAATACCTACGTGGTCAAGGCCCATTTTTTCGACTAAATAATCAATATGGTCTACAAAATCTGATACATTAACTTCTGGTGGAAAGTCAGACATTGCTTCTGCTTTTGCTTTAGTCAAGTCGTTAATCTTTGTCAAATAACCACTTTCTCTTATTGAATCTTGTACTGCTTTATCTAAAGCTCTTAATTCTCTGCGCCCATAATAGGTAACACCCATAGAATCCGCAATTTGATTTCTAATTTCAGTAGCTTTCTTATTTCTTGCTTCAGACTTTTCTTTGCTTAAGTAACTTCTAAATGCTACTGTTTGTACTACACCACCGTTTTCTTTTAGCCATTGTAATTGCTCGTCGTCCAAATTACGACTATGGTCACACAATGCTCTAGCAGACGAATGTGAGGCAATTATTGGCGCTTTTGTCAATTCTATCATTTGACGCATTGCTTCTTTTGACGGATGTGACACGTCAATCATCATACCTACTTTATTCATTTCTTTGACAACTAGTCTTCCAAAATCACTTAAACCATTATGCAACCAAACATCATCTGCTTCACCTGTATTACTATCGCAAAGTTGACTATGACCATTATGCGATAAAGACATATAACGCGCGCCCAAGTTGTAAAAATTTTGAACATTTTCAATATCTAGTCCTATTGGATAACCGTTTTCTATACCAATCATGACTACTTTTTTACCAGATTTAATAATACGCCTTACATCATCAGAAGTTCTTGCCAATTCGATTTGGTCTGGTGCAAAAACTTTAACCAATCTATGGATAGCATCAAATTTTGCTAAAGCATTTGCATGTGCATTTTCGAAACCTTTTATAGATAAAGAATCCTGTCCTGTATATACTATAAACCAAGGTACATCTAATCCGCCTTCAATCATTTTTGGAAGATTAACCTGATTTTTAAGACGCTGTGTGTAATTAATAGAATCAGTAAAATTGGCCACATTAATATCGCAATGCGTATCTAAAGTAATCACACGGTCATGAATTTCTTTTGCATAGGCGATAAGCTCTTCTTCGGTTTTAGGTTCAGAATTACAACTGAATAATACTATAATAAATGCAAAAAAGGGTAGTGTAGCTTTTAGTTTCATAATCGAGATTTCAATTTTGCATAAAAATAGACTAGAATATGCTAAAAACAAAAAACCAGCATTAATTACAATACTGGTTTTTTTAAATTTTGATTTCGATTAGATTCATAGTCTAATATTTTCTAAGTCATCATCTAAACTATTAGATGTATTGACGATTCTTGATAATGTTTTCATAATTGATTGATTTCAAAAGGTTATCTAAATCGTCTTTTACTATTCCAAGTAAAACTTTTAGCATCTGAATTTCTGCTTGTTAACTGATTGCTGTTTAATGTTCTCATGATTGTTCGATTTTTAATTGATTACACTATAAAGACGACCAAAAATAAGTTGTGTTACAATTAATTCATTGATTTAACACACGTTAACGTTGCATTAACTTAAAGACTAAAACTAATTACGCTCAACTTTTACTTCAGACAATATAAAAGGATAGGCTTCTTTTACGGCTTGCAACTCTTCTTTCGATAGTTCTTCTGGTGTTTTATTATATTTATTTTGTGCATAATTAGAGCGTAAATCATAATATGCTTTACTAATCTCATCCTGAACAACTATAAAGGCACCATAATTGGTTAAAGCGTCATGTTTTAATGATATAATAGCTTCACTAGGTTTGTCAGATGAATTAGTCAATTGTTCACCAGAGCAGTAATCACAAACATTTTCTCCATTATTATCTATAAATGCTTTGGTTAATTCTTTTAAATCTGATATATCTATGATTTTATCCTCAACCATAATTTCATCATTTGTATTAATAAAAATCCTAAAAACATTGCGTTCATTGAATTCTACATCACATGGAGGCATATCACATACTGGTGGTAATTTCCTCAACATCCCTTTATCGGCGGATATTGTTGTCGTCACTAAAAAGAAAATGAGTAGTAAAAAAGCAATATCTGCCATTGAACCTGCATTAACTGTCGGGGCATTTCTTCTAAAATTTCTCATAATTACTCAAGTTTTAAGATTAATGTTAAGGAAATCACAAAAACGATACCACTTTTAAAATCTTGTTAACAACGCTACATCAAACCGTTATTATGCCCTATTTTTGCGAAATTGGTCATTGTATTATTAAATGACCGCAGCTATTAATACGATACATATCATGATTTTATGTCTGTAGAGACTCAAATACAAGTAGAAAAAGAGAGCGAAAAACGTCTGTATGACTATCAAATAAATGACTTAAACCGCATTTTTGATGTCATGGATAATTCACCTGAGGATTATAACTTGCTTTATCAGTTACCAACTGGTGGAGGAAAAACAGTTATTTTTTCTGAGATTGTTCGTCGATATATAAAAGAAAAAAATCAAAAGGTAGTTATCTTGACACATCGTATAGAGTTGTGTAAACAAACATCTAACGTACTATCTGGATTTAATGTCAAAAATAAAATTATAAACAGTAAGGTAAAGGAATTACCAGACCAAGATGAGTATCAGTGTTTTGTTGCCATGGTCGAGACTCTTAATAATAGGCTGTCTGAACAAGATTTTGAGTTAAAGAATATTGGTCTTGTTATTATAGATGAAGCGCATTATAACTCTTTCAGAAAGCTCTTTAAATTCTTTGACAATTGTTTTATTCTTGGTGTAACTGCAACGCCTTTAAGTAGTAATATAAAGTTACCAATGAAGGACAATTATGATAAGCTGATTGTTGGTGATGATATTTCGACATTGATAAAAAATGGATTTTTGGCAAAAGCTGAAACCGTAAGTTTTGATGTCGGTTTAACTACCTTAAAAGTAGGTATCAATGGTGATTACACCGTGAAATCTTCTGAAGCATTATACACTAATAGTTTTATGCAGACTAAGCTTTTAACAGCATATGACGATACTTCAAAAGGAAAAAAGACCCTTATTTTTAATAACGGTATTCATACTTCAAAAGAAGTCTATTACACTTTTAAACGTGCTGGATATGATGTTAAGCATTTAGATAATACAGCTAATAAGGAAGAAAGAAAAGAAACTCTAAAGTGGTTTAAAAAAACACCAGGCGCCATTTTATCGTCTGTAAGTATTTTAACTACAGGATTTGATGAACCTTCTGTTGAATCTATCATACTTAATAGAGCAACACGTTCATTAACTTTATATTTTCAAATGATTGGTCGTGGGTCACGTATCTATGGAGACAGAGATGTTTTTCAGGTCGTAGATTTAGGTAATAACATTGCACGTTTTGGGCCTTGGGACCAACCTGTAGATTGGCAACATATTTTTAAATACCCAGATTTTTATTTAGAAAATATTGTTGATGACGAAATGTTAGAACGCGATTTTGTTTACGATATGCCAGAAGCACTTCGTAAAAAATTCGGTAAATCTAAATCACTAGATTTTGATGTAAAAGGTGAATATAAAAAAGTACTAAACTCTGGTAAAAAATCTTTTACAGTTATCGAGCGTTCTATTGAACAACATTCTAAAATATGCATCGAAAATTGTGAAGATGTTTTTGAAGCTAGAGAGCGTATTAAGGAATTACAAGATGAAATTGCGTATCGTATAAAACAATACTGTTACTGTATAATGAATAGCACTCAGAATTATAAAGATTGGCTTTTTGAGGAATACAATAGACGTTTACGACTCAGTTTTAACGGAAAGTTTTAACTTTTTTTTGAAAGGTTTTAGTTTTTTATACGTTTAATTTGACATAGGTATGATTTTTGAGTCTAAATTATTAGAAAGATAAATCTTAGATAGTATGTTTAATCGTTTCATTTTAATGTTTTGCTTTATAGCTTTTGGCGTTTCGCTAAATGCTCAGGTAACTGATAAGGATAAACGAAACATACGTATACCCGCAGTAGAATCTAAAAAAGAAAAAGACTCTACACCTCAAAAAATAAAAGTAGCTCCTAAGAAAAATCTAAAAGCAGACGCAGATAAATCTAACAAAGATAAAAATGCGACTATATCAAGAACTAAAGTAAGAGAATTAGAGCGCCCATTTTCTATGACTGGTGGTGATGGTTTAAAAAGTCCAAGTTTAATTTTTGAAGAACGTTGGAGAAAAGAAGCTCAAGCTACTGGTATTAGACGCTTTATGAGTGATCAATTTTTGGGCCAATACGATATTGATACAGAGTTTGTAAATATTGTTTGCCGAGACCACGAGTATCCAGATGGTGACCGCGTTAGTGTGTCATTAAATGGCGAAGTTGTATATAATAATGTATTATTAACGTCTCAATACAGGCGTCTCAAAATCAACCTTACTCAAGGTATTAATAAGATTGATATTACTGCGCTTAATCAAGGTGATTCTGGCCCAAACACAGCCGAGTTTGTTGTGTATGACGACAAAGGTACTGTTGTTTCCTCTAAAGAATGGAATCTATTAACAGGCGTAAAGGCTATGATTACTTTTATTAACGAAAAGCCGAAGATTACAGCTAAGAATGAAGGGAATTAATCTCCACAATATCTCTTGAATTTAATCCTTCAAGTCTATAGTCTCCAATTCTAACACGTACTAGTCTCAGCGTTGGTAAACCAACTGCAGATGTCATTTTTCGTACTTGTCTAAATTTACCTTCGGTAATTGTAATACTTAACCACGAAGTTTTGCCGTGGCGCTTATCTCTAACAAAGCGTTTTTCAATATGGCTAATGTCTGATAAAAGTTCAGCTGTGCAAGGTTTTGTTGTGTAGGGTTTTCCATTTATTGAAATTTCTATACCCTTTTTTAGTTTTTCAATTTCACTTTTGTTAATAACACCATCAACCAAAACATGGTATTCTTTTTCAATCTTAGAACTTCTAATATGTTCACTAAATTTGCCATCTGTCGTGAGTAATAATAAACCTTCAGACTTTTCGTCCAAACGTCCAATAGCCATGACTTCATTTGGTAAATCATATAAATCACTTAGCAGTTTTTTATTTCGACGTTTGTTTTGATTATTAACAAACTGACTTAAATAGCCGTATGGTTTATATATTTTATAATGCTTATGTGTCATTACCAAAAGGTTATAAAACATTTTGAAAGTTTATTATCACTCGACTTTAACCAAACCATAGGAGAACGCTGCTCATTAATAGAAGTTGAAAGTTGAACTCTGATTTCATCATATAATTTCCAATCTACTTCTGAGTGTGGAATGACCAACCAGTCTAGCTTTCTTGGAATATAAAATTGATAAGATTGTAACTCTTCAATTTCAGAATAAGACATATAAAACCCAGCAATACAATCTTTATTTAAAGGTGTAATATCTATATTTTGAGTTTTAAATGGAAGAAATAATTGCCCCTTGTAGCAAACATTTTGGGTTATTAATTTCGGGTCTAATTCTAAATACTGTAAAACAGCATTACATTGTTTTGAATAGAGTAGTGGTAATTGCTTATTTTTTAATTTATTGAGTTTGTAGATAAGCGCATCATTTCTATTTGGCCCAATCCAATAGTCTAAATGATTATCAGATTTGATATTTGAGTCGTACAAATAGAATTTATAAATAACTTCAAGGTGAATATACTTATCTTGATTCTTAACAATAAAATCTAACTCTCCAATAGTAATTTTATCATCTTTTATCTGAAGATTTTTAGTAATGATATCTACATTTTTAAGATTGCTAAACTGAAAACTCAAAAACTCTTCAACACGTTTACCAAGTCGTATTTCTTTAAAAATCGAAGGCTTATCAAAAGGAAATTGAGAACTTAAAAATTGAAACTGCTTCAAACCGAAAATCTCAGAATTTAACCAAAGATTTGGTGTTTTTAAAAAACCATTATACTGAAACTGGGTATTGCTTTCCATTAAGATTTAAAAATACAAAGATGCATTAATAATTAAAGTGATAGACCTAAATAAGTTTACCTTTGCGGCAAATTAATAAGCAATGGCAACATTTTTAGAACTCGGCATATCAAAAGCATACGTAAAAGGATTAAAGGAATTGGGAATAAAGCATCCCACAAAAATTCAACAAGAAGTTATTCCTGTATTATTAGAATCCAAGACAGATTTAATAGGATTAGCACAAACGGGTACTGGAAAAACTGCTGCCTTTGGCTTACCAGTTTTAAATGCGATTGATTCTCAAAATGATAATGTGCAAGCTTTGATTATAGCTCCTACAAGAGAGTTAGTTCAGCAAATAAAGAAGCAGCTTTTTAAGTTTACAAAATACATAGACCATAAAATATTTGTTGAAGGTGTTTACGGTGGCGAAAAAATGGACAGACAGATAAAGAACTTAACACGCACAACACATATTGTTGTTGCAACACCAGGACGTTTATTAGATTTGGTAGAACGTGGTGCAGTCAATATTAGTCAAGTAAAAACTTTAGTTTTAGACGAAGCTGATGAGATGCTTAGTATGGGTTTTAAAGAAGACTTAAGTAAAATTTTAAAGTATAATACAGAGTCTAGAAAAACTTGGTTGTTTTCGGCAACAATGCCAAATGAAATTCAAAAAATGGTAAAAACGTACATGTCACATGACGCAGTACGCATTGAAATTGATAAGAATTCTTTAGTTAATGAAAACATTTCGCATCATTTTATAAATACGTCTATTCCAAATAAAACCTTAGTTATAGGAAAGCTTTTAGATAAACACCCAAATGATAGAGGTGTGATTTTTTGTAGAACTAAAGCTGGTACTAAAAAATTAGCTCAAGAGCTTAAAAATGAAGGCTTTTCTGTTGATGCACTTGAAGGTGATATGCAACAAAAAGAACGTGATAAGGTGATGCGTGCATTTAAAAATGAAAGTTTACAATTCCTTGTATCAACAGATGTTTCAGCTCGTGGTATTGATGTAAACAATCTAGCATTTGTTATCCATCATCAATTACCAGAACAATTAGAATACTATACACACAGAAGTGGTCGTACAGCTCGCGCAGGTAAAACAGGTCAATCCATAGCATTAATTATACCTGGTGAAATGCAAAAAATTATCGATACCCAAAAAGCACTAGGAATTACTTTTAGAGAAATGACTTTGTAATAATAGTTGTGTTAAACTATTTAAAAACAAGTCTTTGGCTTAGATTTTGTCGTAAATTTATAAAAAGCATCTGCCATGAAAAAGTTAATCATTCTATCCTTATTAGTTGTTTTATTCTCGAATTTTGGTTTTTCACAAAGTAGAGCAGAGCGAAAGCAAGCTAAAAAAGAACGATTAAAAGAGGAATATAACTCTAAAAAGGAATTAATTGATAGCGGTAAATATATGTTTGAGGCACGTTGGGCAAATCCTTTAGGTAATGAGGTTGCAAATATTGGACAGAATATTCCTGGTGGTGCAGCCATTTTTCAAGGTGGTAGAGTGGATGTTTCTAGCAACGAAAATTTTGTCAATATCAATGATAAAAAGGCAGATTTGTTTCTACCGTATTTTGGACGTGTATTTTTTCCAAAACGTATTAATAACCAAGGTGGTATAAAGTATCAAGGCGATATTACCAATTACAGAGTTAATATTAATGACAATAAGAAAGTCATAATGATCAAATTTGGAGCTAAAACTGAAAATGATTATTTAAAGTTTGCATACAGAATTATTTCTGGAGGAAGTGCTACTTTAACCGTAAATAGCACAAACAGGCAAACTATATCTTATAATGGAAATATCAAACCACTTGATAACGATTCTAAAGCCAACTAGCTATTCTCGTTTTCCAGGAAAATAAGTTTCTTTGGCTACTTTTAAAACATCTTCTTTGTAGTAAGGAACGTCCTTAAATTGTATATTTGCATATCGCTGTGCTTGGTCATTAAAATGAGGAGAACTAATATCACTACTTTGACCGCCAGCTAACATAGACTTTGCTTTAACCTTTTTTCCAAACTCAACTACTGCTACAAAACTATTGCCGCGAGTACCATAAATCTTTTTGGCTTCTGGGTTGGTATAACTAACACCATATGCCGCTAAAGCACCCCATCGACCTGAAGCAAAATCTACAGGAATACTTGGTTTATTATCATCGAATTTTTGACGAATATCACTATTTAGTCTTTGGTATCGGTTGACTTCTCCCCAAGGTAAATTCCACGTACCAAAGTTTTCGGTTAAATAGGTGAGTGTATTTTTAAAAAGTTCCAATTTTTCTTCATTTGGTGATGTTTCGTTTCCAAAATATTCGAATAACTCCATAGAATTCATTGGACTAGGACGCTTGCCGTTCCGCATTACATTCATTCCATAATAATGTGCCAATGTCATTGCTACAGATTCTTTTGAGGTTTTATAATCCCAATTTCTAAGTTCTTCTATAGAAGCGCCTAGTTCTTTAGTCTTATCATCTTTATCATAAGCTAAAACTAATCCTGGAATCAAAACTTCAAAAGCTGGTAAATATGGGTCATGAGCCATTTCTATTACAGAATCTAGTGTATAATCTTTTCCTTTAGATAGTAAATCAATGGCGTGTACACCACGATAATTCTCACGATTTAATGACATGTAGTTAGGATAGTCTTCAGCTTTTGGACTGTTTTCTGCAGCAGCTGTAAATGGTGTAGAATTACAATTTTGTAGCCATCCATTTTCTGGGTTTAATAATGTAATATGGTCTTCGACATCATGTAAACCTTGCCAGTCAGTTTTTGGATTACTACCATCTACAGGTTGACGATAATTAAAACTTGTATCTCGTTTTGGTATAAAATTTCCGTGGAAATAACCAATATTACCTTCTGCATCTGCATAAACGGTATTGTTAGAAGAATTGGTTTTAATATCCATCATTTCTCTAAAACCCTTATAACCGTTTTGTTTTGTTCTGATATATGATTGTTCTAAAGCTTTAACAGGTTCCCACATCATTGCAGTGGCAATCCATTTTCCATTTCTACTTTGTGTTAATGGACCATGATGCGTTCTGTAGAATGGAACTTTTTTGGACTTTAGACTATCACCATCTAAATATTTTAAAGTTGCTTCTAAGGATTTAACTTCTCGAAGTTCTTCACCATAACGGTACATTAGTTTATTGTCAATTTTCACTAAGTCTTCTTCAAATTCGTCAATAACATCCGTATAAGTAGATGTATGCATCCAGCCTGTTTTTTCATTAAAGCCTTGGTATACAAAAAATTGACCCCAAGTAACGGCACCATAAGCGTTAAGACCTTCTTCACTAACGACATGGACTTCTCCTCTAAAAAAGAAAGATGTATGCGGATTTATTAAAAGTATTGGGTTACCTGATTCTGTTAGTTTTCCATGAATAGCAATACCATTTGATCCAGCCGGTTCTAACTCAGCTTTCTCTTTAATGTTTTTTTCTTCTACAAATTGGTTTATGTCTTTACCTTCATAAAAAGCTTTAATTCTTCCGGTCGAAACACGTTCTATATCGCCACCTATAGAGCCTTCAGAAAAATACATTGGCATCCAAGGTTCAAACTTTGTGAGTAATCTTGGTTTTACTTCTGGATGCGTATGTAAGTAATAATTAATTCCATCTGCAAAAGCATTACAAAGCTCTTTAAGCCATTCAGGACTATTGGCATAGTTAGCTTTGGCTTCTTCTTCAGTCATAAACATTTTTGCACGTAAATCACTATAAATAGCATCCTCACCTTCAACTTCAGCCAAGCGACCTGTTGCCCAAATATAATTCTGCTCTACACGATTAAAATCGTCTTCACATTGCGCATAGAGTAATCCAAAAACTGCTTCGGCATCCGTCTTACCATAAATATGTGGTACACCAAAATTGTCACGAATTATAGTGATGTTATCGGCAATTTCTTGCCATCTGTCAAGTTCTGAGGTTTCAGTTTTATCGGAATTGCAAGAAATGAATACTAAAGAAAAAAGGATGAGTGCTAAATTACGCATGTTAGGGTTATTTTTTAATTGTGAAGTTAGTGTACTTACACTAGAATTCAAAAACTATAATTCTAACACCAATTTTTGACCAACTCGTAGAGTAGAAGATTTTCGGATAGCATTGGTCTTACAAATTGCTCTGATAGATACATTATTACGTTTAGAAATGCGTGAAAGTGTATCACCAGATCTTACAATGTATATTTTTTTAGTTTCAACTAAACTTGCTAAAGCTTCTTTTTCAGTAGTATACAGTTCTAACTTGCTCTTTTTACGTGAGCTATGGAAAGATGCTCTTGTCCATTCTTTTGTAATCCAAAATTCTTTTGCACGGATTTTATTTTCTTCAGAAAAATCAAAAATGTATTCAGGATGAATGTATTGTCCTTTGTAACTGGTAACTAGATGTAAATGGCTACCTGTTGAACGCCCAGTATTTCCGCCTTTTCCAATAAACTGACCTTTAGTAACACTGTCATTTGGTTTTACAGCTATTTTAGATAAATGGGCATAAGCCGTTTCTAGACCATTATAATGTCTGATTACAACAACTTTACCGTGACCACGACTATATCTTGCGTAACGCACTATACCATCAAGTATGCTCACAACACTATCACCAGTTACTAAATCTATATCAATACCTTGGTGAGGTCTTCCGTTTCGCCAGCCATAACGAGATGTAATGACTTTTGACTTTTTGATTGGAGAGTTATAAGTAGTATCTTTAAATCTAACTTGAATTGGAAATTGAACAATTTTGTTTCTGTAAGGGTTAAAATTCACATTGTCCCAAAACTCAGATTTTATATCAAAACTTTTTTTTGATACACTATCTTGAATAACTATTGGGATTATAACTTCTTGTTGTGCAAAACTATTTTTAAAATCAGGTTCTACGACTATTCTTAAAGAGTCTTCATAAGTTACCTGGGAGAAAGATAGACTAAAGGATAAAATGAAAAAAATGAAAACTAATATGTATTTCATTGGGTTTTTAAGAATTATTACACAAAAGTAAACGATATTATGTTTTGTATAGTATTCGTTAACTTAAGTTTTACAATAGATAATAACACCGGTAGTCGTTGTTTTAAAAAGTAATAAATAATTACATTTTGTAGAAAAATCTTATTTTTGATTTAACTAATAAACGTATTATTAATCAGAAAATTAGAATTCAGCTTCATCACTAATTAATTGATTTTTTTAAAAAACATAAAGACCATAAAAAGAGCCTATTTATTAATAGGCTTTTTTACTTGTTTTGTATTATCAGGGTTTTCGCAGAATCAAAAGATAAGTGATAGTATTGAAGATATATTAAAGTCAGGAGATTTTGACAAAACTAGAGAGCTTGAGTTACTCGGCCTTATAGTTGTAGAAGAAACAGACTACGATAAGCAATTAAAGTACAGTTTGCAGCTCATCGTTTTAGCAAAAGAACTTGACTCTACAATGCTTGAATCGACAGGTTATTTGCAAAAGGGTTATGCATATCAGGCAAAAGGCGACTTAACCAAAGCTTTAGAAAGTTATTTTGATGCCTCAAAAATTGCAAAAGATAATAAAGAAAACAATAAGAAATTTATAAGACGTGAAGCAGAAATAGATTTAGCTATTGCTGATACTTATTCTATAATAGAAGATTATGAATCCTCATTTAAATATTATCGAGAGAGTTTAAAGATTTTAGAAACCATAGATAAACCCGAAAGCCTTGCTGCTGCATTGTATAATTTTGGTGATGAATTTCTTAAAATTAGAGAAATTGATTCTGCTTTTCATTACAACAATAGAGCTAAAAAAATTTATGAAGAAATAGACAATGAAATAGGTCTTGTTTTTAGCATGGGCAATTTTGGATTAATATATGCAGCAAAAGACGATAACGAGAACGCAGAAAAAAACCTAAATGAGGCTATAAAAATTTTATCAGAATATGGTGCTTATTCCGCCGTTTGTGAGTATTTATCTGCAATGTCAGATATCTATAAAGATACTGGAAACATAAAAAAAGCATTAGACTATGAAGCACAAAGTTTAGATTTGGCAAAAGTTCATGGTTTAAAGAATGAAATCAGTAATAGCTATTTGAAATTATCTGATTTATACGAATATAGAGGAAGCTTAAAACAAGCTTATTCGTATTATAAAAGTGGCATCAAGTACAGAGACAGCGTTAATAATATAGCTACACTACAAAAGCGTAATAATATGCGTACTGAAAATGCAGTAAAAGATTCTGAAGATGAAGCTAAACAGTTAGAAGAAGATAAAAGACGTCAACTTATAGTCATAATCGTTGCTTCAATAGGGTTATTAATCATCGGATTTTTAGCCTTTAAATTCCTCAAACAAAGTAAAATTCTTGAAAAGCAGAAAGGTGTTATTGAATATGAAAAACAACGTTCCGAAGAATTACTAACCAATATTTTACCTGATGAGACTGCAGAAGAGCTTAAAGAATATGGCTCTGTAAAGGCAAAACAATTTGACCATGTTTCAGTTTTATTTACAGATTTCAAAAGCTTTACATCTCAAGCATCATTACTAACTCCTGAAGAATTGGTGAAAAGTATTGATTACTATTTTTCTAAATTCGATGAAATTATCGAAAAATATAAGCTCGAAAAAATAAAGACAATTGGTGATGCATACATGTGTGCTGGTGGTTTACCTCACTACATAGACCATCAAGCAGCAAAGGTTGCACAAGCAGGTTTAGAGATTGCAGAGTTTGTTAAACAGACAAAGCGAAATCTAAATCACAATCTAGCAAAATTTGATATCAGAATTGGTATCCATACGGGACCAGTTGTAGCAGGTGTGGTTGGTACAAAAAAGTTTCAGTACGATATTTGGGGAGATGCAGTTAATATAGCTGCACGTATGGAAAGCTCTAGTGTTGTAGGTAGAGTAAACGTTAGTGAAGACACCTTTAAGCTACTCAAGGAATATGATATGTTTAAATTAACCTCTCGTGGTGCAATAGAAGTCAAAGGAAAAGGTGAAGTTGAAATGTATTTTGTTGATTATAAAAATTAACTATATAATTTATACATCTTTTATCTCCCAATAGAATATGTTTTATATTAGCATTCTTAATCAATTAATCCAAAAGCTACAAAATGAAAAATTTAAAATTTCTCTTTATTTTTATTTTAGCAATTTCTATATCTTCATGTGGAGATGATGATTCTGTACAGCTTCAGGATGATACACCAGCAGTCAGTTTTGATGTAGATGCTATAATTGCTTTACCAGCCTTTACTGATATTACATCATTGGTTACTTTTAACGGAGTCGTATCTGATAATTATACTACCGAATTAGAAGTTAATGAAAGGTTGTTCTTAGGAAGACCTGATGGGTTATTACCGACGGATATTTTTATCTATGATTTTCTAGTAGTTTTTGACGAAGAAATTAACGAAAATGGATTTGATAATAATTTATTAAGTGCTGATTCAAATTTACAATTAGTAGTGCCTAATGGAGAGCCTACGGATTATTATAATCCTAGTGGATCTGTAGATTATGGTGTGCCACAAATTATTATTCTTGCTGTAGATAATGACCCAACAGATATAGAATATAAATATGACTTAGAAGTTACTATCGAGCGAGGTGGTGTTGTCTTTGGGCCATATACTATTGACCCAAAAATCAGAATTAAGTCCTAAAGCTAATTTTTATTTATAGATTACACAAAAGCCTACTTCATAGTAAGCTTTTTCTTTCATAAAAGTTTCGTACATTTAAATTCCCCTATTAAAGAAGCTATTACATTCAATTAATTCCCTTAAGAGATACCCATTTTTATTCTGGGTAGTGATTATTTATATTCTAATAAAATGAAATTCTCTATATGGAAACAACAGATAAATTTCAACCTTTTAATAATATTGGACTATGCTTTAGTGGCGGTGGTTATCGTGCTACTTTTTTTGCTTTAGGTATTGTCTCATATCTAGACAATATTGCTTATGATGGTCAATCGTTATTATCTAAAGTAAAAGCCCTAAGTAGTGTAAGTGGTGGTACCTTATTAGCTGTTGCCTATGCAAAAGCTGTTCAAGCAGATGATTATAATTTTAAAACTTTTTTTAAAACATTCTACAATACATTCACTCCAGATAATGATAAACTTCTAGAAACGGCAATTTCAAAACTTGAAGATGATGCCGTTTGGGAAAACACAACTAAAAAGCGTTCGCTTATCAATGCATTTGCATTAACATATGCAGAAATGCCTGTTTTTAGCGGTAGTTTTGAATATTTTGAAGAAAGTAAAATCAAACAACTAGAACAAGTTTGCTTTAATGCTACAGATTTTTCATTTGGATTAACCTACCGTTTTCAAAATAGTGGTGATTTTGGTAATAAACCTTTAAATAATAGTGTGGTTAAGGATTTAAGCCATCAAATAAAATTAGGAGATGTTATTGCGTCTTCCTCTTGTTTTCCTGTTGGGTTTGAACCTTTGGTTTTTCCTGATGATTATTTTGAAAATCATCAATCTGTGGATTATAAAAACCTAAAAGGTTTAGAGCGTTTTATTGATGGTGTTGGCATCATGGATGGTGGTATTGCAGACAATCAAGGTATTGGTAGCATGATGCTTATCGATAATCGATTAACCAGAAAAGACAAAGGTTTAGATTTAATAATGGTCAATGATGTTGGGAGTTATAAAATGAAACCTTGGCAACAAGACACAAATGCAATAGGGAAGAATTCTACGGTAAAAAACCTCATTAATAAGGCTTTACAATATTTTACAATAAAGCCTTTGTATTGGATACTACTTTTAATTGGTTTACTACTATTGGTCTTAAATGATATCGACCTTATATGGTCTAAGTCATATACCAGTCTTAACATTATTGGTGGTGCTATTTTTGGAGTCGGGTTATTATTAACCGTTTTTGGATTGGTAGCATCCGTAATTAAAACTTCTGTTTTAGGACGTATAAAACGATTATTTAAAAAGAACGTACCAGAACCTCTATTGGATGATATACTAACCTTCCAAAAGTTAGATATTAGTTTAGTACAACGCATGCTAACCGACCGATTAACCTCTGCAATGACTATGATTAATGATGTGTTTTTAAAACAAATGCGCCGTTTAAATTATGATTTGTTTTACTCTAAGTCTTCGTTAAATAACAGACGAATTACAACAACTGTTTATAAATTAAATGGTCAAGAAACACCTTATAGTAAAAATACTACCAACTCAAAAATACCAAAAGCAAGTAAAAGTCTCGAAAGTGTTTGTTTGACAGCTTCCGAAACGCCAACAACATTATGGTGGGACAAAACAGACATCGCCAAAAACCGAATGGAAACACTGATTGCTTGTGGACAATTTACAGCGTGCTATGAATTGATGGATTATATTTTAGAACTTAAAAAAGGTGAGAATAGTATTATTGAAGATTTTACTGAAATCGATAAGCTTTATAAAACTTTAAAGAAAGATTGGAAGGCTTTTAATGATAAACCGCTTTGGTTGGTTGATGAACTAAAATAGATAAGTATTACCTATACTTCCAATACTTACGTGCACCAGTTGTACAAGCACAATTACTAGCATTTTGTAAGAAATCTATACCAATAGTTATGGCGTGTGTTCCCGAGTTGTATGCTGCTAAATCATTTACTGTGATTTGATAAGAATACGCAAAGTAAAAGTTATTCATCATAATACCTGCCATTGGACCAATATTCAATGGTTTACCGATTTGATCATTTAAAAAACGGTATGAGCCACCGAGCCAGTAATAATCACCTTCGCGATTGGTGAATTTTCGGTATTTAAAATTGATATCAGTACTAGAACGTCCATCACTATTAAAACGCTGGTAAAATACAGATGGTTCATACTCAACGCGATTATTGTTTTTACTTCCCATAATTAAACCTGTATATGCTTGAAAGTTTAATAAACTATTAGGCTCAACACCCAAAAACGGATTTACATCTTTTTCTAATAAATTATTTGCGTTAAAACTAAAGTAGAAATTCTTATTTCGGTACAATAAACCGACATCAAAGTTATTATTGGATTGTGCTCTGTCATCGATAATACTTGGGTCTACAATAGGAATATCTGGTGTTGGTTGAAAATTTTCGATATCAATCCTAAAACTATTGATGTTATAAGAAATACCAAATGATAAATACTGTTTTGATGTGTAGTCTAAAGTCAAATGATGTGCAAACGAGAATTTGACGCCTTTTTGACGCGTATTTCCATTTTTATCATTGTATGCACTTACGCCAATTCCTGAGCGATTAGAGATTCTAAAATCAGCATATAATGCTTGATTATCAGGTGCACCTTTAATACCAACCCATTGGGTCAATCCATTGGCTCTAATTCTCATGTTATCACCTATTCCTGCAAAAGTAGGAGAAATAACAAATTCATTATCTGCAAGATATTGGGTAAATACAGGTAAGTTTAATTCTTGTGCATGACTATATGCTGCAAATGTTAGTAGTAGGTATAGTATAGTTTTTTTCATCTTAAGGTCTTGTTTTAGATAGGCTTGGGGCATTATCTATATAGTGTAAAATGTCCAACAAAATCACGAGTAACTTCATCGCTGTTAGGTCTAACGACAAACCAATAATCTCCTGTTGGAAGTTCGGTACCATTGTATCTACCATCCCAATATTCGCCAACTCTATAAGTGGCTACTTTACGACCATATCTGTCAAATATGTCAAACTCCAAATTTGGATAATTCTCTACACAACCTGGAGCCCAAGTATCAGTAGTACCATCACCGTTTGGTGTAAAGTAATTTGGAATACAGATTTCAATAAATTCACGTTCGATTTGTACAGTTGCTGTACAACCGTTTGTATCAGTAACGGTAACTATAAATATTCCAGATTGGGTAATATCATAAGTATTTTCTTCACCATAATCTTCTTCATTAAAAGTAAAGGTATATTCTCCTGTACCACCAGATGCATTTGCGACAATTTGGTTTAATTCTTGACCATCTGTAAGTGTTAATCCAACAGGTTCATAATCTAACATATCAAACAACTCAGTACTTTGTATACATCCATTACTATGTCTAACATTTATATAATTATTTGTTCCTACGGGAATGTCTGTGAATATATTACTCGCTTGATATGGACCTCCATTCAATGAGAAGTCTAGTTCTGACATGTCAGTAATCGCTTCATCAACTGTTACAGTAACTGTATTAATTTGAGCATTCTGACTACAGTCATAAAGCACTTCAATTTCAGGATTTATCCTAGCTGATGGCGGAAACGTAATATTCCATTCGGACTCACAACCCTCGGCATCTCTAACATATACGATGTGATCGCCACCGCCAATATTATCAAAATCAAAAATAGTTTGTCCTACAATACCAGTAAGATAAGGTCCATCGGGATTATCTAAACTTACGCTGTATGGTGTTGTGCCACCAGAAATATCAATACTAAAGGCACCATCTAAATCACCATCACAAACCTCAGGTAAAATTGAATTGGGCACAATCGACAATAATACCTGAACAGGTTCTGTGACAGTTTCTGTAAACGTTAGGTAACAACCTAATTCGTCTTGTACAATGATATCGTACTCACCAGGTTCTAAATTTTCAAAGTTGTTGGTATCAAAAAATTGATTTAGCTGAGGAGAAATGGCATATTTGATAATTCCTGTACCACCAGTAGCAATGATTTCTATTCTTCCGTTGTTAGTACCAGCACAAGTCACATTAGTCACAACTGGCGTAGCTTCTAGCATGGTGTTTGGCTCTGTAATTGGTATTGCAGACGATGTTATTGTACAATCGCCACTTTGAACCACAACAACATAATTACCTGCAACAAGTTCGGTAAAGTAACCTGGAGTATTTTGTGTAGCGTTTATTGTGTTTCCAGATGTATCCTGAAGTGTATAACTATAATTTCCTAAACCACCAGTAGCACTTGCAGTAATGTTTCCAGTATTATCTCCTGCACAATTTATAGTTGGATTTGACGATGCCAGCGCTACATCTAAATCTGGTAATGGTTCGATATCAATAGCATTAGATATTGTGGCAATACAACCATTTGCATCTCTCACGAAATACGAATAATTTCCTGCAGGAACACTAAAAGTAGTTGATGAATTAAATGCACCTAAAACTGTTGTAAATGAGTCATCTACACTATATGAATATGGTGCGTTACCGCCAGAAGCACTTAATGTCAATGTAGACTCTACCAAACAAGTTTGTGATGACGCTCTAACTAAATTTGCAGTCACTGGTGATGGTTCATTAATTACAAAATCAATAGATGTCATTTGGCAATCAAAACCATCATTTATTGTAACCGAATACGTTCCTGCTGATAAGCCATCAAATACATTTGAAGTTTGTGGTCCAGAAGTCGTTACAACTGGAGTAGTCATATTTAAAGTATAACTGTAATTACTACCTTGTCCACCAGTAACATTGGTGATAGAAATACTTCCGTTTGAATCTCCGAAACATGCTAATAGATTAGTACTCGGTGTAAATACAGCATCAATTGGTGTTGGTTCTTCTAGAGTTATAGATTCTGATACAACGCAACCTTCAGCATCTCTAACATTTACGGTATAATTCCCAGCAGATAAATTTGGGAATGTTCCATTTGGTGAAAATGCAACAGTTGCATCTCCTGTTAATTCGTATTCATAATTGCCCCAACCACCAGTTGCAACTGCTGTTATGACGCCAATATTGTTATTACAAGTTACGTTCGAAGTTTCTGTAATATCCAGTAATAATTCTTCAGTCGGAGAGCCAATAATTACCTCAGCTGTAGACGAACAAAATGGGCTTTCAGTTTGAATAATTGTAACAGCATATGTGCCTGAATTTAGCCCACTAACAGTCAATGGATTTGTAGTTGTATTAGCTGGAACAACTCCAAATACTGATGCATTTGTGTCATCTATTACTTCGTATGTATATGTACCGTTATAATTAGTAATGTTGATATCAAAACTTCCGCTATTGTCTCCAAAACATATTAGTGAAATTGGTGTTAAATCAAATGTAGGAGCAACGGCTTCTGGTAGTGAAACAGATACTTCTTCGGTACAGCCTGTTACACTATCAGTAATTGTAATATCATATAATCCTGAAGGCACACCGGAAATAACATTTCCTGCAATACTTATTGATGGACTATTTGGTAAAACACTATATACAAATGTACCTGAACCACCTGATGGTGATACTACAATTTCTCCGTCATCGTTATTACACGTAGGTAAAGCAGTAGCTTCAGGTGTTATATTTAGAATAGGTAATATATCTACTGACACTAAATTGCCACAACCATTTACATCATTGACTTCTACAGTGTGATTCCCTGCGAATAAGTTTTGAATTGTAAAAGGGAAGCTCTGCGTTTGAAAAGCACCACCATCAATACTAACACTATATGGCGCAGTTCCGATTGTTGTTAAGTTTACATCTATTTGAAATGTTCCATCAATATCAACACAATCATTATTAATTGTTGCTGTAATAACTGGCGAATCACTCATAGGTAATACCGTTGCTGGGCTTGAAACAATACAGCCATAAGTATCTAACGTATGTATATAATAGGTGTTAGCATCCAAGTTAAACGTACTAGCAGAATTCCATCCAGTATCTGTAGCTAGTGGTGCCGTTGCAGTAGTTGTTACTTGATATAAATATGGGGCAGTTCCATTTTCAGCAACAGCCGAAATGATTCCAGAGTTAACATTACAGTTCGCATTTTGGATTACCGAAACTGATAAATCTAAAGGAAACTCAGATTCTGTTATATTAAAAGGTGTTGTTACAATACCACATCCAGCATTTGGTCCTGAAGTTTCAGTGATTGCTACAAAGTAATTTCCGAAAGGTAAATTTTCAAAATCTGTAACTACCAAATTTCCATTACCAGGAACTGTACCTGTTCCTATAGCTCCAATAGGTGTTAAAGATTGTGACTCAAAAACCTGATAACTGATATTAACATTAGATGCATATGTACTTTCAACAGTAAAAGACACATTACCATCAGTATTGCCTGTACAAGTAATATTACTACTCCCAAAAGCACTTAACGTCAATGTAGAGTTTGTAGGGATTGAAGCAGTTGATGTTTCGTAATAGGTACAGTTTGTCGCACTATCATAAACCACAAATGTATACTGCACCCCAGGAATTAAACCTGTAAAAATAGTTGAAGCACTACCTGCTGGGTTTTCAGCTAACCAATTTGGGTCACCAACAGAATAGGGCACAAACGGTTCTTGATAAATAGAAAACCAAAAAGGTCCTGAACTACTTAATGCAGAACTAACCGCAATAGTTGCTTCACCACCAGTAGAGCAATTAACTGTTGGTGTTATTGTAATATCTAAATCCGATGGAGGCGAAGCAACCAATACATCTTGTATTAGTACAGAACATCCATTTGCATCAACGACATTGATTTGATACAAGCCAAAATCTACTACATCAAAACTTACTGAAGTCGTTCCAGCAGAATTTAATTCAGAATTAGAATAACCATTTGTACCAGTCACAAAATAATTATAAGGAGCTATACCGCCACTTACAGAATCTATAATCACAGAGCCTTGGGAAACTCCACTTGCTGTACAAGTTATGTCTATAGTACTATGGTTAACTATAATAGCATTGGGTTGACTAATTGTTATATTTTCTGAAGCTGTACATGAATTAGCATCAGTGATTGTTACAGTGTAATCACCAGCAGGTAAACTAGTAGTTTGATTTCCGAAGTTAGTTCCTAATGTGTCATTATTTACATTAATAATAAATGGAGGAGTACCAACTGAAGTATCAATTGTAATATCAATTGCTCCATTTAAATCTCCATTGCATAAAATATTTTCACTTTGTACAACAGCACTTAAGGCTGGAGGAACTATAGGGTTTACTGTTATTACAGAAGATAAAACAGAACATCCATTTCCATCTGTGATTTCAAATTGATAATCAGCAGCAGTAGATGTTGAATATGTAAAGGAATTTCCTGTACTTCCTAAAGGAGAAAAAGTACCTCCATTTGTAGAAACAGCATAAGTAAATGGCCCTGTTCCTGTAATTGTTCCTGTAATAATTGCATCTGGTGTAGCTGTACAGTTTAACCCTTCAGTTAAAACAACATTTACTGTAGAAATAGGTAAGGGCGCTATTGTATAAGATTCTGCATACTCACAATTATTTTCATCTCTTACTTGAAATGTGTATGTACCAGGTTCTAAGCCCGAAAATATATTAGAAGCCTGATAAGGTGTTACTGCTGAAGCTGGAGCAATTATTTGATATTCTAAAGTACCAGTCCCACCAATTGTATTTGTAATAGTTATTGATGTTGTATTTGTAGCACAATCAATTGGCGAGTTGTCAAACTCTAAATCTGTAGGCGGATTTAATGGTTGGATTGTGATTGTATTCGTTATTAATCCACAATTATTAGCATCATTAATTGTAACGGTATAATTGCCTTGGGTCAAACCAGTAAAAACAGCACTAGGTTGAAAATTAATTCCATCTAAACTATACGAATATGGGGCTACTCCTCCAGAAACTCCAGTCACAGTTATAGTACCTGTATCTGTACAAGTAAAAGGAGCAGAAAGTTCAGCATTACCAGTAATAGGTGCATTTTCATTTATTGTGACTTGCTGTGGATTTGTAGTACAAATTGAGCCTCCAAATGTATACTCTATAACAACATTGTAATTACCTGCCGGTAATCCTGTAAATATAGGTGAGTTTGAGTATGTAATACCATTATCTATACTATAACGAATTGAATTTCCGTTCGTATTAATTACAGTAATAGTTATATCTCCGTCATTATTTCCTGGACATAAAATATCAGTCGTGTTTACAATAAAATCGGGTGTAAGCACAGTATCAACTGTTACCGATGTTGTAGCAGTACAATTATTTGCATCGATTACTGTAATATCATAAGTTCCTGTTGCTGTTACCATATATTCTGGTACCGTTTGAAAATCTGTTGTACTGTTTATAAAGTAGAAGTAAGGCGCTGTTCCACCTTGAGGATAAATCGTAATCTCACCATCTGTACATGTTAAAGGTGTCGTTAAAGCAGCAGTCACTGTTAATAAAGGAGGTTCAGTGATTGTAATGTCTTCAGAATAAGTACAGCCATCTTCAGTCAGAGCTGTAACAGTATATGTTCCAGTATTTAGATTTTCAAAAATATATGTGTTTTCAATGATAGGCCCAACACTATTTACTAGTGTTCCATTTTGAAATATTTCAAATGTATATTGAGGTTCTACATCATTTGCTGAAATTTGGATACTTCCTTTATCTCCGTTACAAAATGGCTGAGCTACAACTGTAGAGACAGTAAAATCACGTTCTCTTATTTGTACATCAGGAACTGTAAAAATACATGGATTAGTGTCTATACCTATCTGTCTAACGTATACTATATATGTTCCAGGAGATGTAACAGAAAATATATTGCTTGCTTGGTAAGTGATACCATCTAAACTGTACTCATAACCAGAAGGCACGTCATTAATAGTAATGCTCCCTGGAGTTGTGCAAATGATGTCTTCTGCTACTACTGTAGGGTTTAAGAGATTTTCATAAACATTAAAATAGAACTGAACAAAGCACCCACCTTGATAATTAATAGTTAACCTAAATTGTCCTGCTGTATCAGCTACAAAATCAGGTCCAGTTGCAACTTCATTCCATGTACACGCATTATCTTCATTTGCACAATCTGTATCTGTAACTGCTGGACAACTAGACTCGTCTAATTGCTGCCATATAATAGATTCGGCGCCAGAAATATTAGTGTCTATATTTACAAAATCTTCTGAACCACACAAATAAATATTAGGTAATTCTTTACCGTCATTAGGGCAAATAACAACTTCGTCTGCAAAAGGAATGACAGGATTTGTAGTTGTACCACCAAACAATTCAACATTATATACTTGCTCAATAGATTGACAAGGTGCTAATGCTGTATTAAAAGAGTAATACGT
Organism: Winogradskyella sp. PC-19; assembly: GCF_002163855.1. Taxonomy (NCBI): domain Bacteria; kingdom Pseudomonadati; phylum Bacteroidota; class Flavobacteriia; order Flavobacteriales; family Flavobacteriaceae; genus Winogradskyella; species Winogradskyella sp. PC-19. The sequence continues at coordinate 501,322 of NZ_CP019332.1, read as the reverse complement.
TCCTGTTGCTGTAACAGTTATAGTTTGTGTATTGCCAATAACTGGCGTACCTGTAGGACTTGTAGACCATGAGTATGAATCATAGCCATTTGCTGCAGTTAAATCAAGAGTAGAACCACACAATATCTGATCCTCTTCAAAAGTACAATCAAGATTAATGAGGAAGTTTGTAACTTGAGGTGTTAGTAAACATCCTGTGTTGCTATTAACACTTGGATCATCGGTAATCTGAAACGTAGGATTAAAGAACCCATTATACGTAGCAAATGCTTGGTTATTTATAATATTAGAACAGGCATCTGCGAGTTGTTGACAAGAGTCTACAGTTTGCACTTCGATTCTTATCTCATAAACTGGATCATTTTCTTCAACTAAATAATCCTCTACATCAAATATTAATTCTCGCGTGACAGGATTATAACTATTAACCGTAACTCCTGGTGGAAGCACTAAATCTGTAGGATGATTGTAAATAATATTTATTGGAAGTATATCTCTAATTTGAAGATTAGTAGCATTATCATTCCCTGTGTTTTGAAATCCAATAACATAATTCAGAGGTGTTGACAAACCAACACCAAGTCCACCAATATTTGCTCCCAAATCATCTTCAACAATTTTTGTAAGTACAATATTTGGCTCTATAATATCTACTGCAAAAGCGAAAAAATATGGAAAATAAGTATCGCCTTCAGTTTCAAGAGTTATTACTGCATCTGTTGCATCATTTGCTATTACTGTATTACCTGGATTTGGTACAGCCATAATACCAGTGTCAAAACCTAACGTATTTGTACTATTTGGTACTCTATTATTAACAGGCAAAGCGCTTAATTGTGTTACAGAACTATTGAAAAAGTTTGTTTGAGGTCTATCTGCAGTTGACAAATTTATACCATTAAGTAATAATTGATCTCCAAGGATTGGGCTATCTCCCTCAAGCGTTGCAAATGCAAAATTTGCTCTAACGGGAGCAGGAGCAGGTATTGTTCTAAATCCACTAACAGGTACGTCTAAAGTTTCGTTATTTCCCGGAACACTAATGGCACTAAAACCATCAAAACTAGTTATTGATTTTCCAGGAAGTGTTGGGTCTTCATATACAATAAATAACGACCAACCTGCTGATTGTCCTGTTCCATTAAAAGGTGTGAAATTTGCAGTTTCTCCAACCCCAGAAGAAACATTAGCTACTGTATAAGTTCCTAAATCTGTACCTGCACCAAAACTTGTAACTATTGATGTAACATCCGCAAAACAAGCATAAGAGAAACTATCGCCACCATCTACTGATGCACCATTGGCATCATATATTATTGTTCCTGTGATGTCATTGTATCCACCAGTTGGACCTCTAAACTTAACCTCAGTAATAGGCTCATCTCCTGGATTTACTGCACCCCAATATAAACCTGCATAAATAATTTCGTAACAATTTGGATTTGGTATTACTAAATCTGAACTCGAAGAACTAAATGTGCTCGCATCACCATCAATATCGATATACTGCATGTCGACATTATGATTATATACCGAATTATCATTAAAAGCATTATTATTTGGGCCAAGGATATTATTACCAATCAAAACAATATCTCCTTTTAAATCTTGATTAAATCGTGGTGTAAAAGGCACATAGTTTTGTGCGTACGAGGAGATGCCTACGAGTACGGTAATTAGCGTACTGGCTATGCTAGAAAAAGTAGGTTTTTTCATGATAATTATATTTTAATTCTTCGGTTTTCTATCTAGTTTGGGGCGTAATAGATAACTGAATACATTTATATGGATATGTTAATTAATTCTCTATTTTGATTATTGTCATTTTTGAATTATATGATTTTGTTGCTTTGTTTTTTAAAGCATTATTAGCTTCTTGTATGTTATTAAATGTCTTTAGATATATATAATATTGACTTGTGTTGACGTCATAAAAGAAATCAATGTTACTTACGCCAGAGGCAATAATTTTAGTTAAAAACTCATCACGTTTTTCTTTATCTGTGTGTACAGCCAGCACCATATAGAAACCACTTTCGATGTAATTTACATTCTTTAGAATCTGAATATTATTACTTTGCTCTATGCCGAAGTCAAAGTCTTCTTCACTTAAAATACTATTTGTTACTTCCGTTGATTCTTTAAGATTTTCCAATGTTGCTCTGTCTTCTGTATAGCGTTCTTCTTCATTATTAAATTCTGCACGTTTTATTCGACGACGCTTTTCAAATTCTATAGCAATTTGAATCTCTTCGAGTTTATTTTCTAAATCTAATTTGATATCATTAGCATTGCCTTGCTCAGTTTTTAAGCGTTGTATTTCTTTCTTATAATACAACATTACCGTTTGGTTGACAATTGTATCCGCTTCATACATATCTTCGTAAAGCTTCTCTAATTCATTAATCTTTTGCTCTCTAGATATGATGATATCATCTAGTTCTACCTTAATAGATTTTAGTTCGTTATTTTCTTTAGTAACACTTTTAAATTCTTTTGGTTTTACTACTATACCTTGCTCGCTTAAATCATTTTCTTCTTTTAAATTTCTAAGGTTTTCATTTTTACCATCTACAGCTTTATTATACTTATCTAATAAGTCTTTTTGTTTTATTTCTTCTTGCTGAGATGCTTTTAAGGCTTTACCTAATTCATCCTTTGGATTATCAATTAAGTCTTGTTGTTCTTTTTCTTTTGCTAATCGTTCTTCTTCTAATTGATTCTCTTTTTCTAATTCTATTTTAGCTTTTTTATCAGCTAATTCTTTTGCAATTCTTTCTTCATCAATACGTTGTGCCTCTTTTTCAGCCTCTGCTTTAAGTTTTTGTTCTTCTATGTCTTTTTTCCGCTTCTCTTCTGCAATACGAGTTTCTTCATCTTTGGCTTTTCTTTCTGCTTCAAGTCTAGCTTTTTCTTTGGCTTGTTTTTTTGCAGTTTCTTGTGCACGTTTTGCTGCTTCTATTCTAGCTTGTTCTTTCCTTTTTTTATCTTCTACAGCTTTTGCTTCTCTTTCTGCATCTTGTTTGGCTTTTAGGTCAGCTAATCGTTCAGCTTCAAGTTTTGCTAGACGCTCTTCTTCGAGTTTCAACGCTTTTTCCTCTTCTAAACGTTGTGCTTCCTTTTCAGCTTCTGCTTTTACTAATACATCAGAATCATCTTTTTCAGCAGGTTTTTGAATTGTTCTTTTAGGAGTAGAGGACTTTACAATGCGGCGTTTTGGCTTTCTATCTGTAGAGATTAAACCACTAACTTCATCTTGTCTGCTATAATCAAAGAAGCGACTACTTTTAAATCTATAAGCCAATGTGATTTCATGTGAAGGACCAAAATCTACTAAATCACCAAATGCAGTTTCAAAGTTATATTCAATAGCAATTTCTTTAGTAATATTAATTCCAACACCACCAGAAGCACCATAAAGCGTATTGTATCCTGCTTGAAACCAAAGTCCTTTTGGAACATATACCATTGCATTTGCAGATAGTATTGTTTCATCTTGCATAAATTCACTTCTAATTAAACCAGAAAAGCGAGCATCATCAAAAAAACCACGACTAGACATATAACCTGTATACATAACATGTGCTTGCAGGCTTTGATTTTGGTCGTCCTTAAGCATTTCTGAGGATGATATATTGTACGCAAATAAGTTATTTACAGATACTCCAAAATCTAAAAAAGCGGTTCCGTAATTGATACCAGGATTTATTGTGACTAAAAAATTTGATGGAATATTTTGTAGCGACGGATCAGGAAAATTAGTAACTACATTTCCATCGTTTATTCCGCTACTGTATGCACCTATATTTAAACCAAAAGTAAAGTTATTATCTCTGTTCAGTCTTGCGTTATAAGCAAAGTTAAGTATACCACCAAATGTTGTCAAGACACCATAATTTTGCTGAAAAACTCCAATACCAGCACCAATATTTTCAGCAAAACGACCTGAGTAACTCGCTAAATAGGTGAGTGGTGCGTCATTAAATTGCACCCATTCTCTTTTATTAAAAATGCTAGCATACTTATATTGTTCTCTTACAAAACTAAATGTAGGGTTTATAGCAAAACGGTTGAACATTTGTGAATTTCTAACAGGTAAGTCAAATGATACCACACCATCATTCTCTTGAGAAAGAACAAATTGTGAAGTACATGCAAATACCATAATTGTTAGAATTAAAGATTTCATTTTATTACTGTAATCGACCCTTTTTGTGTATTGCCATTATCAGTTTCGATGATGTAGTAAAACACTTGGTTAATATTGGTTAGGCCTAAATCATTTTGCGGCCAATTGTTTTGATAATCGTTAGTTTGAAAAACAAGTTTACCTTGATTTGTAAATATTCGAATTTCTGAATTTGTTCCGCTCACGTAATCAGTTGGAATAATCCAGGTATCATTAACACCATCTCCGTTTGGACTTATTAAGTTTGGAATGTTATCGACATTCGGAAACTGCTCTATGGCTTCTTGGACTGTAAATTGATATTCGACAGAACCATTACAGCCATTAGTTTCAGAAATAACTACACTGTAATTACCAAATTCAGAAGCTACATAACTAGCTTCGGTTTCGTTTTGAATTAAATTGTTATTAAAATACCATTCATATACAGGACTATTTGCTGTATCTGTTATTGTAACTGTAAGCGTTTCTCCTTCTTCGATAGCATTAATCTCATTTACGTTTATATCGCTATCAAATAATTCACTCATAAGTGCAATTGAGCCTGATGCTGAACATTCTCCTAAATCTACCTGAACAGAAAAATCACCAGATTCATTTGTTTGATACATTTGATTAGTAGCACCATCAATCGCAATGCCTTCTTTATACCATTGGTAACTATTTCCGCCAATAGTCGTTAATGTTGTCAAACCCTGAGCCGGACAATATGGATTCCCTAAACTAGAAACAATAGTTGCATCTGCTTGGCCATTTGAAGCCTCAGTTATTGTGACACGATTTGAAGCAGAATTTGATGTGCAACTTCCATAATTAGTTTCAACAAAATATGTGCCTTCTGTATTAACCGCCAATGTTGGTCCTTCTGCAACAAAAACAGATGTAGTAGGGCTAGTCTCTCTAAACCAATTAAAAGTTAATGAAGGATAATTTAATGGGGAATCATTTGTGTCTGAACCTGGGTTATCAATAGTCAACAGATAACTACTTCCTGTACAATATGCACCTGTAGATACCAGATTATTTATTGTAAAGGGAGAATCTTGTAGTTTATAATATGCCGCAAAAGAAGTAGAAGCAGAGCTAGTTGCTACTGGCGCCGTACTTTTTATTCTAATTCTGTAATTTTCTCCTGATGTAGTTGTTGGTAAGGAAAAGTTTAATGTTGCTGGCGAAGTTGTAACGCTACCAGCAGTAGAAGTATAAATAACTGTTGCATCTGTAAAATCCCCATCGGCATCAGAAAGCTCTATAATAAACTGATTAGAACTCTGTAATCCAGCTTCTGGAGAAAAAACAAAACTAGTACTGTAAGTATTAAAGGTATCACTTGCACAAGCCTGACTAAAACCTAAAGTTGGTGTACCAATAACTATCTGAGCTTTTAATGGTTTAGTGAATAACAAAACCAATAAACACAGGTACGAGGAGACTGTCTTTAAACTTAGATTAGGGTACATTAACGGAGGATTGTAGATTTATATATAGGCTTTGTTTTTTCGGTTTTGATATGGACTTTTTAAGCTAGAGTAATATCTAACTACAAAAACACACGATATATATTTGTTATTATGCTTAAGTTTTAATCGTCATCATCAACATCAGTATCTGTTGTTGCGATAATTTTATTGATTCGTAATCTAAAATCAGGATTTCTAGAATCAGCTATATCAATGAATGTTTCAGTGTCTGGACCTTTTGAATATACATTATCGAAAGCACGACTTCCGTACCAACTTTCTAAATCTTCATTATTTGAATTGTATTTAGAGAATATATTTCCCTTACAGTTATTGAAATAGGTGCGTTCAAATTTTATTTTTTGTAAGTTTTCATTATTAATTTTAATACTATTATCTAAAATTACTGCAGGGAAAAAACCAGAAATTACACTCTTGTCAATCGCAAAAGAAGCATTGTTTTTAATGTATATAGCTTCTTTTACTAGACCAATTTTAATATCTGAATCCAAATTTTTGCTAACATTTATCAAAGAAACATTACTTGCATATACGTTTGTTTCAGCCTTTTCAATATCTACTTCATCTTTAACTTTATAAGATGAAATGTACATAGATCTAAATCCATCAGAACTAGAAACGTATGGCGAACGTATCGCTAATGAATTGGTAATACTCGTTTGGGTACCGTCGTTAAAGGCATAATCATTTCTGTTAGATTTATAGGATACCAATTTCTCGATAATAACATTACCGCCAAGTATATTAAATGAATTCCCACTGCAATAACTTACCATAACATTATCAATTACCGTTTCTTCACCAATTCCAGCTAGTGTAAGTCCGCTAAAATGACCAAAATTTTTGGTGCGTTTTCCTGCGAATTCAACCCTAACGTAACGCATGATTCCAGAATTACTCATAGTGTCATCACCACCATATTTAAGATTCTCTAAGGCATCAGGTTTTAAACCATAGTTAATAACACTTTCATTACCGAGTTTGTTTGTAGGTGCATTACCTAGTATAAAAATGCCACCCCAATCACCAGGTTTCTTTAAAGGTCTATTAGATGTAAAAATTATTGGATCTGTTTGTTCACCTTTGGCTACTATTTTAGAACCTTTAGTAATAGTTAGTGTGCCATTAGATTTATAGTCTCCTAAAATCACAGTACCCGGTTCTATGGTAAGGGTAGTGCTATCAGTAACAAAGACATCTCCTAAAAGTAAGTAAATATCACGTTTCTTTAGGGTCAAGTCGGCGTCAATAGTTCCGGTCAAAATTTGAGTAGGCTCATTGTAAACATTTTTACTAGGAGAAAACTCTGTCCAAGATTGCAACCAGTTATTATAACCAATAATCCCTTTTTCTTGTTGTGCCGATAAACTACATATCATAAATAGTAATATGAGCGTAGTTAGAGTAGTATTTTTCATGTAGGTTAAGTTTATATTTATTCGTGGGCATATCAAACATATAACTATAACCCATTAAATACAACTAATATCGATGTAATACATAAATTATTTAGAAAATAATGAAAATACTTACATATAAATGTCGTTTGTCTAGGTTTTAAAAGTCATACTAACAGATGGTTACATTAAAACTTAGATTTATTTGATATAAAACTTGGTATAATTAATAGAAAAAGCCTCATAAAAAATGAGGCTTTAACTTACATTACATTAATTAAAACTGCGTTATTAATTAGATTTAAAATCATTATAAGTATATAAGGATTTTAATGTAGATTCATAAAACAGTATTGCTGTTATCAAATCTGAAGTATCAGAATAAGGTAATATTTTCTTCTGAAATTCGATAGTACTATCAAAATACTCACGTGAAGCTTCTTTATTTTCGATTAAAGCCTTTGTGTTCTCTTTTGTATTTGGAATACCAATAGAAGACATTGTTACGTTAGGATTTGTTGCAAAGGCGATATTTGGTAATATGTTAACTATAACTTCGATACGTTCAACGTATAGTTTTAATAAACCACCTTTATTCATTTGATCTAACTCTTCACGATCATGATATTTAGAGATATTTACTTTACCGCTTATAAAGCTCAAAGGTTTTGACTTTTTTTGGGCATTTGCAAAATGCGAAGTGCATAAAAAAGCAACCATAAGTAGGAGTAATTTTGTTTTCATTTTATTGTTTTTTAATAGACTGGGTGAAACAAATCTATGTAATTTATTAAGAAAACCAAGTGAATTATTGGTTTTTTCGATGAATAATTTCATCATTTAAATGCATTTTTCTTAGACAAAGTGCATAAACACTTGATTAAAAGCATATTTTATAGACGAAATACATTTTGGTTTATTTTGTGAAAACTCAAGTCATTTTAATAAAAAAAATGTAAAAATGATAAAATATAGAAAGTTTTAAAACCTGTAAATTTCAATAAATAGAGGCTTTTCATCGGAAAATTTTACATCAGAAATCTTTTTATCGTTTTTTTTATGAATTCGTATGATTTTTAAGGAGTTACAGTTTTAATTATTGAATTTAGAAGAATAATTATTGCAAATATCCCATGAAAACAAATCTTAACCTTTCAATCTTCACAATCCTATTTTGCCTTGGATTTTCATTTTCTCAAACTTCAGTTTTAAGTAACACTGATGCACTACCAGGCTACAAATCCAAATCGCAGCCCTTTAAAATTTCGGGTACTTTATATATGAGCGATGGTACTACACCAGCAAAAGATTATATTATAACTATTAATCAAGCTAACGAAAAAGGTGATTTTGAAGTCAATAAAAATAAAGAGCTTGTTACCAGCGCTACTATAAAGACTGATGCTAGCGGACATTACAATTTTTATACTTATGTACCTGGTAATGATAGATTGTACAATAAACTACAAGAGATTTTCATGAAAGTACAAACACCTGATGGTACTGAATATGCAATGCCAACGTTACTGTTTGACAAAGACCCAATGCTTACAAAACGTTGTAGAAAGCAAATCGCTAAAAAAAGCGATGTTACAAGAATTCTTAAACTTAATAAGGAAGATGATACCTCTGTGGTTAACCGTGACATGATACTAGCATTAGATTTGGAGCGTATTAATTAGTTAATTATATAAATTCAATAAAGAATTACTGTTTCATGCGTATATTTGAGAGAATCAATCTAAATATTCATGAAACGTTTTTTCGCATTACTATCGCTAATTGCCTTTTTAACTTCTTGTAAAGAGGAAACTAAACCAGAATTACAAGTCGTAACATTTGACGGTATTTCCAAAAACATTAAACCAGGTGACAACTTTTTCAACCACGTCAATAAGATATGGATGGATAGTGCTGTTATTGCAGACGACCAAGTAGGCGTAGGAGCATACCGTTTTTTAAATATCCCACAACAAGAATTACTGAAAAATATTTTACAAGAAGTCTCTACACAAGAGCATCCTGATGGTAGTGTAGAGCAGCAGGTTGGCGATTTTTACGCTTCTGGTATGGATACAATAAAAATTAATAAACGTGGCATAAAACCTATTGAACCTATATTGCAACGTATTGAAGCTATTGATAATGTTGATGTAATGACACAATTTGTGGCTACACAATTACAGACTGGTGATTATTCCATGTTTGCACCGTATATATCACCAGACCAGAAAAATAGTGAGATGAATATCTTACATCTGGCACAAGCAGGATTAGGTTTACCAGACAGAGATTATTATTTCATTGAAGGCGAATCAGTGCAAGAAATACAAAACGCTTACAAAACATACTTAGCGCGTTTATTTGAATTGGTTGGTGATACTGAAGTCAATGAAAAAGCCGAAATCGTTTATAATATAGAGAAGCAATTAGCAGAATCTCATAAAACCAGAATCGAAAGACGAGATGTTAAAGCCAATTACAACAAAATGTCTGTTGCAGATTTAGACAAAAGACATTCAAATATCAATTGGAGTGATATGTTGGTCAATTTAGGCGCAAAAACTGATTCGATTGATGTAGCACAACCAGCATATTACGATACTTTGGATAAGATGTTAGCATCGGTATCACTAGACGATTGGAAATTATATCTAAAGGCTAATTCTATTGGGTCACATGATAATATTTTGAGTAAACCTTTTCAGGATGCTGCTTTTGAATATTCAAAAGTATTATCTGGTCAGTCTGAGCAACAACCACGAGACAAGCAGATGGTTAGAAGTGTAGACCAGCAAATTGGTTTTGCATTGGGACAATTATATGTGAAGCGCTATTTTAATGAAGATGCCAAAAAGCGTGCATTAGATTTGGTCAACAATTTTCAGAAAGTATTAGAAAAACGTATTGATAACTTAGATTGGATGAGCGATAGCACCAAAGTAAAAGCAAAAGAAAAGCTTTACGCGATTAATAAAAAAATTGGATATCCAGATGTTTGGCGTACTTATGATGTTGAGATTGATAGAAATCAATTTTTTGAAAATGTGGTAGCATTACGTAAAAATGATTTTCAGTATGAATTACAACAACTAAACCAACCACCAAATAAAGACGAATGGGGCACAACGCCGTCTACAGTTACAGCATATTATAATCCATCATTAAACGAAATTGTATTTCCTGCAGGGATTTTACAAGCACCTTATTTTGATTTATACGCCGACGATGCTGTAAATTATGGAGGCATTGGTATGGTGATTGGTCATGAATTTACGCATGCCTTTGATGACCAAGGTGCCCAATTTGATAAAGACGGTAATGTCACCAATTGGTGGATCAAAGACGATTACAAAAAGTTTAAAGCAAAAACTAACCAAATCGTCGAACAATACGGCGCCTTTACAGTTTTAGATTCTGTACATCTTAAAGGTGCATTGACTGTTGGTGAAAATACAGCAGATAATGGCGGCATTGCTATCGCCTATGATGCTTTTAAACTCACAGAACAAGGTCAAGGCAATGAAACCATTGCTGGTTTCACACCAGACCAACGTTTCTTTTTGTCTATTGCTAATATTTGGCGTGTAAAAATGCGTGATGAGTTTCTACGAAACTATGTAGCTAACGACCCACATTCGCCACCAATGTGGCGTGTTAATGGGCCGTTAATGAACTTTACTCCATTTTATGAAGCCTTTGATGTAAAACCTGGAGAAGCTAATTATAGAGTAGAAGAGAAGCGTATAAAGATTTGGTAGTAATTTACTTTTGAAAAGTATATTTTAGCTCAAAAATTAAGCTTGAAAAAACTTACCTACTTTTTTCTTTTCATTTCAACAATAGCTATTGGGCAATGTCCTCCAATTGGACCTTCTATTAATATAAATGGACAAGCAGAGCTTGATGATTTTATTGCGACTTATCAAAATTGTACAAATCTTGAAAATGAATTGTTCATAACAGGAAATGTAACTGATTTATCGGGTTTAGATTTTTTAGAAACTGTAGCAGGCATATTTATTGACGATACTCAAATTACCGAGATAACTAATTTTGGTGCTTTAGATATGGTTTATAATACAATTCAAATAAGCAATAATCCACTTTTAGAAACAATTACTGGTTTTGAAAACTTGCAAACCTTAAGCATGGTTTTAAGCGTTCAAAATAATCCTAGACTAACAATTATTAGTGGTTTTAATAATGCAATATCAGTAGAGTTTTGGGTTTCTATCTCAAATAATCCTATTCTAGAAACAATCTCTGGTTTTGAAATTTTTCAAAATTGCTTTGGTTTTATGGCATTTAATGATTGTCCTTTATTAACAAGCATTCCTAGTTTTAATAACGTTACAACAGTAAGTGATTTTATTCAATTCTTCAATATTGGTTTATCAGATATTTCAGGTTTTGAAAACCTAACGACTATTGGTGGCGGCATGGAGATGACACTAAGTCTATCTGTGGGAAACAATCAAAACCTTAGTACTATTAGTGCTTTTTGTAGTTTAGAAGAGCTAGAAGATGATTTACTCATCCAAGATAATCCGATATTGGTAAATTTAAGTGGACTTAAAAGTCTAAGAGTAGTCGGACAAACAATGACCATTCGTAATAATGCATCATTAGCAACCTTAAACGGACTTCAATCTTTAGAAGAGATTTCCAGACCAGGCTATGAAGGTACCGATACGGTAATGATTCATGATAACCCAATGCTGTCCGATTGTGACCCACTTTGTAATGTACTAACGGCAAATCAAATTATTGGAAACGTCAACCTATTTAATAACCTAAGTGGTTGTAATGCAATATCAGAGATAAATACGACAAACTGTTTACCTTTTGAAATATTGGACTGTACCGCTTTAACAGAACCTGTAGATGGCGCTATTGATGTCGCTATAGATACTAACATTTCTTGGGATGCTGTAGTTGGAGCAACATATTACTTAATTTCTATAGGTACAACATCTGGAGGTGTTGACATTGCAAATAGAGTAGATGTAGGAAACCAAACAACTTATGTTTTACCTGCAGATTTGCCTCAAAACACAGAAATATTTGTAAAAGTTATTCCTCATAGTGATTCTGGTAATGCCACATGTTGTGAAGAAGAGAGCTTTACTACCGAAACCTTAATAGAATTGCCAACCTGTACAACACTTACCATGCCTTTAGCAGGCGAGACAAATGTCTCAGTATCTACTGATTTTTCATGGAATGCAGTTACTGGCGCTACAGGTTATGAAATTGCCATTGGTACAAATACAGTTTTATTAAATGCAGAGACTCTTGGAGATGTTATTTTTTATGATTTGCCATTTGATTTGCCTGCAAATACTGAAATAAATGTTGAGATTACTCCATTTAATACAGCTGGCGATGCTATTGGCTGTGTTTTAGAATGGTTTACAACTGGTAACGCGCCAAGTTCTCCAAGTTGTACAACGTTAATTTCACCATTAGATGAAGACACACAAGTATATGTAAATACTAGTATAAGTTGGGATACGATAACTGATGCCGATAGCTATATAATTTCAATAGGTACAAGTCCTAACGGAACAGAAATTGTCGATACTATAAATGTTGGTAATACTACAACTTACAACCCAATAACTGACTTGCCAGAAAACAGCACCATTTACGTTACCATAATACCTGTTAATTCTATTGGAGAAGCTCAAGGCTGTATCGAAGAAAGTTTTATGACAGAAGACATTATATCTTTGCCAAATTGTACAAACCTTCAAAACCCTTTTGATGGACAACAAAATGTAGCGGTTAACACCAATATAAGTTGGAATCCAGTATCAAATACTGATGGTTATATTGTTACTGTGGGAACAAGTATAGGAAGTACTGATATACTCAATGGTCAAAATATTGGTAATCAAACTGACATAAATCTTACAGAAAACCTACCAGAAAATACTGAGATATTTGTAACTATCATCCCTTATAATTCAGACGGTGAAGCCATAAACTGCTTTGAAGAAAGTTTTATTACTGAGCGTGTTACACAAGAAAATCCAAGATTTATTATCCCAAAATTCTTTACACCAAATAACGACAGTGTCAATGATTTTTGGTTAGTCCTAGACCCAGAAAACCAAGTCCAGACGATATCTATATTTAACCGTTACGGTAAATTATTAAAAACCTTAACTAATGGACAACTATTTTGGGATGGTACTTACAATAACCAATTACAACCTGTTAGTGATTATTGGTATAGTATCAATTTTATTGATGGTAAAGCTATAAGAGGTCATTTTACTCTAAAACGTTAAGCTTCTAAAGTAACTAATCTCTTATAGCAATAGGTTTAAGGCGTATGAGACCAAAGGCGTTTAATATTTTTATGATAACATAAGTCACATCAATTTCGTACCATTTTACTCCAAAATTTGCTCTACTAGCATGTTTGTGATGGTTGTTATGATACCCTTCGCCCATCATTAAAAAATCGAAACGAAACAGATTTTTGCTAGTATTTTTCATCTGGTAATTCACATAACCATAAATATGCCCAAACCAATTGATAATTACGCCATGTATAGGTGCCATTAAAAAGGTTATTGGTAATAGTAACCATTGCCACCAAGCGGTTGCAAAAAGAACGAAGAACAAAACATAAAACCCAATCCAAAGTAAACGCGATAAACGAGAACTTGCAAAACGGTCAAAGGCTTTCCATTGTGGTACGTTTTTAGTAAACTTTTCATCAACATTAATACGTTGTTTATTTATATCTTGATAGATGGTTTTCGTTTTCCACATCATCGCCAAAAGATTTGGGTCGTGAGAAGGTGAGTGTGGGTCTTTCTCGGTATCTGTATACGCATGGTGCATGCGGTGCATAATACCATAACCATACGCACTGAGGTAACTAGAACCTTGAAAAACCCAAGTCAGCACATAAGTTAAGCGCTCCATACGTTTAGACATCGTAAATACTTGGTGTGCCGCATAACGGTGCAGAAAGAACGATTGAAAAAACAAACCTCCATACCAAAGTACGATAACAAAAAACACTATAGTCATAACTTTTTTTGCAAAGTTATACCTGTGTATTAGATCATACAATGAACCTAGATTAAGAAAAACGCTATACTTGTTTTCTAATACGGCTTAAAGCTTGTGGCGTTACACCAATATAAGAACTGATGTATTTTAAAGGAATAACCTTAAGCAACTCAGGACGTTCTTTAAATAATTTTAAGTAACGCTCTTTTGCAGAAAGGTTTAATAAATTCTGTTCACGTTTTGACTTTAGTAAAAATAAACGCTCAGCAGTAAGTCTACCAATAAGATTGCCAATTTGGGTGTTGCTATACACATCTTGCAAATCATCGTAGGTAATGCTTAAAAGTGTTGTCTTAGTAAGGGTTTGCAATTGATACGCCGACGGTTTACGTGTTAAAAACGAATCGTAAGCACTTATAAACTGGTTTTTGAAACTAAAACCAAACGTAATCTCTTTATCTGGGTCTTCTTTAGGGATATAAAGCCGTACCACGCCATCTTCTATAAATGAGATTTTTTGCTCAATGGAATTACATTCTAAAAAAACTGTTTTTTTAGGAATAACTGCACGTTGAAGTTTAGACATAAAGAAGCTCCAATCTTTATCTGAAATTGTTGCAATTTGTTCTAAATAGGTTTTTATCTGCTCCAAATTCTTGGTATTATACATTTACGAAAGTAAAATTAGAAATATCATTTAAGATGTGTAAATGAAATAACAGTAAATTGGGAATAAAAGTTTCTCTACTCAGTTAATGAATTGCGAAGTAATCACGAGCACTTATTTATTTAAATAGTGTGTGCGAGTAAACACTCTTTTTACGAAGCGACAATAGGAGCGTAGTGGAATGTGTGTGGAATGAGTATTAAAACCAAAAAGTTCTAGCTATGTTTAGAACTTGAAATATTTTATATTCGTAATATGATAGATTATATTCAGTAGTTATAAATCATTCAAAACGGAAACAGAACTTGAATTAAAACCTATAACTATACTTTTTGGGAAGAATAGTGCAGGAAAAAGTGCGATAGCAAAATTGCCAACATTAATAGAAGCTTCTCTGAAGGGTAAGTTTATTAAACCAATGAGATATATAAACAATAATATAGAACTTGGAGGAGAATTTAGAAACTTATTCTACAATAGGAGTGTTCTACAAGGAATGTCATTTAAATTATTTACCAATAATGATTTCACAGATATTGAAATCACAAGTGATATATTAGCTAATCCTATAATTACGAAATGGGAGGTATATTCTGATGAGACTGCAAAACTAAACTTAAAAATCTCGACTGAGGAAATTGAAAAATCTCAAGAAGGATTATTTTCTGGTTTTATTTTAAATAGTCTCAAGCCAGAATTAAAAGAAAAGTTTAGTTTAAAAACTGACTATGTTAGTCCTTTTAGATTAAACCCTCAAAGAATATTACTATCCGCAATTTAAAGAATTAACATCTAGAAAATCAATCAAAGATTATTCTTTTATCTTGAATGGTAATATTTATAATTTTGATTATAGCGCCAATTTTATTGATGATTCAATGTTGAAATTAAAAGACAACATTAAAGAATTCAAAAGGAAGAGGTATGAATTAATATCTAGAGAAGAGGAAGATTTTGTTAAAAGTATTGGGATTGCTTATAATGGTACTGACAGATATGATAATACTAATAATAATAGATATATTTCTATTACTTATTTTTAAGGACCTTATAAAACTTTTGCGAATCAATAGGTGAAATGAGCACGTATATTTTAGGTAATATATTTAATTCAGTGTAAATCTTCGTGACAAGGTCTACATACAGATTCTAGCCAATCAATAGGTTCTTTACCTATATTATACTTAGCGTATCGTGTATGATGTACTTGCGTAGCGCGTTCACCGCAATACACACATTTCCAATCATCACGCTTTAAAACGACATAACGTTTGCGTTGCCAAGCATCAGATTTTAAATAGATGTTACGGTAATAATCTTTACGGCTCATAAAACTCCTGTAGAACCAATAAGGTTTAACATCAATTTCAGTTTCTGATTTATAATCTGTAGGTTTTGATTTACCAGTAAAGAAAAACACGTAAGTCATTACAATTATCCAAACTAAAACTAATATCGCTATTATAATTTGGTCTGAGTCTTGATTTTGTATTTGTGTAATTATAATATTCAAAGTGTTATTAATCAAATGATTGTATTACAAAACTATATAATTTATAATAATCTCCATAATATTAAATTGTTCTATAATTTATATTATGTAAAATATAAACTATCAATCAATACTTAGAGCTATACTCTATTATACATATCCTGTTGTTTATTGTATTTATAATCCATAAAAAAACGCTTAGTGAAAAATTATGCGTCTTAACTTTTAAATACTAAAACTATAAGCATCTGAGAGTAAATTGCATAAGCCCTCAATTTATTAAACTTATGTATCATGGATAAAAACTTAGCCTTATTCACGCAGATCAATAGTTTATCGTATTGGTTGCTTACCGAAAGTAATTTTAAAAGTTCTGTAGCTTTAGATGCTAACGATGATAGTTTCTTTATATCTATAAAAGATGGTTTAGAATCTATATACAAGCACCACATCGAGGATTTTAGTAAAAAAGACACACGTTTCCTTAGGATTGAGTTATCTTCTATTGTATCGCATTTATTACAAATTAAGCGTACAATCCAAGACCAGCATAGACAAGCGTCTTAATCTTCTGGCGGATAACCGTGTATTTCTTCAAACTTTTCGTCAAAATTGGCACGTAAATAACTATTCAGTTTCTGTTTGTAGTCGTCCTTAAGCCATTTCATAAAGTTGAATGTGCTTTTACTAATGCATTTTGCATACAGCTCAAGTCTATTATTAATATCGTCTTTAAGCAGTTTTGCTAAGGCTAATGCATCGTAAACGTCTTCGCTATTTTCGATACAGATTTTTGCATGATGTTCTATAGAACGTTCTAGCACTACTTTAGAGCTTTCGCCTTTGGCTACAGCATCTTTATAAGTTTGTTGGATATCAAAATAGGTATCTTCAGACTTCGCAAATTCGTCTTTAATATCTTCGTGTAAATCGTGTTTAAAGTTCGCTTCAATCTTTTCGTCAGATACGATTCGGTCTGCATACCAATTCGGTGATTTAAAAATCAATTGCCAGTCCAAATCTGCGCCCCAAGGTCCAAATCTATAAGCGTTATTTCCTAAATCTACAACTGTAAACTTAGATTTGTTATTCAAAATACGAGACCCACGACCTATCATTTGATAATATAAGGTCAATGATTTTGTAGCTCTATTTAGTATAATGGTATCAATCGTAGGTTCATCAAAACCAGTCGTTAAGATACTTACAGAGGTTAATATTGCATTTGGTGTTTCGTGAAACCAATCTAAGATTTGCTTACGCTGTTTCTTAGTTGCTGTATTGTCCAAGTGCATGATTGGAATTCCGGCTTCTCTAAAGGCATAATACACGTTAATACTGGTGTTGATACCATTATTAAAAATAAGCGTCTTCTTCCCTAGCGCATGTTTTTTGTAAGCATCAATCAGCTTTTGTAACATGGCTGGACTTGAGTATAAATCTTCAGACGACTTTACCGTATAATCACCATTAGAACCGACTTCTAATGAGGTCAAACCCATATCGTACTGAAATACTTCTGGTCGCGCCAAAAACTCGTTTTCGATAAGGTTTTCGATAGTTTCGCCAGTAATCAACTCGTTATAATTGTCCTTCATTGGTAGCTCTTTATTAGAGCTTAATGGTGTTGCTGTAACACCAAGAATAAAGGATTTTTCAAAGAATTTAAACAGTTTTGTAAACGAGTTGTAATGTGCCTCATCAATAATCACTAAACCAACATCAGAGATATCTAAGATGCCATCGTTTAATCTGTTATTTAGTGTTTCGACCATGGCCACAAAACAGCTGTAATCTGCCTGGTCATCGAGATTGGCTTTACTATCTACTACTTTATTAGTAACCCCAAAACTGGTCAACATTTTTGAGGTTTGCGAACATAATTCAATTCTGTGCGTCATCACCAACACCTTTTTGTTGTGGTTTTTTAGGTATTGACGTACCATTTCTGAAAAGATAACCGTTTTTCCACCACCAGTTGGCAACTGATATAATAAGTGGTAATCTTCTGGAGCATTATCAAACTTATCAAAGATTTGCTGAATCGCACCTTGCTGATAGTCATAAAGCTCTTTATCGGTTTTCTTTTCTTGTAATGCTGAATTATTTTCGGACATAAATATTCGTAAGTTTTGGAAATGCAAAACTACATTTAAAAGTGTGATGAATTAAACAGAACGCGAAGAAATTTTTGTACGACGTTTTTCTTTTCTCGTATTTATAAAATAAACACCTAAAAGCAGCAAACTTCCTGCAATTATAGTTTGAAGCGTTATAGATTCGCCCAAAAAATACCAACCCAATAGCAAAGCAATTATTGGATTCACATATCCTGAAGTAGATACTTTTTCTGGAGATACTTTTTTTAGTAAATAATTAAATGAGGTAAACGCTGCAATACTGCCAAACAACACCAAGCATAACATTGAAATTTGTGTATCGGTTTGCCATGAATTTGGTGCTGTCCAAGTATCACCAGCCAAAAGACTGATAACGCCTAACAATACACCAGCACAAAACATTTGATAGCCTGTAGAGACAAAGAAATTACTAGGAAGTTCGGCCTGCGAAACAAACACACTACCTATACTCCAACTTAATACACACGCAAAAATAATTAGGATTCCGGTGATGCTACCGTCTTGTAGATTAAGACCTTTTTGGCTTACCAAAACATACATACCTATAATACCCAAAGCTATACCAATTAAAGAGCGCAATTGTATAGGCTTTTTTTGATACAAACGCATAATGATTAAAATCATCAAAGGATTTATGGAAGCTTCTAATGCCGCAAAACCACTATCAACAAACTGTAGTGCGTATACAAAAGCGCCATTTCCAAATACCAAAAATAGTACACTTGCAATCACTACATTTCTGAATTGTTTAAGTGAGATAGATAATGGCTTTTTTAGGATTTTTGCAATCACTAAAACTAGTACACCAGCAACTAAAAACCGAATTGAAGCAAGCATAAATGCTGGCAATTCTGCAACGGCAATTTTATTCCACAAATAGGTCGAACCCCAAAATACGTAGGTTGAGAAGAACGCTAAAAGAATAAGGATGGTGCTTTTACGCATTTTAATTTTGTTGGTTTTTAATTTCTCGACAAAAATAGCTTTTGATATTTGTCTTTTATCTTTTTAATGAAATGATTAACATATTTAGTGATAGCTGATAAATTCCTGATAATTCTATGAGGCAATTGCTTTTAAAATCTCTAAATTTCTTTATTTTGGAAGTTCTAATTTTAAAGACTTAAAGTGAAAGTTTGTATAGCCGAAAAGCCTAGTGTTGCTCGCGAAATTGCTGCTGTTCTTGGTGCATCTACCAAGCGTGATGGCTATTTTGAAGGTAATGGTTATGCAGTGACTTACACCTTTGGACATCTGTGTACACTCAAAGAACCTGCAGATTACAAGCCGTATTGGAAAAGTTGGGATTTGAACAACTTGCCAATGCTTCCAGAAAAATTTGAAGTCAAAGTCTCGGATAACGATGGCATTAAAAAACAATTCAACATTGTAAAAAGTTTATTTGATAAAGCCGAAGTCGTCATCAATTGTGGTGATGCTGGTCAAGAAGGAGAATTGATTCAGCGTTGGGTATTGAACGAAGCCAATTATAAAGGCAAAGTACAACGTCTTTGGATTTCGTCCTTAACCACAGAAGCGATTAAAGAAGGGTTTAATAACCTCAAGCCTTCTGAGGATTACGATAATCTCTATTATGCTGGATTTTCGCGTTCTATTGGCGATTGGTTGTTGGGTATCAATGCCACACGATTGTATACTGTAAAGCATGGTGGTTACAAACAAGTATTATCTGTTGGTCGTGTGCAAACACCAACATTAGCAATGCTTGTGAGACGTTTTAAAGAGATTGAAAATTTCATACCACAACCCTACTGGGAATTGCAAACGACCTATCGTGATACACTTTTTAGTTACGAAGAAGGTCGATTCCTGAAACAAGAAGATGGCGAAATACTAGCAAATAAAGTCAAAGAAGACCAGTTTGAAATAGTTTCTATTACCAAGAAAAAAGGAACCGAATATGCGCCAAAACTCTTTGATTTAACTGGATTACAAGTGTATTGTAATACCAAGTTTGGCATGTCTGCAGACGAAACGCTAAAAACAGCACAACGTTTATACGAGCAAAAGGCCATTTCTTATCCTAGAGTTGATACCACGTTTTTACCAAACGATGTGTATCCAAAGGTAAAAGGCATTTTAAGCAAGCTAAGCGATTATTCGGCATTGACTTCTCCTCTACTCGATAAAAAGATAAAGAAGTCAGCTAAGGTCTTTAATGACAAGAAAGTCACAGATCACCATGCTATAATTCCAACAGGAATGCAGATTAATATGCAATACAATGACCAACGTGTCTACGATGCAATTGTAAAGCGTTTTGTCGCTGTCTTTTATGACGATTGTAAAGTCTCAAATACGGTTGTTATTGGTAAAGCTGCCGAAGTCAACTTTAGAACCACAGGAAAAGAAATCCTATCTAAAGGTTGGCGTATTGTTTTTGAAACTGAAAATTCGAGTGCTAAAAAAGAGAACTTATTACCAACGTTTACAAAAGGCGAAAAAGGGCCACATGAACCATCATTTCTAGAAAAACAGACCAAACCACCGAATCAGTTTACGGAAGCCTCACTCCTACGTGCTATGGAAACTGCTGGGAAACAAGTAGATGATGACGAGTTACGTGATATAATGAAAGAAAACGGTATTGGACGACCGTCTACACGTGCCAATATTATTGAAACTTTATTTAGAAGAAAATATATTAAGCGCAATAAAAAACAGATTCTACCAACAATTACAGGTATTCAATTGATTGATACCATTCAAAATGAATTATTGAAATCTGCGGAACTCACTGGTTCATGGGAGAAACAGCTAAAAGACATTGAAAAAGGTGAATATTCTGCTTCTGCTTTTATCAAAAGCATGAAGCGTATGGTAGATGCCTTGGTTTATGAAGTGAGAACTGAAAAAGTAGTGAATCGCATATCGGCAGTAAACAACAAACCTGCAAAAGCATCAAAAGGTAAACCAAAATCAAATAAAGGTGTTGTCGGACAATCGTGTCCTAAATGTAAAAATGGGCAATTAATAAAAGGGAAATCTGCTTATGGCTGTAGTGACTACGGAACCGCTTGCAATTTTACATTACCATTTAAATTTGAGAATAAAAAAATATCAGATAATCAGCTTATCAGACTTTTAAGTAAAGGTTCGACTGTCAACCTTAAAGGGTTTAAAATCAATGGACAAGCTATCGAAGGGCTATTGCGATTTGATGATGGTTTTAAACTTAAATTAGAGCCAAAGAAAGCAGCATCAGCTACTACATCCCTTCCTGAAAATGTCTGCCCAAAATGTAAAAAAGGCACAATTATAAAAGGTAAAACGGCTTACGGATGCAGTGATTATAAATCTGGCTGTGACTTTAGATTCTCTTATGATTTATTACGTCAAAAAGCGAATGGACAACAGCTAACAAAAGCCTTGGTATTTGAAATACTTAGAGGATAGTTTAATCACATAATAAGTTGTCATTCTGAGCATAGCGATGAATCTACAGTAATTCCCAAAGTGTCAAAAGAGATTCATCACTGCGTTCTGAATGACAGAATAACACCTGAATGACATAAAACAAAAAAGCCACTATCAACGATAATGGCTTTTAATTAATTATGATTTATGAGGTATTAAATGAGCTTTACTTTAACTGCATTCATACCACGTTGACCTTTTTCAAGTTCAAATTGTACTTTATCGTTTTCTACAATTTCGTCGATTAAACCACTAACGTGGCAGAAGTATTTTTCATTATTCTCTTCGTCAATGATAAATCCAAAACCTTTTGAAGAATCAAAGAAGTTCACTTTTCCTTTACGGATTGGGTCAAACTCTACTTTTTCACCTGGCAATGTTTTAGGGATACTTACTTCGATGTTTTCAGCCTCAATTTCAATTTTATTATCTGGGTCTGGCGGTGTATCCGTCAAATTACCGTTATAATCTACATATGCTATTGGGATTCCTCCAGAACCACCATTAGCTTCCTTTTCAGCTTTGCGCGCTTCCATTTTTTTACGTTTGTCTTCGCGCTTTTTTAAACGTTTTTTTTCTTTTTCGCTTTTGTTGAATGTTTGTTGCGATTTAGCCATGTATTACTTTCAGTGTTTTAATTTGGTATAAAGGTAAGGCTTATCATGTATTAAGCCTAACAAATTCAATAATCTCTGAATGATTTATTGATTTATTAATGTAGATTCAACTTTAGATTCTACTTTTTCCCACAGATAATCAGAGGTTAAACGAAAGCTACCTAAATGTTCAAAACTACAGGTATCTGGGTTAATTATAGAAAGAAAAGGTTGATTTTTATCATTATTGTATAAATGATAAATCTCGCCAATCAAGGGCTCAAAACTAAACTTTGAAGCCGTGATTAGCTCATTATACTCAAGAACTTTCATTAACTCCTCGTACTCTGCTTTAAGAGCTTCGTATTTTGTCTTTAAATGTTTATTAGCCTTATATATCTGCGAATTTTTCCAACTACCATTATTTGGAGCCTTGATTTGTGGTGCGCTAAAACTAGTTGCATATGGTAAGAAAGCAGCATTGTATTGCTGTTTATCTTCATCAAAAACAACCATGTCAGGTTTTTTATCCGCCATTTTGTTTAATCTTTTTTTAAATATTTTCTACAAAAATACATAATTTTGTAAGTATTAAACTTAATAAATTCCCAAATATGGCAACATTCAATGTCTACAATAAACCATTAATCGCATGTTGCAATGACCCAATGACTGGGTATTTTAGAGATGGTTATTGTAGGACACTAGCACAAGACACTGGTACACATGTGGTTTGTGCTGTGATAACTGAGGAATTTTTAGTGTATACAAAGTCAAAAGGTAATGATTTGACAACACCGATACCACAATGGCAATTTCCAGGACTTAAGCCAGGTGATAAATGGTGTCTTTGTATATCGCGTTGGCTAGAAGCTGAAAAGGCAGGTGTTGCACCTCAAATAGATTTAAATGCTACAAACATAAAAGCTTTAGAGTTTACAAGTTTAGAACTTTTGGAAAGCTATAGTATTTAAATCCACTCTGAAGATAAATTTTCGACCACTAACCCATCTTCTAAACTCATAATTACGCCTTGTGCTGCACGTTCTCCAGAAATCATAGCTGCATTTAAAGAGCCATTAAGTAAATAATCGCCAGCTAAAAATATGGTAGGTTTTATTTGTGTTTCAGTTGGTGATATTTCATTTTGTAAGTTATCAATATCTGGTAATGCTTGTTTGATATGGTATGTCTTAATATGTCTAACAACCGAAATGTTACAAAGTTCTTTTAACTCAGCTTTTACTCTATCTAACAATGCAGTTTCATCTAAGTCATGATTTTTTACAATAGTAACTGATAATAGTTCTTTGCTTCCAGATTGTGATGTGTCTAGACTATTGTGAAAGAAAATATTATTAATTAAGGCATCTTTATCTGCAATCAAACCAATCAATGGCTTTGAGATTGCTCTTTTTTCTGCCTCAAAGTATATGTTGTAACATGATTTCCATTTCACATCTTGGTTTTTTAAGTTATCAATCAAATAGCTTGCACCAGATGTGATAATTGTAAAATGGGTGTTGATTACCTGACCATCTGTGAGCGTCAAACTTTTATCATCCACAGCTTTAACCTTGGTGTTAAATATAAACTCTGTATGATTTAACTGCTGCTTTAATTGCTCCGAAATAGCCCCTATTCCTGATTTTGGTAGCACTGCTAGACCTTCACCAAACATTTTATAGACAAATTCAAACATTCTGCTCGATGTGTTTAAATCTGGTTCTAAAAAAATACCAGAAAAAAAAGGCTTAAAAAACTGTTGAATGATTTCATCCGAAAAACCCTTAACTTTTAAATAATCTAATGTTGACAAAGAGTCGCTATCAAATATCGACGCTAGTGACTTGTTCTTTAAGGCGGTATTTAGTTTTAATATTTTTAATTTATCAGAAAAGTTACCTATTGAAGAAACTAACGTTGGAAATAACAAACTTAAATTACGTAATGGGTCGCCAATAGTTGTTTGCTTTCCATTATAAAAAATTGTAGCTCCAGGTAAAAACTCTTGTAACTTCAGCGCATTAAAATCTAAGTGCTCTTTGGCTTTAGGATATGCATCTAACAGCACTTGAAATCCGTGGTCTAACTGATAACCGTCAACAATATCAGTTTTGACACGACCACCTACACAGTTTGTAGCTTCAATAATTATTGGTTTATAACCTTGGGTTTCTAAAGTTTTAGCAGCTATCAATCCACTGATACCAGCACCTACAATATGAATCTTATATTCTTCTCTATTCATTATTTAAATTAAAACTGACTATTTTGGGTCTAGAATATTATCAATGCGTGCAATAGCATCACGGTAATGGTATTTTGTTTCTGTATTAACAGCTGAATTTGCAGCTGTTCGTAATCTTTGCTTTAATACATTTAACTCACCACGCACTAGAGATCTTACATCAGATTGATTTACATTATAGTATTTACGTGAAAAGCGTCTATTCATTTCACCAGTCATCAAGTTAGATAATTGGTCGATATGCGCACGTTGCAAATTACGTCTGTAAACAGTAACGTTTTTACCTAAACTAGCTTCTGACCAAATACCTTTTCGTAAATCACGAAGCATTTCTAGGGCAGAATAATTTGTTGCATCCAATGCATTATAGTCTATGAGTCTACCTAAGGTTTCAAAACTCATCAAACGGTTAAGATGCCTTGATTGCAAACCTCTTAAGCGCTCTGTATAACCTGCGTAATCAATCTTATTAAGAATTTTTTTATCAACTAACCAAGTAGGACTTGCAAATGCATTTTTATGTAACCATTGCATTGCTGCTTTTTGCTGTTCTTTTGGGACCATAGTATATACATCTCCTTTTTGAGAAGGGTTTTGAGTGTCTTCGTAAACACCACCAACATGAGATGTCACATGACCAATGTACCTATTCCAAACGCCTAACATTTCGCCATATAATTCTCCTAAGTCATCATAATTATTAGTCTGGTCACTAGTCCATTGTGGTAGATTAGCTGCAACAATTTTAAGATTTTTCAAGCCATAAGTACTGGCTTTGATGCTGTTGTTTCCGATATCTTCAGTTTGAGACCTTGGATCAAAACGGCTACCTTGACTGCCAAACATATATTTTGGGTCTCCACTTTTTGCAGAAACCATTTTATCTAAAATTGGAAGTTCATCATCTGCAGAATTAACCTCTGGATAATAACGATATCCAAAGTTAATAGCATAATCATCATAAGGTCCTAACTGTCTAATAAAACGAATGTTTTGATCTCCAGGTTGTGCAATATAGTTGTAGCGAGCATAATCCATAATTGTAGCCGCTATACCATTTTTTTGCGTAAATGCACCATCACGATAATTCTCGACATTGTATGCGTAACTTGCTGCCATATTGTGTGGCAAGCCTAATGTATGTCCAACCTCATGAGCGATTACCATTTTCATCATTTCTCCGATATCTTCCGCTGGTGTGTCCAATGTTCTTGCAGAAGGATTAGCTGCTCCAGTTTCTAACAAGTAACGGTTCCTGTAAGAGCGTAAATGATTGTGGTACCAAATAATATCACTTTCGATAATTTCTCCCGTTCTTGGGTCAGAAACACTTGGCCCAGTTGCATTACGTGTTGTACTCGCAACATATCTTACCACAGAATAACGTATATCTTCTGGACTAAAATCTGGATCTTCCTCTTTAGTTGGTGGGTCTTTTGCTATAATTGCATTTTTGAAACCAGCAGCTTCAAATGCTTTTTGCCAAAGCTCAATACCTTCTTTCATGTATGAGCGAAATTTTTCTGGTGTCGCTGGATCTAAATAGTAAACAATTGGTTTTACAGGTTCAACTAATTCTCCTCGTTTATATGCTTCAATATCTTTTGGTACTAATTTCCATCGACGAATATAAGTTTTGCGGTCTGCTTTAAGTTTTTCGCTACTATAATCATATTTACTTAACGTGAACCATCCAACACGTTCATCAAAATAACGAGGTTGCATTTTTTCTTTAGGTAACAAAATCATCGATTGGTTCATTTGAATACTTATAGACTCAATACCGCCATTTGAAGGTGGTTCTGCAGCGTTATATGTAAAATCTTGAACAACTTCTATGTTTTCAGGAAAACTTTTCATTGAGTTAATAAAGCTTCTAGATTTATCTAAATTTCTAACCTTGTACTGTTTTCTGTACCTAGATGGCAAACCACTAATTGCTTTTACATCTGTACCATAAAAAGAGCTAACATCTACAACAACAGCAGTAGAATCTTTAGATATAGCTTGTATATCAAAAGCGTATATGATTGGTTCGTAATTATTATTCTGAACAGAAATATTAATAGGTAAACTATCATCAGCGACTGCACTGTAAGACCTTTCTTTTATTAGAATTTTGTTTTTAAAACGTTCCCATCTTACCAATCTTGTATTAGTTTTGGTACCAGCGTTAACATAACCGCCACCAAGTCCTGTTGGTAATTTCGAAAATCGACTTACCAATAACATATCTGTGTCTAAATAGTCATTAGGGATTTCGAAAAAATACTTCTCTCCTACTTGATGAACTTTAAACAAACCATCGTCACTAATGGCATCCTTTGTAATTACTTTATCGTAATCTTTTATTTTACCTTTCTTTTTTGCAGCTGGTTTTGGTGTTACAGCTTCTGATTTAGCATCTTTTTTTCGTTTACGTTTTGATTGAGCTTCAGAAAAATTGAACCCTAAAAATAGAGATAAACATAGTGTAATAATGAGTTGTTTTTTAATAGAAATCATCAGAATTGGTGGTTTATTTTAATATAAAGTGTAAATATAATTAATAGAATATTAGTTTTTATTTTATTCTTAAAAGCTGTTAAAATCGATTAATAATCTGTAATTCTAAAGTATTTTTGCACTTTAAAAATTGATGTTTTATGTTGAATTTTTTTAGAGTCATAGCCTTTTTAGAAGGTGTTTCGTATATCTTACTTTTATTTGTTGCTGTACCAATTAAATATTTTAATAATGACCCACAATATGTAAAGTTGCTTGGCATGCCGCATGGTCTATTATTTGTAGTATATATTGTATTGGCCATTTGGTTAAAACCAGATTTTAAATGGAGTCAGAAAACCTTCTTAATAGTTCTTGCAGCTTCTTTAATCCCTTTTGGGACTTTTTATGTTGATAAGAAATATTTAAAACCACATACTGCTTAAGTAATATTTCTTAGGTTTATATAGAAATCAATTTAGCTGATGAAGCATTACATATATGACTTATTAATTGATAATGGCTTTGCTGTCGATACCGCCAAGTATTTAAATATGCTAGCATTATTAATAGCATTACTAATAGTCGCGTTTATTATAGACTTTGTAACTAAACGTGTGTTAAGGCGATTTTCTTCAAGTATAGCTAGACGTACCAAAACTGATTTTGATGACATATTAGTAGCTAATAAACTACCCAGAAACATAGCACATATTATCCCATTAATAATTCTAATAGAGTTTGTACCTCAAGTGTTTTCTGATTTTCCGGTTGTTGAAGATATTATAGAAAAAACCTTAAAAGTAATAGCGATATTATTAACTATTAGAATACTACAAAGCATACTTCATTCTGTTCGTGATTACCTAAAAACGCTAGCTCGTTATAAAGACAAACCTATTCATAGCTACATACAAGTATTTATGATTTTTGTCTGGCTATTGGCAATATTCTCAATATTTGCAATAGTAACAGGTATTTCTTTTTGGGAATTTGTGACTAGTATTGGTGCAGTTTCAGCAATTATTATTCTTGTATTTAGAGATAGTATTTTGGGTTTTGTAGCTAGCATACAAGTTACAGTAAACGACATGGTTCGTATCGGTGATTGGATAACATTTGAAAAATATGGCGCTGATGGTGATGTTACAGAAATCACACTGGCTACGGTAAAAGTCCAGAACTGGGATAAAACCATAACAACAATACCCACTTACGCACTAATTTCTGATTCGTTTAAAAACTGGCGTGGTATGTCTAATTCTGGTGGTCGTCGTATAAAACGTTCGGTATTAATTAAAGCCTCTGCAATCAAATTTTTAAGTGAAGATGACATCAATCGTTTTAAAAAAATTGAATTGGTTTCTGATTACATAGAAAGCCGTACTAATGAAATTAATGCCGCAAATATTGAAAATGATATTGATAAATCTGTACTCATAAACGGAAGAAATCTTACCAACTTTGGAGTGTTTAGAAAATATCTTCAAACATATGTCGAAAATCATTCAGCGTTGAATAAAGATATGACGATGATGGTACGTCAACTAGAACAAACCAATCAAGGAATTCCGCTTGAGATTTATGCCTTTAGCAAAGACCAGCGTTGGGTAAATTATGAGTATATCATGGGCGACATTTTTGACCATGTAATTGCTGCTGTATCGTATTTTGATTTAGAAGTATACGAGTTAGCTCTGGACTAATACTATAGTCTATCCTTAACAAATTCTACTTTTGTCTTTCCGTGTGGTTTAGGTTTACCATCAGGTCCAAGATTAACCATTATCATATTATCTACAGTTAAAATTGTTTCTTGTGTCATTTTGTTTCTAGCCTCACATTTCATTGTAATAGATGACCGACCAAACTTGACAACTTCCATTCCTATTTCTACTATATCACCTTTTTTAGCAGACGCCATAAAATTAATTTCGGACATAAACTTTGTAACAATCTTCGAGTTCTCGAGTTGAATTATTGTATACAAAGCCGCTTCTTCATCTATCCAAGCCAACAGTTGACCTCCAAATAAAGTACCGTTAGGGTTTAAGTCTTCGGGTTTTACCCATTTTCGTGTATTAAATCTCATCTATAATAATGTTTGTTGTCCAACAGAATCGTCGTTAGGAATTTTTAAACTAGCACCTAATTCTGAATTTATTTGTTTTATTAAATATGCCGAAAGCAATGGTGACTCTTTCTCAATATTTTGGTGCACAAAGAAATTAATATCCTTAATCCCTGCTTCTTGCCAGATTTTTAGACGCTCTACCCAATCATCTAATCTCGAATAATCGCTTTGATGATTTGCGCCAACGTATCTAATAAAAGCTCTAGAATTGGTTAATCTCATGTGCATAATATCGCGTCTACCAGCAGAATCGACTATAATATTAGAAATATCATTTTCTTCTAAAAGTTGGTATAAATCTTCTGCTATTATCTTATCGTTATACCAATCTGTATGTCTAAATTCTATAGCCAATGGTACTTCTTTTGGCCAAGATTCAGCAAAATTAATGACTCTATCAAAATCCTTAGGCGCAAAATTACTATGCATTTGCAAAAAGATACAGCCTAATTTTTCTTTGAGATTAATAGTACTATTCAGGTAATTATCTACAACAGGATTTATATCTTCATTTAAACGTTTCCAGTGGCTAATTTCTTGATTAAGCTTTGGGAAAAACCTGAAGTTATCTGGTGTTTTATCGTACCATTTTTGAAATTGTTCAGGAGGAAAAATTCTATAAAATGTAGCGTTTAACTCAATAGAATTGAATTGTCTTGAATAATATTCTAATTCATCTTTTGTACCTCTAGGATAAAACCCTTTTAAATCTGCACGATTCCATTTGGCACAACCCACAAATATGTTAGTCTTCTCTGAAGGATTTTCTTTTAAAACTCTCAGTGTATCTTTATGATCTTTTGGTAGAGTAAAGTCTATATCTTGCGGATTATCAACGCTTCCAAATTTCATGCTCTATAATTTTAGTTAAAGATATGAACTCCTTTAAAAACAAGCTAAAAATTAATTTGTTAATAACGCAGTTAACAAGATAATGCGTCGTAAGAAGATATAAGTCACATTATATCTAAATTTAATTCCATATTAATTCAAATCTACTCTAAATATGGAAACTCGCTCAAAACATCTTATTGACATTAGGCCTTTAATACCATCGGCAAAAGTATATGATACCATGTCTGCTGATGAAGCTTTTCAGAATAAAACATTGCGCCCAGTTATAAAAATGCAAAATGATTTATTTGTTGCAGTTTTCAAGAATTACATATCAAAGCGAAAGAATGTGTTTTATGATTTAACACTTCCAAAACAAATGGCTTATATCGAGAATGCTATACACAAAGATATGAAGTTCAGAAACTCATTAAAAGGAATGGTTATTGGACAATTCACAGTTGAAGAATATGAGATTTACATTCAAAATTCTTCAGCATTAAATAAACGTATGATGAATATTGTAAAAGAGCGTTTATTAAGCAGTATCCAACTCTTTACAAAACCCGAAATATTAAAAGCAGTCTAGAGCAAAGACTCTCCATTTAAATTAGTAGTGAGCACATCACTCATATAGTCTAAATAAGGTCTAGCAGCTCTAAATGCGTTATCAACCTGATTTATAAAGTCCTTAGATTGTACGTCTTTGTCTGTAAACTTTTTTATAAATATAAATTGCTTGCGACGAATTAAATCAATTGCTTTGTGCGCTTTATCAAAACCTCTCGGAGCAGTTTTTAATGAATCGCCAGTAAAATCTCCCCATGTATCCTTAAAGACTTTTTGCTCAAGAATATCACGAATTTCTTCATCATCCATTTCAAACTCTTTACGAATACGCATCAAATCCTCTTTATTTGGTTCCCAAAAACCTGTAGCAACAAATGACTCGTTATTAGGCTGTAGATGTAAGTAATAACCGCCTCTTAACTCGGGCTTCTTTCGATTAAAAGAACCTCCGAAATGTGTTTTATAAGGCAATTTGTTTTTTGAAAATCTGACATCTCTATATATTCTAAAAACTTTGACTTTATCGATTAGGTCATGCTCATTCATTAAAACTCCTAGATGATTATAGGCTGACTTTACATCAGTTTCTATGCGCTTAAACTCTGTTTTATTATCAGCAAACCAGTCGCGGTTGTTATTTTTAGAAAGTTTTTTTAGAAAAACAAATGTTTCTTTAGGTATAGATATTGCCATAATATTGTATTGTTAATTCCAAAAATATAAAAACCCAAACTTAGTAGCTTGGGTTTAATATATAATTATACATTAATTTATAAAGTTATTTTAATTTTCAACTGCATCTTCAACTTCGTCGGCGGCGTCTTCCACTGCATCACCAGCTTCTTCTACCGAATTCTCAATTTTTTCTTCTGTGGTTTTTTGTTCTCTACAACTTGTTGTTAAAAGACTTAAAGAGAACAATGCAATAAATAAATATGATAATTTTTTCATTTTGTAAATTTTAGATTAATAAATACGATTTTAATTATTTGTCTATTTTTTAGACAAATTTCTTATTAGTGATATGACGAAAAGTGCTATAAAAATATAGAAACAAATTTTTGCTAATCCTGCAGACGCTCCTGCAATTCCGCCAAAGCCTAAAACTCCAGCAATTATAGCAACAATAATAAAGATAATCATCCAACGTAACATAGTTAATGGTTTTAATAGTTAGTAAATTTTCCTCAAGCTTTTAGAGAAATTTTATCATTAAAAGAATAATGACTAGTTATCAGAAAAGGAATTTTCTAATTGTGTAGATTTTACATTCAATTTATTATCAAATTGTAATGTTCTGATTGGGAAAGGAATATTAATTCCTGCTTTATCATATGCTTTTTTGATTTCGACGATAGCTCTGGTCTTTGCTTTTAATTTCTCTAAAGCATTCTCCGAATCTATCCAAAATCGACATAGATAATTAATAGATGAGGCTCCAAACTCAGTGTAATAGAATTCTACTTCGTCGGTAGAATTAATTTGGTAAAAAGTATTTTTTATAACTTTTTTAGTAAGTCGTTCAACTTCTTCCAAATCCGAACTATAGCCTACACCACATTCTAAAAATACTCTCATTTTTGTAGTCAAAGAATAATTTTTTAGTGGATTTTCTAATATGGTTTTGTTAGGTATAACAACAATATTATTGTCTGCTTCCTTTAGGGTGAAATCTTTTAGATTTATATCCATTACTTCACCAGAAAAACCATTAGTTTCAACCCAATTACCAATCTGTACTTTTTTTCTAAACGAAAGTACTACACCAGCAATAGTATTGGCTAATGTACCTTGTAATGCAAGTCCAATTGCAAGACCAGCAACTCCTGCTCCGGCTAATAATGATGTCAATGTTTTTCCTAGATCTAATATTCCTAACGAGATAAAGAGACCAGATATTACCACAGCAACTGCAGATATTCTTGCTATTGTTTTGCTAATACTTTTTTGCTGTACACGGTTTGTGACAAGTCTTTCTTCAAGTTTACTTACGTATCTTGCAATGTAGTACGATGCCACCATGACTAACATTGCTAATATAAAATTGGGCAAATATTCGATTATGGTTGTAAACCATGACTTAAGTTTATCTGTAAGTGCAGCAAATGCTGTTTTAAATTGTTCTTTCATTGTGTAGTTTTAGTTAATAAAAAATTTCTAATAAATAATCTAACTAAATACTACTAGAATTCACTTTTATTTAACTGAGTTGATGTAGAGCGAACAAAAGCATCTAACATCCAACTGTTTTTTTCTAATTCTCTAATGTAAGCACCAATTAAGTCAATAGTTCCTTCATCTTTAATCTTATCAGCTTCTTCTATCACTTTACTCATTTGTTGTAGTAAAGTTGAGTGATTTTGCAAAATATAATTTACCATTTCCTTATCCGTTTTTTCAGATGAAGTTTCTTCAATGGTTGCTAGATTTAAATATTCTTTTAAAGTACTCACTGGATGATATCTTAGAGTCAATATACGTTCAGCAATTTCGTCTATCTTAATTCTTGCATCATTATAAAGTTCTTCAAATTTATTATGTAACTCAAAGAAATTCTCTCCTAATATGTTCCAATGAAAGTTTCTTAAATTTTGATAATAAATGTGATAATCTGCTAGTAAAATGTTTAGTTCTACAACAGTCGCATGTAAGTTTTGGTCTTTGATGTTTAAATAATTCATTCCTGTTGTTTGTGTTTTATTGGTTTTCATATAATTTAATATAAGGGATATAGGAATTTTGTCAAGCCATTTAACAGGGTTTAACTCTTATTAAGTTTATTTAACATAATTAGACTTTCATTTAAAAAAATTTAACAAAAACACAAATTGATTTAGAATAATTAAAAATAAACTTGTAGGATGAAAGAAAATTCAGTATAATGCAAAAAATTAATAATTACAATTTTATTTATGGGTAGACCAGCAACAAAACCAACAAAATTAAAAGATGGTTTTTATATAGAAATACGCAACAAGGGTTCAAGATCTGGCGTTAAGTTATATAATGCAACAGAAATGCAGATGGAGCGTTCTATTAAAATGTACGAACGATCAAAAGAAGTTATCATTTTAGGAGAATGTGTAAACGGAAAATTTTTAACTAAAGAGCCTAAGTTACACGTTGTGAAATAGCGTGTTTTCTTAGTTGAGTATAAATTTAAAAATCACCTTCAATAGGTGATTTTTTTTATTCAAAATTTATTGAATGCAAAATTAATCCAGACGCTGGTGCAATGTAGTCCATAACTTCTGTACTATTTTCTTTCAAAGTCATTTCAATATACTCTAAAGTAATATCGCCTCTACCTAGCTTAATTAATGCGCCAAACATTAGTCGTATTTGATTTCTCATAAAACCCTTTCCTCTTACTTTTAATACATAAGATTTGTCTGGAAAAAAATTAGCGGTATATATTGTGTTATCAACTAATTGACAGTTTTCGATAGTTCTTATAAACTCTCCTGTAGCTGATGCTTTATAGCAATAGGTTTTAAAGTTGTGCGTACCTTGAAAAAGCATTGCGCCTTTTTTCATAAGTTCTACATCTAAAGTCTCTAGAATTGTTGTTAAAATGGGTGCGCAAAATGGATGATTTTTTTGTCCTTCTGAGAATACGTAATGGTATTCTTTAATTTTTGAATCTTGAATAATATTAAAATCCTTATTAACTTCTTTAATAGAAAGCGCTCTGATGTCTTGCGGTAAATTATGATTAAAAAGTGCCAAAAATTCTTCAAAATCCTCGATAGGTGAATTATAAATAAAAAGTTCTAACGCCGCTTCGTTTGCAGATACCATAGCATCTGTGCGTCCAGCTCCAAGTGTTTTAAACCTAGTATCCTTGAGGATAAATTTTAGTGTGCGATCAATCATTAAATGGATAGTCTTTACATCTGGTTGTTTTTGCCATCCGTGAAATCTATATCCTAAATATTGAATCTTTATGAGGTAATAATAACGCTTTTCAAATACCATATTAATGTCGAAATTACTATTAACTAATCTACTAATCAAAATTTTTTTTAACTTGAAAGCTATTACTAACTAAAATCAACAAATCATGACAACAACAAAACCACCAGTTTGGTTCTGGATTATTGGCGTATTAGCTCTAATTTGGAATGGATTAGGCGTTATGGCCTATTTGAGTAAAGCATTTGCAACAGAAGAAATGATTGCTGCATTACCACCAGAACAGCAAGCCGAGTTTTTAATGGAGTTTCCTGCATGGTATACTGCCGCTTTTGCAATTGCAGTATTTTGCGGTGCTTTAGGAGCATTATGTTTATTAATTAGAAAAAAATGGGCGCATATACTTTTTGTACTTTCGGCAATTGGTGCAATCGTACAGCATTTCTATTTATTTAAAAATGTAGAAATGAGCGGTGCTCAAATTGTAATGCCTGTGCTAATAATTGTAGTTTGTGTGTTTTTGGTATATTTTGCAAGAAATTCTGCTGCAAAAGGGTGGATTAAATAATTGCATTGACAAATACAAAAAAAGCATCAGAGTTTCTGATGCTTTTTTTATTTTTACTTTAAATAGAAATTTATTTGAAGCGCAATTATCCATTTGACCCAAAGCTAAAGCATCATTTAATTATCAGCGTGATTCTAGCTATTTGGATATTTGTATTTCTTTTTTTTACAGAACCGCTAGATGTAAATGAGTTCGGTCAACAAGAAAAATTACTTTACTTACCTGGATACGGTATTTTAGCTGCATTCTTATATGGTTTTCATCTACCAATCCAGTATTTGATATACAATAGTAACAAAAAAGAATGGCGCGTTAGTAGCGAAATTATTTTTTCGTTTTGCTTTATAAGTATTTCAATTTTTGCTTTAAGGTATTTTTATCTTATTGTAATTATGGACTGGCATCCAAATGCGTATTCATTCAACTATCACCTAAGAACCATTATAATTCCAGCAATTTTAACGGTTTTTCCAATAATAATTATAGCACGTTTTGCCTTTGGAAAATACCACGAAAAAAGATTAGAAAATAGTAAAGTAGAAATTAAAGGTGAAGGTAATTATGAAGGTTTACGACTTAATTTTAACGATATTATTTCAATAAAATCATCAGATAATTATATCGAAGTTTTTTACCTTTCTAGTAATGTACTTAAAAAAACGTTGATTCGTAATAAGTTATCGGTTATTGATGCAGAATTTGAAGAATTACTTCGGACGCATCGCTCGTATCTTATAAATCCATTCCATTTTCAGCAATGGAAAACTGAAAACAGTAAACTTTCTATGCGCATGAATTATGATGTTGAAGTGCCAATTTCTAAAACCTATCAGAAAGCTATTAAAAAGGCATTTCAACTTACCACAAACTAATACCATTTCGCCCCAAACACTTGTTATTATTGAATTGAATGATGGTTCCTTAAATATATTTGCTTCAGAAAGTTTAATCACATAAATCATTCAATCATGAAAAAATTAGTACCATTTATTATCGCGTTTGTATTCGGGTTTCAATTTATAAATGCACAACTTCAAACTTGTGACTGTAAAACAGACTTAGATTTTATAGTTGAGAAAATGAAAAAAATGCCGTCTTACAAAAAACAAATTAAGGGCGAAAAATTAGATAAATTTAATACCACTTATAATAATAATTCTTCAAAAATGGAAAATCCACTTCCAATAGAAGATTGCTACAAATTATTATTGGAGCAAATGAATTTGGTTAATGATGTTCATGCTTCGCTTCAAGTTAACAATGCGTATTCTAAAATTACAATTAACGAATTACAAACAAATATTGAAGCATTAAAAGAAACATTAAATAACAAACCTCTAGAAGCCGCAGAGGGTATTTACAAGTTTAATAATGAACTAATTGGGTTGCAATATATAAAAGGTACTAACGATCTGGTAGGCATTGTTTTAGAAACCGACTTAGAAAATTGGACAGTTGGTGAAACTAGATTTACTATGACTCATACCAATGCCAACAAATACAATATGTACTATTACAATTCAAAAACCAGAAAACCTGGATTTGTAAAAAGCATGTCTTTAGAAAATGGGCGTATTTGGTCATATAAAAAAGTAGGAAACACAAATAATTTTGAGTTGCCTACTGATGATGCAGAAGTAGCTTCTTTTCGACAAATTAATGATAATGTACAATACCTCTACTTTGCTACATTCGGCAATAATAAAAAGAATGAATTAAATTCATTTTTCAACACCACTAAGGATAAATTAACTGCAGATAATATTATTGTTGATTTAAGAAGTAACAGAGGTGGTAACAGTAAGTTTTCAGATCCTTTTTTGAAATTTTTAAAAAATAAGAATGTTTATGTTATTACTAATGCTTTTGCAGGAAGTAATGGCGAACAATTTACTTTAAAGCTTCTTAAAAATAAAAACGCTAAACATTTGGGACAAAAATCACGTGGAATAATTGCTTATGGTATGAATTACGGTTACAGATACAATACGCCTTCAGAATATTTTAAAATGATGCCAACAGATATGAATTTTCATAAGTATATCGAATATGAAGGAAAAGGTGTAAGTCCAGAAATACCATTAGATTTTAGTAGAGATTGGATTGAGCAAACATTAGAAATTATAGAAAAAGATAGTAACTAAGCTTAACATGGTTCTAATGCATGATTAAACTTTCTGAATTACATTAGAGTAACTGCCACTAAAATATTTAGTGGCAGTTTTAGTTTACTCATCCAAAAACGAATTTGCGTGTATATATAATAAACACGTTTTATGAAAACTCTATTATCATTTTCTTTAGTCATGTTATTTATGTCTAGTGGATTAAGTCAAGAACAGAAATTAGTATCTATGTCAAATACATATCAAAAAGCGTATAAATTGGGCTCTAAATATTACAAAACAGGTTCAGATAAACCCTTTACTGGTGTGCTATATGGCAAATATGATAATGGAAATTATATGACTATGCAAGAATATGTTGATGGAGTTGGAAATGGGAAATGGATTGACTTTGACCCTTATGGTCGTAAAGTTTGTGAAGGCACATACAAAGACAATAAAGTTGAAGGACCAGTAACTTTCTTCTATGAAGACGGTAGTGTCAAATCTAAAGGGCAATACCTGCATTGGAAAAGACCAATAGGCAAATGAACCTATTATGATAAAGAAGGTAATGTGGTATCTACTATGACCTTTACACGTTAACTATTTTTCACGACCTTTTAATACATCTACAACATCATTGAGCTTAAAACCTTTTGCCTGTAGTAACATTAAATAATGAAAAAGTAAGTCTGCTGACTCTTCTAAAAATAAGTCATCATTATTATCTTTTGCTTCAATAACAACCTCTACAGCTTCTTCTCCTACTTTTTGAGCAACTTTATTTATGCCTTTAGCAAATAATGAAGCTACATAAGATTTTTGACTATCTGCGTTTTCTATTCTAGACGAAATAGTATCTTCTAGTTTTGAAATAAATCCAAAGGATTGATTATTGGTTTCATTCCAGCACGTATCTGAGCCTTTATGGCATATTGGCCCTTTTGGATTTACAAAAACTAGTAATGTATCATTATCGCAATCAAGTTTTATATCTACTAAATTTAAAACATTTCCGCTTTCTTCACCTTTGGTCCATAGACGCTGCTTTGTTCTACTAAAAAACGTAACTAATTTAGAATCTATGGTTTGTTGCAAAGCTTGATTATTCATGTAACCTAGCATTAAGACTTTATTTGTTATTGCATCTTGAATAATTGCTGGCACAAGTCCATCAGGACTTTTATTGAAATCTATATTCATAATTATTATTCTATTTGTCATTTCTACAGAGCGCAGCGACGAGAAATCTCTTTTGATGTGAGGTTCTTCTTTTGCTTTGCAAAATACTTTCAATCCAAATACATTTGGATTTCAGTAGTGTTCTGAATGACATTTATATTCTTACTGAAACTCCTTGTTTTCGTAATTCCTTTTTTAATTCTATTATAGGTATTTCACCAAAGTGAAACACGCTAGCAGCCAATGCAGCATCAGCTTTTCCTTTTTTAAAGGTGTCTGCAAAATGTTGAATCTTTCCAGCGCCACCAGAAGCAATAATTGGAATATTTACTAAATCTGATAGTTTTGCTAAGGCTTCATTTGCAAATCCTGCTTTGGTTCCGTCATGATTCATAGATGTAAACAATATCTCTCCAGCACCACGGCTCTCAACTTCTTTTGCCCATTCAAATAACTTAATATCTGTTGGGATAGTTCCTCCTGCTAAATGTACAAACCACTCCTCACCTATCTTTTTTGCATCAATAGCAACTACTACGCATTGACTACCAAACTTTTTTGATAGTTCATTAATTAACTCTGGTCGTTTTACCGCAGATGAATTTATAGATACTTTATCAGCACCACAATGCAATAGGTCATCAACATCAGCAACTGAAGAGATACCACCTCCAACAGTAAAAGGTATATTAACTTGTTCCGCTACTTTTAGCACCATATCGTGCATAGTTCTTCTGTTTTCTAGAGTAGCGGCTATATCTAAAAAGACAAGTTCGTCAGCACCTAATTCTGCATATTGCTTAGCGAGTACTACTGGATCACCTGCATCACGTAAATCCACAAAATTGACACCTTTTACGGTACGACCATTTTTAATATCCAAACAAGGAACAATTCGTTTTGTCAGCATAATTAATTATTGATAATAAATTGTTCGATCTCTTTTAATGAAATTTTATTTTCATATATCGCTTTGCCAACAATGACACCTTCACAGCCCATTTCTAGCAGTTTGGGAAGTTCATCGTATTTAGAAATTCCACCTGAAGCAATTAATTTAACCCCTTCTACTTCATTAAGAATACGCTTATATAATTCAAATGAAGGACCTTCAAGCATGCCGTCTTTTGAAATATCTGTGCATATCACATAAGAAACATCTTTGGCTTGGTAGTCTCTTATAAAAGGAATGACATCTAAATCACTTTCTTCTTGCCAGCCAGAAATTGCAATCTTTTCGTTATTACAATCCGCTCCAAGAATTATTTTATCAGAACCAAATTTAGAAATCCAATTTTCAAATACTTCTGGTTTTTTGACGGCTATACTTCCTCCTGTTATTTGGTGAGCACCAGACTCGAAAGCTATTTTTAAATCTTCATCTGACTTTAAACCACCTCCAAAATCTATTTTAAGGTTGGTTTTAGTAGCTATATGTTCTAAAACTTTATAGTTGATGATATGACTAGCTTTTGCACCATCTAAATCAACAACGTGTAAATATTGAATACCTGAATCCTCGAACATCTTTGCCACTTCCAAAGGATTCTCATTATACACTTTTTTGGTGTCATAATCGCCTTTCGTTAATCGTACACATTGTCCGTTAATAATATCTATTGCTGGTATTATTCTCATTTTATAAGTCTAAAAAGTTTTGTAGTAATTGTGCTCCTATCTTACTACTCTTTTCTGGATGAAACTGTACTCCAAAAAAGTTATCATTCTCTAATGCTGATGCATATTCTATTTCATAATCTGAAGTTGCTATCGACTCATCACAATCTTCTG
Organism: Winogradskyella sp. PC-19; assembly: GCF_002163855.1. Lineage (NCBI taxonomy): Bacteria > Pseudomonadati > Bacteroidota > Flavobacteriia > Flavobacteriales > Flavobacteriaceae > Winogradskyella > Winogradskyella sp. PC-19. The sequence continues at coordinate 461,049 of NZ_CP019332.1, read as the reverse complement.
CATAGTAACTGTGAACCAAATACATATAGTCACCTTCAGAGATATTTTTAAATAAGTCGGACTTTAGATTTTTAACCGTATTCCAGCCCATTTGCGGCACTTTTACATTGTTTGAAAAACGTTTTACATTGGTGTTGAAAATTCCTAGTCCTTTAGTATCGCCTTCTTCAGTATGGTTACACATCAATTGCATACCTAAACAAATACCTAAAACGGGTTGTTTTAATTCTGGGATTAAAGTATCTAATCCACTTTCTTTAAGCATTTTCATTGCAGAACTCGCTTCACCTACTCCAGGAAAAATAACCTTATCAGCATTAATTATTTCATCAGGGTTATTAGATAATACAGCATCATATCCCAAACGCTGAAACGCGAATTGAATACTCTTAATATTACCAGCACCGTAATTGACTATTTTTAAATCCATTACAGCATTCCTTTTGTTGATGGCAAAATCATTTTTTCAACATCTTGCTTTACAGCCATTTTAATTGCTTTTGCAAATGCTTTAAAGATTGCCTCAATTTTGTGATGTTCATTTGTGCCTTCTACTTTTACATTCAAATTACATTTGGCACCATCAGTAAAGGATTTAAAGAAATGATAAAACATTTCTGTAGGCATTTTACCAATCATTTCGCGATTAAATTCGGCTTCCCAAACTAACCAGTTACGACCACCAAAATCTATTGAAACCTGAGCTAAACAATCATCCATAGGCAAAGAGAATCCATAGCGTTCAATACCTAGTTTATTGCCAAGTGTCTTAGCAAAAACTTCACCTAATGCAATGGCTGTGTCTTCTATAGTATGATGCTCATCTACTTCTAAATCTCCATCTACTTTAATATTTAAGTCCATTTGACCATGACGAGCAATCTGGTCTAACATATGGTCAAAAAAGGCAATACCCGTATCTATTTTACTCTTTCCTGTTCCGTCAAGATTAAGGTCTATTTTAATCTTAGTTTCATTTGTATTGCGCTCTATACCGCCAACACGTTCAGTTGTTTTCAAAAATCTATATATCGCTTCCCAATCATTTGTCTCTAGAGCGATACAATCTTGTAATTCAGTATTACTTACGGTAACTTCATCAGTGCCAAGATTTGTGTTATCATTTATAAATATGCCTTTTGCGCCTAAATTTTTAGCTAATTCAACATCTGTTAATCTATCACCGATTACAAATGAATTTGCTAAATCATAATCCTCAGTAAAATACTTGGTTAACAATCCTGTATTAGGTTTGCGTGTTGGTGCATTATCTTTTGCGAATGTTCTGTCTATGAACTGTTCTTTAAATAAAATACCTTCACTTTCAAATGTCTTTAAAACAAAATTATGGACAGGCCAAAATGTGTCTTCTGGATAAACTTCAGTACCTAGACCATCTTGGTTAGTAATCATAACGATTTCAAAATTCAATTCTTTAGCAATCATACTTAAGTATTGAAATACTTTTGGATAGAATTCTAACTTTTCAAACGCATCGATTTGCTCGTCTGCTGGTTCTCGGATTAACGTACCGTCTCTATCTATGAATAATACAGGTTTCATTATAGTTGGTTTAATGTCTTAATTAATACTTTGTTTTCTGCTTCAGTTCCAATAGTAAATCTTAAGCAATTTTCACACAATGGTTGTGTCGTTCTATTTCTCACCACAATTCCTTTTTCTATTAATTGTACGTAACGATGATTAGCATCATCTACCTTTACTAAAAGAAAATTTGAGTCTGATGGATGTATTGTTTCTACAAATGATACTTTCGATAATTCATTAGCTAAAACATCACGTTGTCTTAAAATTGAGACGACTTCATTTTTTACTTCTTCTAAATCACTTAACCGTTCAATTGCTCTATCTTGAGTTAATTGATTCACATTATATGGTGGTTTAATCTTGTTTAAAATAGAGATAATAAATTCTGAAGCAAAACATAGTCCTAATCTAATACCGGCTAGTCCATAAGCCTTTGATAGTGTTTGTGTAACTATTAAATTCGGAAATTCATTTAATCGACTCACCCAACTATCACTATTAGAAAAATCTATATAGGCCTCATCAATTACAACAATACCATTAAATCCTTTTAATAATTCTTCAATTTTATGAGCACTAAAACTATTTGCTGTTGGGTTATTTGGTGAACATAAGAATAGTATTTTTGAAAATTGATTCTGAGCGTCAAGTATCTCATTAACCTTTGGCTCAAAATTAGCATCTAATAATACTTTTTGTATTTGGATAGCATTCAAATCGGCCAATACCGAATACATTCCATATGTTGGTGGCAATGTGATGACATTATCTCTATTAGGCTCACAAAAAGCTCTAAATAATAAATCTAATACTTCATCACTTCCATTACCCAACAAAATTTGAGAGGTTTTAACGCCTTTAATCTCAGCTAGTCGTTGTTTTACTTTGGACTGTTGAGGGTCAGGGTATCTGTTAACGTTAGACTGAAATGGATTTTCATTAGCATCAATAAAAACCATATTGGTAGAAGCATCTTTATACTCGTCTCGTGCAGAAGAATAGGCTTTTATTGTTTTAATATTATCTCTTAAAAGATTCTCTATATTCATGACTTTAAATCTTTTAATCTTAATGTCACGGCATTTTTGTGTGCTTGTAATCCCTCTGCTTCGGCCATAAGCTCAATAGATGGTCCAATAGCTCTAATTCCAACATCAGAAATTTTCTGAAAAGTCATACTCTTCTGAAAACTGTCAAGGTTAACACCTGAATAGGCTTTAGAAAAACCGTTAGTCGGCAATGTATGATTTGTTCCGGATGCATAATCACCAGCACTTTCAGGTGTGTAATTCCCTATAAAAACAGAGCCTGCATTACCAATGTTTTCTACAAAAAAATCATCGTTTGAAGTTGAAACGATAAAGTGCTCAGGTCCGTAAGCATCAATTAATTCTAAAGCTGTTTGAAAATTATCTACCACTATAGATTTAGAATTATTTATCGCATCAGTTGCCATCGCTTTTCGAGGTAGATTATCTAGTTGCTTGTAAACTTCAGAATCAACTTCCTCAGCAAACTTTTGCGAAGTGGTTACTAAAACTACTTGACTGTCAGAACCATGTTCGGCTTGACTCAATAAATCTGAAGCTACATACGATGCATTTGCAGATTCATCCGCCATTACTAAAAGTTCACTTGGTCCTGCAGGCATATCAATAGCAACTCCATATTTTGTTGCTAATTGTTTGGCTACTGTTACATATTGATTTCCTGGTCCAAATATTTTATAGACTTGGGGTATAGATTCTGTACCAAAAGTTAAACCAGCAACAGCTTGTATACCTCCTACTTTAATGACCTTAGTTACACCACAAAGCTGTGCCGCGTATAAAATTTCATTAGCTATTTTACCTTCTTTGTTTGGTGGCGAACACAATACTATTTCTTTGCATTCAGCGATGTTAGCAGGAACTGCCAACATTAAAACCGTTGAAAACAAAGGTGCTGTTCCTCCTGGAATATATAATCCTACTTTTTGAATAGGCCTTTTTTCTTGCCAACATTCAACACCTTCCATAGTCTCTTGAAAAACTCGTTTAGTCTTTTGAGCTGTGTGAAATTTTTCAATATTTGATTTGGCGAGTTGGATAGCATTCTTTAATTCATCAGAGATATTATTTGAAGCATCACTAATTTCAGTTGAAGAAACCAGTAATGTATCTAATGCTACTTTATCAAACTTTTCGGTATATGATTTTATAGCTTTATCGCCATTGAGTTTTACATCTTTAAAAACATTTAAGACTGTTACTTCAATATCATCTACCGTTTTGGTTGGTCTTTTAAGAATGCGTGACCAGTCTTTTCTTGATGGATTATTAATTAACTGCATTACAATACCATATTTTCAATTGGACAAACTAATATACCTTCTGCGCCATTTGCCTTAAGTTCATCTATAACATTCCAAAAATCATTCTTATTAATCACAGAGTGTAAAGAACTCCAGCCATCTTTAGCTAAAGGCAAAATTGTTGGACTGTTCATTCCAGGAAGGATATCTACTATTTTGTCTAGTTTATCATTAGGAGCATTTAGTAGTACATACTTGTTTTCTCTTCCTCTAAGAACAGATTTAAGTCTGAATTGAATCTTATCTATAATGGCTTGATTTTCTTCTGAAATTCTCGGAGAAGTAGCTAAAACTGCTTCGGATTTTAAAAGTGTTTCTATTTCTTTTAACCCATTTTTAAATAAGGTACTTCCGCTGGAAACAATGTCACAAACAGCATCTGCCAAACCTATATTTGGTGCAATTTCTACGGAGCCATTAATGATGTGAAGGTTTGCTTTTATGCCTGCTTTTTCTAAAAACTGATTTACCGTATTAGGATAGGATGTAGCAATGCGTTTTCCTTCTAAATCTTTCAATGATTTCGCCTCTGATGATTTTGGTACAGCGATTGAAACCCGACACTTAGAGAAACCTAGTCGCTCAACAATATTTAAATCGTTTCCTTTTTCTATTAAAACGTTCTCACCTATTATAGCAGCGTCTACAACACCATCTCGCAGATATTGTGGAATATCACCATTACGTAAATAAAACACTTCTAAAGGAAAGTTACGGGCAGATGCCTTTAGTTGGTCCTTACCATTATCTATAGAAATACCAATAGCCTTTAAGATTTTCATAGAGTCTTCATTAAGACGACCCGATTTTTGTACTGCAATTTTTAGTTTATTCATTTTTTAAATTTGAATAGTTTGAAAAATAGATGCATTTTATAAATAAAAAAACCCATCTGAATTTATCAAACGGGTTTTGAAATATATTTTAAATTATTCAATACATCTTCACCTCGCTTGAGCGATTATATGAAAATGATGATGTAGTTGAATAGAATTCATTTCTTTTTTCTTAAAAGCAAAGTTTCATAAAATAATTTTACAATTCCAAGCCTTTAACAAACTTTTATTGGTTCCCCAAAATTATAGGCATTCCTGAGTCGCCAGAACCGATAACAATTACTTTGCTATTAGGCGATTCAGATAGCTTCACAGTTGCTTCAATACCTTTATCTTGTAAAATTTTATCTGTTAATGAAGCGCTTAAGATTTTGTTTGCATCTGCTTTACCTTTAGCTTCGATAATTACTTTTTCAGCTTCTTTAGCAGCAGTAACTAACCTAAACTCATACTCTAATGATTCTTGTTCTTGCTTTAGTTTACGTTCAATCGCTTGTTTAATTGTTGGAGGTAATGTAACATCTCTAATTAAAACACTGTTCAATTGAATGTATTGACTTTCAACAATCTTTTTGGTTTCCATGAAAATTTCTTCTTGAATTGCATCACGCTTACTAGAGTATAATTGCTCCGGTGTATAACGACCAACTACGCTACGAGCTGCAGAACGAATTGCAGGTTGTAAAACACGATTTAAATAATTACGTCCTTTTTCTTTATGAAGTCTTGCAAGATTAACAACGTCTGGTTGATAAAGTACAGAGGCATCTAATGTAATGTCTAATCCATTTGATGATAATACAGACATTTTTTCAGGAATTTCTTGTTGTCTTACTTCATATTCGATAACACTATTCCATGGTGCTACGAAGTTAATTCCTTCGCCAAGAGGTTCTGATTCTGGGTCTACACCTCCGTTAAGTTTGTATAACACGCCAGCATAACCTGCATCGATTGTTATTACAGATTTGAAAAGTATGATAATACAAATAACTGCTGCTACTAAAATTGGTAATCCGACTTTTGGTAATTTTTCCATTTCTTTATTTTTTATATGAGTCCGTTATATTTTCTAATAAACCACTCCAAAGATAAGGCTAAAGCAATTAATACTAATAAATATTTGTAATCTATTAACGGAATTATTTCACGTTTACTTTTCTGTATAGTTGCATATCTGTTATCAGACAATAAATCTGAAATTAAAGCATCTGAATTATCTATAAAATATGATTTACCATTTGTACTTGTCGCTATACTTTGCAGTTTTGTTACATCTGCATTCAAAAACTGCTGTTCGACATCGTAAGCTAAAATTTTAAAAGAACCTGATATCGAAATAGGCTCATTATTGCTTTTGACTGTAAAATCGTAATCACCTGGTTCGATACCACTTAAATTAATTTGGTATGACGTATTTTTTAATAATAATGGTAAGCTGTTAGAAACACCAGTTTCTTTGTTTTTATGTAGTATTTGAAGATTAGCACTAGCATCAAATTCATAGTTTTTATTAAAAAACTGTGCATTGACAATAATATTTTCATTCTGATTATAAAAAGATTTATAATCTAGACTTAAGCGTCTTCGCTTTTTATTTGAACTTAAATATTGAATTAATTTACCTAAAAAATTATCAAAATCCTCAAAACTATCTGTGTCTAAAAAACACTGAGCACGCCATCTCCATATACCTTCTCCGTTTAACAAGGCATGTTTTTGATTATTTGACTCTAAGGTACTTAAAAGGGATTCACCAGTATTTAAACCATTAATTGATTTGTAAAGTAGTGTTTCTTCTGGCACCAAAAAAGACACTGAACCAAAGTCAGACTCTAAAGGTGGATAATCACTAAATGTTATCTTATCTACAATAAAAGTTCCGTAATTAGGATTTAATAGAGGCTGATAATTTTCTGTTTGATTTGTGATTTCTTGGTTAAAAAAAGATTGTTTGTTATTTATAAAATCCCAATCTGTAATTTTACCAGTAATCGTAAAAGTGTTTAGTTTCTGGTTATTAATCTTGTCATAAACAGCATTAAAGCTATTATTAGGACTAAACAATACAACTAACTGAAAATCATTATTTTGATTTTCAAAATCCTTAGGACTTAAAATTGAAACACTGCGTTGTTCGTTACTTTCTATGGCTTTTTTTAAGGCGCCCAAATCTGGGTGGAGATTTTCTGCGACTAAAGCGATATTGGTCTTTTGATCAATAACTTCTACAGCATAATTCTTGTAATTATTATCCTTGTTTTTTTCGTTATCTAATGGTACTAATTCTACTCTATAAGTTTTTACACCAACACTATTAGCTTTTAGATTAGTGTTAATAATCTCGGATGTCTTATTAGAGTCGAACTGAATTTTCTTTGAAAAGACGATACTGTTTCCTGAACGTATATTAAGATTAGCGGTAATTGCATCTACGCCAGAATAATTTGTTATAATCTCAACTGGAAATCTATTCTTTAAATACGCAAAACGATTAACATTAACTTGTCCTACTCGTAAATCAGAAAAGCTGGTTGTATCTCCAAGAATAATTGGATATACAACTTGATCACTTTTTAAGGCTGTATACTGATAATCATTACCTATAGTTTGATTACCGTCAGAAATAAAAACTAAAGGAGATATTGAATTCTTGTACAACTCATTATATTTTTCAAAGAATTCTGAGATATTGGATTGCCTGTCTTTAAAATTTAATGTATCAACTGATGATTTTGTATTCTCTCCAAAACTAAAAGTTTCTATATTAAATTTATCTCCTAAATCAGAATTTGAGACTATACTTTCGTATGCAGCTTTAGCGTTTTTATCTTGTTTTAGGTAAGTTACAGATTGTGAATTATCTATTGCTAATACCAAATTAGGCTTTTCTTCAAAATAACTTACAGCTTCAAACTTAGGATTAATTAAAAGTATAAAAACTCCAAAAATTGAGATGAATCTCAATCCAGCAAGCCATGAACTAAATTTAGATTTTTTTGACTTATAGACATACTGAAAAAGCGCTAATAAAAGCGCTATAATTGCAGAAATTGCTATAATTATTAGTGTTTGATTACTCAATATCTATTTTGCTTTGATAATATCAAATGAGTCCATAAAGCGCTTAATGTTTTTATTACCATCATTACCTATTTCACATATAACTTGAGATATATACATGATGTTCTCAACTAAATAAGCGTTCATATAAATGTAACCTTGATCTATTTGAATTTTAATTTCTCTTCCAGGATATCCATTTAGAGATATTTTTTTATCATATACCAATGTACCCTTTACATTATTAACTGCACCATTAACAGCACCGTCCAAAACTGAATTATTATATTCAGATGTTACATCTTCAAACTGATCTTTTGGGTAATCCGAACGAATGACTGAATATACTGCATTTACATCACCAAATGCAGGTGAATACATGACCATGTGCATATCTAATTCACCAACAGCTGTTGGTATTTTCTGAACTGTACGCTTTGGTTCTTTAGGATACATGGCTATAAACTCTAAATCATCAGATTTATATTTAATCCATTCTTGAGCTATAACTGTATTAGAAACAACGACAAAAGCAATTAGTAAGAGGATAGATTTTTTCATGTTTTTAGTAGTTTTGAATTATTCGTTTTTTACGTTGATTAATTCAAAAGAATCAAAAAACCGTTTTGCATCTGCATTATCATCGTTTTCTTTTTTAAATATAACTTGCGCTATATATAATTTTATACCGACTAACAGAACTTTCATTTTAATGATATATCCTTCATCGACCTCAATTTTAATTATTCTGCCATTATAACCATTGAATGTAATTTTATCATCTAGTATTAAAGTTCCTCTGGTATTATTTACAGCACCTTTAACACTGTTATTCAATACTTCATTTTGTTTTTCTTCAGATTGTAATTTGTCTGGAAAAAATGAATTTGGATATTCAGTAAATGAAGACATATATATAAGATTATCTCCATCAGCAGTCTGCAAAGTGTATGTATTCATCTTTACAACACCTTTATCTGTATCGACATCGTTATTACCTTTTTCTGGCTTATTTGGGAAATTTATGATATAAGCTGCATCAACATCTTTGACTTTATTCCAACCATTAACACCAGATATAGCTGATTTTAAATCAATTTTGTTTTGAGATATTAAGTTATAAGAACTCAATGCCAATAAAAATATTAAAAGTGTCTTTTTCATTACTTATAATTTATGTCAACATTCCTCCGTCAACATTTAAGGTCTGTCCAGTAACATAAGCACTTAAATCACTAGCTAAATATACACAAGCATTCGCAATATCTTCAGGAGTTCCTCCTCGTTTAAGAGGTATTGCATTACGCCATCCTTTTACAGTTTCTTCGTCTAATTTTGCTGTCATCTCCGTTTCGATAAATCCAGGTGCAATTACATTACTTCTTATGTTTCTTGAGCCTAACTCTAAAGCAACAGATTTAGAAAAACCAATAATACCAGCTTTAGAGGCTGCATAGTTAGTTTGGCCTGCATTTCCTTTAACACCTACAACAGAGCTCATGTTAATTATCGAACCTTTTCGTTGTTTAAGCATTGTGCGTTGCACAGCTTTAGTCATATTAAATACTGATTTTAGATTGACTTCGATGACCTTGTCAAAATCTTCTTCTCCCATACGCATTAACAAATTATCTTTTGTAATACCAGCATTATTAATTAAAATGTCAATTCCACCAAAATCTTCTAAAACGTCTTCAGCTAATTTTTGAGCTTGATCAAAGCTAGCTGCATTACTTTGGTACCCTTTTGCTTTAACACCTTTGGCGTTTAATTCTTTTTCAAGCTCATTTGCTGCTTCTACTGAAGAACTGTATGTAAATGCAACGTTTGCGCCATGTTCTGCAAAAACTTCTGCTATACCTTTTCCTATACCACGAGATGCTCCTGTGATGATTGCTGTTTTACCTTCTAATAATTTCATATGATGATTGGATAGTTGTTATGTAATATGTTGTTATTTCAAATATATAAATAACAAATTGCATGAAATAAAAAAACCTTACAAGATTTTGTAAGGTTTTTAACAGTGTTATGTATAGCTTAGCCTATTACTTCAGCTACTTTTTTTCCTATTTCAGCAGGAGAATCAACTACGTGGATTCCGCATGCTCTCATAATCTTCTTTTTTGCTTGTGCAGTATCATCACTACCTCCAACAATTGCTCCAGCATGCCCCATTGTACGACCAGCAGGTGCAGTTTCTCCAGCAATAAAACCAACAACTGGTTTTTTACTACCTGAATTTTTATACCATTCAGCAGCGTCTGCTTCTAATTGCCCTCCAATTTCGCCAATCATTACAACAGCTTCAGTCTCTGGATCATTTATTAAAAGTTCAACAGCTTCTTTAGTTGTAGTTCCAATAATTGGGTCACCACCAATTCCGATTGCAGTAGTAATACCTAAGCCTTGTTTTACAACTTGATCAGCTGCTTCATAGGTTAATGTACCTGATTTTGAAACAATACCTACTTTACCTGATTTAAAGACAAAACCTGGCATAATGCCTACTTTTGCTTCACCTGGTGTAATAACACCTGGACAATTAGGTCCTACTAAACGACAATCTCTTTCTTTTATATAATCAGCAGCTTTAATCATGTCTGCTACAGGAATACCTTCAGTAATTGTAATAATTACTTTGATACCTGCATCAGCAGCTTCCATAATAGCATCTGCGGCAAATGCAGGTGGTACAAAAATAATTGTAGTATCTGCACCTACTTTTTCAACAGCTTCAGATACCGTATTAAATACCGGCTTGTCTAAATGAGTTTGACCTCCTTTTCCAGGAGTAACACCACCAACAACGTTTGTACCATACTCTATCATCTGACCAGCATGAAATGTACCTTCACTACCTGTAAAACCTTGTACTATTATTTTCGAATCCTTATTAACTAAAACGCTCATTTATCTTTGAATTTTTATTAGGTTTAAAAACGATGCAAAAATAAGCCTTTTGATACGTTTTTACGAAATGTTATTTATAATTATTTATTAAGAATTTATTGTTTTCTCATCCGCAAGTTGACTAAGCTCGTAACAACGATAAAGTTTATCGTCTTTTACTTCCCAAAGCGCTATAAAGTGTGCTAATAAAATTTCGTCATTCGGTTGCTCGATAGTTTGCGCATAAACATGATGACGACTAGTCACATATTTATCACTTTCTAAAAGGTGTGTATGAGAAAACCTTAAGCTATCGTATGAACTCCTAACGCCTTCAAAAAACGCAACTACATCATCATATTTTAAAAGTGAAAAACCGTTACTACTATTCCAGTGTAACTCACAGTCTTTATGAAAAAAATCTGTAACTAAAGTTTCATTATTAGCAACATCCGAATTATAAAAACTTTCTAATAGTGATTTTGGTGACATTATTTTAAATTTTTTAGTTTTTCTAAAATTTCTGGAATCCTTTTTATTGAAGCAATCTCTTTGTATTTGGTTCTAAAATCTTCTGCAGGAATGCCAAAATAATGTTTTCCTCCTTCGAGTGATTTACTCACACCAGCTTTTGCAGATATTACTGTTTTTGCTCCAATAGTTATTCCGCTAGTTATACCAACTTGCCCCCATATAGTTACATCCTCTTCTATGACAACACAGCCAGCAACACCCGTATGAGAAGCAATAAGGCAGTTTTTACCAATTATAGTATCATGTCCAATCTGTATTTGATTATCTAACTTAGAACCCTCACAAATTGTTGTGTCTGCTGTAACACCTCTATCTATTGTACAAGATGCACCAATATCGACGTTATTTTCTATCACTACACGACCACTAGATTTTAATCGGTCGTAACCTTTTGGCCTTTTTTTATAATAGAATGCATTCGCACCTAAAACAGTACCTGAATGTATAATTACGTTGTCACCAATAACTGTATTATCATAAATACTAACATTTGAATTTATAATGCAGTCATTACCAATTGTAACATTATGACCAATAAAGCAGTTAGGCTGAATAATTGTGTTCTCGCCAATTGAAGCCGAATCTGATATAGAATTATCTGACTTTACAAAAGGTTTAAATGTGTCAGTCAATTTATTAAAATCTCTGAATGGGTCATCAGAGATTAATAGCGCTTTTCCTTCTGGACAATCTACCTCTTTATTTATTAAGATAATTGAAGCAGCAGAATTAAGTGCTTTATCATAGTATTTTGGATGGTCGACAAAAACAATATCGCCTGGATTTACAACATGAATTTCATTCATTCCGAAAACAGAAAAATCATCATCTCCAACATATTTGGAGTTAATGATTTCTGCAATTTCTTTTAGTTTATATACTCTCGGGAACTTCATTATTCTTTAATTCTCTCTTTGTAAGTCCCTTTTTCAGTTTCTACTTTTATTTTATCACCTTCATTGATAAATAAAGGGACATTTACCGTTGCTCCTGTTTCAACAGTTGCCGGTTTTGTAGCATTAGTTGCAGTATTACCTTTTACACCTGGCTCTGTAGCTGTGATTTCTAAAATTACGGTAGCAGGTAAATCAACTGATAAAGGCATATCGTCCTCAGTATTAATTTGAATAGTGACTACTTCGCCTTCTTTCATTAATTCAGGTTTATCTAAAGCACTCTCTGATAATTGAATTTGAGAATAATCAGCCTGATTCATAAAATGATAAAAATCGCCATCATTGTACAAAAACTGAAATTTATGCGTTTCTACTCGAACTTCTTCAATTTTATGTCCCGCAGAAAATGTGTTATCTAATACTTTTCCTGAGGTTACACTTTTTAGTTTAGTTCTAACAAAAGCTGGACCTTTACCTGGTTTTACGTGTAAAAATTCGATTATTTTATAGATATCATTATTATACTTAATACATAATCCATTGCGTATATCTGAAGTACTTGCCATATTATATTGTGTTGTTTGTCTTTAAAAGACGTTAAAATTATTATTAATTTGATTTGAAGTAACCTTTCATAATACCACGATGAGAATTCTTTATAAACTGAAGAATTTCGTCACGTTCTGAGGTAGCTTCCATTTCTGCCTCTATTATCTCTGAGGCTTGCGTATTATTGTATTGTTTTTGATATAATAAACGGTATATATCTTGAATTTCTCTTATTTTTTCTGTCGTATATCCTCGTCTTCTTAATCCTACTGAATTAATACCAACATATGACAAAGGCTCTCTTGCAGCCTTTACGTAAGGTGGAACATCTTTTCGTACCAAAGAACCACCAGTTACAAAAGCATGATTTCCTACTGATACAAATTGATGTACAGCAGTCATACCTGCTAAAATCACATAATCACCAACGGTAATATGACCAGCAAGTGTACTATTATTTGAAAAAATACAATTGTTACCTACGATACAATCATGAGCAATATGACAATAAGCCATAATTAGACAATTATTACCAATAACAGTCTTCATTCTATCAGCAGTACCACGATTAATTGTCACGCATTCGCGTATAGTAACATTGTCGCCTATTTCAACCGTTGTTTCTTCTTCATTATATTTTAGATCTTGAGGCACAGCAGATATTACTGCTCCAGGAAAAATATTACAATTTTTTCCGATGCGTGCACCTTCCATAATTGTAACGTTACTTCCAATCCAAGTACCTTCACCAATAATTACATTATTATGTATAGTTGTAAAGGGCTCTATAACCACATTCTTGGCAATCTTTGCTCCAGGATGTACGTATGCTAGTGGTTGGTTCATTTTCTTGATTTTATTTTTAATAAATAGAAAAAAATGTGTTCGCCTATCAGCTTATCTAGAAAGACTAATAATTTTAGATTAGCTCGGTTCATTTTTTAGTTGTTTTTGACTTTTGAAATTTGCGCCATCAATTCGGCTTCGGCGCAAAGCTTACCATTTGCATAGGCATAACCTTGCATATGACAAATACCTCTTCGTATTGGTGTTATTAATGCACACTTGAATATTAACGTATCACCAGGAACTACTTTTTGCTTGAATTTAACTTTATCTATCTTCATAAAGAAGGTTAGGTAATTTTCTGGATCTGGAACAGTACTTAAAACTAAAATTCCTCCAGTCTGTGCCATAGCTTCCACTATCAAAACACCTGGCATAACTGGTGCGCCAGGAAAATGTCCTTTGAAGAACTCTTCGTTCATAGTAACATTTTTCATTCCTATAACATGGTTTTCTTCAAGTTCGAAAACCTTGTCTAGTAATAGAAATGGCTGTCTATGAGGTAACATATCCATAATTTGATTTACATCCATTACAGGTGTGGCATTCAAATCTATATTAGGAACATTATTTCGTCTTTCATTCTTAATAATTTTAGACATTTTTTTGGCAAATTGTGTATTAACAAAATGACCAGGTTTATTAGCTATAACTTTACCTTTAATACGAGTACCTATTAACGCTAAATCACCAATAACATCAAGAAGTTTATGTCTTGCTGCTTCGTTTGGATGATGTAAGGTTAGGTTGTCTAAAATTCCATTTGGTTTAACTGCTATTTTATCTTTCTTAAAAGCCACTCTTAGTTTGTCCATAGTTTCAGGAGATAATTCTTTATCTACATAAACTATAGCATTATTTAAATCTCCACCTTTTATTAAACCATGCTCCAAAAGCATTTCGAGTTCATGAAGAAAACTGAATGTTCTTGAATCTGCTATTTCAGTTTTAAAATCAGATAACTTATTTAAAGTAGCATTTTGAGTTCCTAAAACTTTAGTGCCAAAATCTACCATAGTAGTAATTTGATAGCTTGTTGCTGGCATTAAGATTATTTCACTTCCACTTTCTTCATCAGAGTATGAAACAACTTCAGTAACTACATATTCTTCTCTAACAGCATCTTGTTCTACTAGGCCAGCTTTTTCAAGAGCCTCAATAAAGAATTTTGAAGAACCGTCCATTATCGGTGGTTCAGAAGCATCTAATTGTATAACAGCGTTATCTATATCTAAACCAACTAATGCAGCTAAAACATGCTCACATGTTTGAATAGTTACACCATTTTTTTCCATACAAGTACCACGCTGGGTATTTGTTACGTAGTTAGCATCTGCTTCAATTTTAGGATTGCCTTCTAAATCAACACGCTCAAAAATAAAACCAGTATTTGGAGCTCCAGATTTAAAAACTAGTTTGACATTAGCTCCTGTATGAAGTCCTACACCTTCAAGGCTTACTTCATTTTCAATAGTTTTTTGTTTGACTTGAGTTTTAACTATTGCCATCTATCTTTTTTTCTAAATCGTTTATTGTTTTTACTATTTTAGGTAGGTTTTTGAAATAAACATATGATTTATTCCAATCTGAATATCCAAAAGATGGAGAGCCTTGTAAAACCTCATTATCCTTTATATTTCTTCCTATGCCAGATTGCGCTTGTACTCTAACACCATTACCTATTGTCAAATGCCCTGCAACACCTACTTGTCCTCCGATTTGGCAATTTTCCCCAATTTTAGTAGAGCCAGCAATTCCTGTTTGTGCTGCTATCACTGTATTTTTTCCTATCTCTACATTATGAGCAATCTGTATTTGATTATCTAGCTTTACACCTTTACGGATAATTGTAGAACCTAAAGTTGCTCTATCAATCGTAGTTCCTGCTCCAATATCTACATTGTCTTCAATAATAACATTACCAATCTGTGGGACTTTAGAATACTCACCATTTTCATCTGGTGCGAAACCAAAACCATCAGCACCAATTATTGCTCCAGAATTAATTACACAGTTATTACCTATAACACATTCAGAATATATCTTTCCTCCAGAGAATACAATTGAATTATCTCCAATTACAACATTATCTCCAATATAAGAATTTGGAAAAATCTTTACATTATTACCTATTTTGACGTTATCTCCAACATAAGAAAATGCACCAACATAAATATTATCTCCAACTTTTGCAGAATCAGAAATGAATGAAGGATTTTCAACTCCAGATTTATTAAGTTTTATCTGATTGTAATATTCTAAAAGTTTTGTAAATGCTTTGTACGCATCATTAACCTTAATTAAGGTTGTAGATAATTCTTCTTCTGCCTCAAAATCACTATTAACAATAGTAATTGATGCAGCGGTCGAATATATATATGGTTTGTATTTTGGATTTGCTAAAAAGGTTAAAGACCCTTTTGTACCTTCTTCTATTTTAGATAAGGTAGACACTTCAACATTAGAGTCTCCAATTACTGTTCCTTCTAAAATTCCTGCTATCTGTTCTGCTGTAAATTTCAACTGTTTTGTTTAAGCTATTGGTTGGTCAGACAAAAATAGAAAAAATGTCTTACAATTTGTTTTTAGGATAACAGATATAATATTTAGTTATAGGTTTACTCAAAGCTTTAAGGTTTAATTGGTCTGACGCCTTAATTATATCCTTTACTTTTCCGTTCTTAAACAAAATATTTATCTGTTCTTTTGATGTTTTATAAGCTTGATTTGTAATTTTTCCGCTAAAAACAAAATAATTAACTTCAGTTTCTGATATATTATATCCTTCGATAAGTGCTTCTTTGTGTGATTTTAAAATAGATTTTTCTATAGGCTTATTTTTTAACTTTACACTCAATAAATCTCTATTAATTATAATGTCACATAAGTTTTTGAGCACAAAGTCGTCATGATATTGCCAAGCTTTCATTGCTGAAACAATATCATAATCATCCAATCTAGAAAAAATCTCTAAATTTTCATCATCAAAATTAGACGTATCAATATCATTTTGAAGGAAATGAGCTAATGGTAAGCTAGCTTGTAGATTAACTCCAGACTTAGTTAACTCTTTTGCTCGTTTTAAAACACGTGTTAGCAATTGCTCTGCCACTAAGCTAGTTTTATGTAAATACACTTGCCAATACATGAATCGACGGGCAATTAAGAATTTTTCGATGCTATAAATACCTTTTTCTTCTATTACCAATTGGTCGTCAACAACATTGAGCATTGTTATCAGTCGTTCGCTATTTATGTTTCCTTCTGCAACACCTGTATAAAAACTATCACGCTTTAAATAATCTGCGCGATCCATATCTAATTGACTAGAAATTAGCTGACACATAAACTGTCTTTTGTAATTTCCTTTGAATATTTCTATCGCTAAGGTTAAACTTCCGTTAAAGTCAGCATTCAGTTTCTTCATAAAAGCCAATGAAATTTCTTCATGAGAAATACCACTGACGATACTATGTTCCATAGCATGCGAGAATGGACCATGACCGATATCATGCAATAAAATCGCAACTTGAAGTGCAGTTTCTTCGTCTTTTGAAATGGCAACTCCCTTAAAACGAAGTACATTGACTGCTTTTTGCATCAAATACATACTTCCTAGTGCATGATGAAAACGCGTATGATGCGCGCCAGAATATACCAAATACGACATACCCATTTGGGAAATTCGTCTTAAGCGTTGAAAGTATTTATGCTCTATCAAATCAAAAACTAGCGTGTTTGGGATTGTAATAAAACCGTAAATTGGGTCGTTAAATATTTTAAGTTTGTTATTTGGCAAACGTCAGAAATTAATTAATCAAAAAACAAATATACATGAACACTATAAATATTCTTTGGGTAGACGATGAAATCGACTTATTAAAGCCGCATATTCTCTTTTTGGAACAAAAAGATTATGCTGTAACAAAGTGCCAAAGTGGAACTGAAGCTCTTGAAATTGTTACTGACACTAACTTTGATATTGTTTTCTTAGATGAAAATATGCCTGGTCTAACTGGACTTGAAACTTTAAATGAATTAAAAGAGCGTAGACCAAATCTTCCTGTAGTTATGATTACCAAAAGTGAAGAAGAGTATATTATGGAAGAGGCTATTGGTAATAAAATTGCTGATTACTTAATTAAACCAGTAAATCCTAATCAAATTTTATTGAGTTTAAAAAAGAATTTAGACCATTCTCGCTTAGTTTCTGAAAAAACAACATCTAATTATCAGCAAGAATTTAGAAAAATAGCTATGGATTTGTCGATGGTTAATTCTTATGAAGAATGGGCAGATTTATATCAAAAATTAATTTACTGGGAATTAGAGCTTGAAGATATCGAAGACGTTGGTATGACCCAGATTTTAGAATCTCAAAAAAATGAAGCCAACACTCAGTTTGGTAAGTTTATAGAAAAAAATTATACAGATTGGTTTCAACCTTGTGCGGATGCACCATTAATGTCTCATAATCTTTTTAAAGAAAAAGTCGTACCAGAGTTAAGTGACAAACAACCAACGCTTCTTGTGGTTATTGACAATCTAAGATATGATCAATGGCGTGCTTTTGAGCCAACGGTCAATAATTACTATAAAAAAGCATCTGAAAGTTCTTTTTATAGCATATTACCAACGGCAACACAGTATGCTCGTAATGCTATTTTTTCTGGTTTAATGCCTAGTGATATGGAAAAACTATTTCCGCAATATTGGAAAAACGATACTGACGAAGGTGGAAAGAATATGCATGAAGAAGATTTTTTACGAGAGCAATTAAAGCGGTTAGGCTTATCACATATCAGTTATTCATACAGTAAGATTACCAATCTAAAAGCTGGTAAAAAATTAGTTGACAACTTCAAAAGTCTTAAAGATAATGACCTTAACGTAGTTGTATATAATTTTGTTGATATGCTGTCACATTCTAAAACCGAAATGGAAGTTGTAAAAGAATTAGCTTCAAATGATAAAGCATATCGCTCGTTAACAAAAAGTTGGTTTAAAAACTCTCCTCTTTTAGAGATGATACAATTATCTCAACAGCTAGGTTTTAAATTAATATTGACTACAGATCATGGCACTATTAATGTTTCTGCCCCAACCAAGGTTATTGGAGATAGAGATACAAGTCTAAATTTACGTTACAAAACGGGACGCAGCTTAACTTACCAAGAGAAAGATGTTTTGGCAATTAAAGACCCAAAGTCAATTCATCTACCATCTATTACCATGAGTAGCTCCTTTATTTTTGCAAAAAACGACTTGTTTTTAGCTTACCCTAATAATTTTAATCATTATGTCAATTATTATAGAAACACATACCAACATGGTGGTGTGTCATTAGAAGAAATGATAATTCCCTTCATAGTTTTAGACCCGAAATAAATCTATGTAAAGCACAAAAATCCGATGAAATACACTTTTTTCTAGGTTTTTTAGATTTTTATCTTTAATATTGCGATGTTTATAAAGATGAAAACTGAGCAATTTACATATACGTTAAATGATATAGATAGTATAGCTGCTAGACTAGCAGAGCAATTTGATGCTAAGACTATTCTATTTAACGGCGAAATGGGTGCTGGCAAAACAACTCTTATAAAAGCTATGGTAAAAGCTATGGGAAGTATAGATGTAGTTACTAGTCCAACCTTTTCAATAGTTAATGAATATCTAACACTAAATGATGCTATTTATCATTTTGATTTTTATCGTATAGAAAATATTGATGAAGCTTATAATTTTGGTATTGAAGATTATTTTAATTCAAATCATTGGCTATTTATCGAATGGTCTGAGCGTATTGCTTCGCTTCTTCCGAAAGAAATTTGTATTGTCGATATTTCAATTGACACTGAAACAACAAGAACCCTCAAATTAACTACAAATAGTAATAACTTAACCGAAAACAATGCGCAGAAGCAGTTAACATAACAAATATTATCACAAACAAAATAGTATAGCTATTACGGTTTTTCCGTAATTAAAACTTTAAAATTCATCAGACTTTAACAGTCATTGGTTTTAATACATTATCAACTACATCTAAATTTGTAGTAATTAATTAATTAAATCCCTTGAATTATGAAAAGTAAAAAATTAATCCTAGCTATCGCAATTTTTGGTGGTATGTTGTTTACTGCAGAAGCAACAAATATCATTGACTTAAATGGACAAGCTAAAACAGAAATCCAAAAGAAAAAAAGAAAACTCGTTCCAAACGGGTAAAAATTCATTAAGTAGAAGTGCTATTATAGGTTCGTTACTAGCAACTATAATTTGTATTTCTCCTTTTATTTATTCTTTACATGAAAGTGTCCCTAATACGCAAGTATGGGATACTTTTTTGTTTACATATCAAAGTGGTTTTTGGGAAGACGCCCAATATGCTATGTGGGTTTTTACTGGAAAAGCACTTCCATTACTTTTTTTAATAATATGGTTTTTTACATGCCGTCATTGGTGGTATCATGCATTATTGGTTCCAATTGTTATGTATGCTTTTCAAATAGTTCAAACTTACAGTGCTGAAGCTACAAGAATTGATGAAAATCAAATAAGAACTCTACTTCCAATACTAGTGGTAATTGTGCCTTCAATATATCTTATTAGAGCAAAAATATTTAATAAAATAAATTATACTGACAAGTCTATGGAAGAACTAGAGGCAGAATTCATGATAAAACCAAAGACACTTTGGGGTAAGATTAAGCAGTATTTTTAGAGTAAATACTTCAAAGTTTTATTTTTATTTGTAATTTGAGTTATCAAACCAATTAATCACTCAATGAGCAAGCCACTTTCGCCATTTACTAAAGCACAATTACTTCCTCAGGAAGAAACTCTGGAGATTTATAAGAAAAAAAGCGAATTATTTATTGGTATTCCTAAAGAAACTTCATTTCAAGAAAAGCGCGTTTGTCTAACTCCTGATGCGGTTTCTGCATTGACTGCAAATGGTCATCGTGTTATGATTGAGTCCGGAGCAGGAAAAGGTGCTAATTTTAAAGATAAAAATTATAGTGATGCTGGCGCAGAAGTCACTAATGATAATGCAAAAGTCTTCTCCTGTCCTATTTTGCTAAAAGTAGAACCTGCGTCGATTGATGAAATTAAACTTATCAATCCTCAAACCATAATCATTTCTGCATTACAACTAAAAACACAGTCGAAAGACTATTTCAAAGCCTTAGCCGAAAAGCGTATCACTGCATTTGCCTTTGAGTTTATAAAAGACGAAGATGGTGCCTATCCAGCTGTACGTTCATTAAGCGAAATTGCGGGTACTGCATCTGTTCTTATTGCTTCTGAATTATTATCAAATGTTAATGGCGGTAATGGATTAATGATGGGTAATATTAATGGTGTGCCACCAACTGAAATCGTTATTCTTGGTGCTGGTACTGTCGGAGAGTTTGCAGCACGTTCGGCATTAGGACTTGGAGCTAATATTAAGGTTTTTGATAACTCTATAACTAAACTTCGCTGTTTACAAGCAAATCTTAGTCAACGTGTCTACACGTCTACAATGCAACCTAAAAATGTTTTAAAAGCATTAAAACGTTGTGATGTTGCAATTGGTGCTGTAAGAGGCAATAATCGTTCTCCGATTATTGTAACACAAACAATGGTAGATAATATGAAACCTGGAGCTGTTGTAATTGATGTAAGTATTGATATGGGTGGTTGTTTTGAAACTAGTGAAGTCACTACACACGACAAACCAACTTTTGATTACAATGGCGTAACGCATTATTGTGTTCCTAATATTCCTGCAAGATATAGCAGAACCGCTTCAGTTTCAATCAGTAACATTTTTACACCTTATTTATTAGAAGTTGGTGAAAATGGTGGTGTAGAAAATACTCTGAGATTTGATAGTGGATTACGAAATGGGTTGTACTTTTACCACGGTATATTGACCAATAAATCTATTGCCGAATGGTTTGGTTTAGATTATAATGATGCCAATTTGTTGATTTTTTAATCATTAATATAATATGAAGTTTATACATCGTCTAGGCTATTATCTTGGAGGCTTTTCAATAGGAATAATTATCCTTATGTTTTTTTTAAATGGAAAAGATGCTTCTTGTGATTATGGTCCAAATGCAAGGACAGTAAAGAATATCACCATAAAGAAATTTCAATATTCTGAAGATGTTTTAGAAACAATTACATCCAATAATATCGACACATCAAGTGTTAGGCAACTTATAAAATATGGCAGCGTTGACTTTTCAGAAAGCGATACTAAATCCAAAGACTGCAAGACGTATAAAATCGAAAACACTTTTAAGGAACGAGATGTTGTTTTAAGAGTACAAAACTGCAGTTTAGTTGCTACTATTCTTAATTTTAAAATTCAGAATTAAATCTTTCTGCGCTTTCGCTCGGTCTTTATTAATTCTAGTTCTCTATTGGTTTGTCCAGCAACAGACGTATTTTCTTCAGCGCGTCTAATCAAGTAAGGCATCACATCTTTTACAGGACCGAATGGTAAATATTTGGCAACATTATAACCTTGCTCAGCTAAATTGTAACTGATATGATCACTCATCCCATAAAGCTGTCCAAACCAAATAGTATTATCTGACTTATTTATGTTTAACTCAGTCATTAAATCCATAGCTAAATAGCAACTGTCCTCATTATGGGTACCAATAAAAACGGAGATGTCTTTATTATTTTGAAGAATATATCTTAATCCAGAGTCGAAATTTAAATCAGTCACATCTTTAGACTCACAAATTGGAGATTTGTAACCTAATTCTCCTGCCCTATCACGTTCTTTTTCCATATATGCACCACGTACAATTTTCATCCCAATTTTAAAATTCTCTGTTTTAGCACGTTGATGTAATGCTTTTAAGTAATCCAATCTATCCCAACGATAAAGCTGTAATGTATTGTATACAATTGCCTTTTCAGTATTAAACTCTCGCATCATATCTTCAACTAAATCATCAGCAGCAGTCTGCATCCAACTTTCTTCACCGTCAATTAAAACTTCCACGTCTTTTTCTTTTGCAAGGCTACATACTTTAAGAAAACGATTAACTATTCTATCCCATTCTTCATTTTCTTCAGGTGAAAACTGAATGCCCTCAGATTTTTTTTCATACAAGTAAAAACGTCCAAAAGCAGTGGGTTTAAAAACAACGATTGGCATAGCTTCTCGCTCATCACAAAAGTTTACAATTTTTAAAATCTTTTCTAAAGCATCATCAAACTGATTTTCTGATGCTTTACCTTCGACCGAATAATCTAATACAGAGCTCACGCCTTTAGTAAACATATTATCAATTGCAGGCAAACAATCTTCTTCATTAACACCACCACAAAAATGGTCAAAAACTGTAGAGCGAATTAAGCCTTCGACTGGCAAACTTGCATTAAGCGCAAACTTAGTAACTGCTGTACCTATTCGAACCAGTGGTTCTTTTGAAATCATTTTAAATAAAAAATAAGCACGCTCTAATTGAGAATCCGTTTTAAGTGCAAAAGCAGTTTTAGTATTATTAAAAAGAGATTTATCAGTCATTTATTATTCGATTTGTGACAAAAATAAATATAACATTTCTTATTTTCTGAAAAAACAACCTATTTTCACAAACTCAAAAATAGCTTAGAATATATCATGCAATCAATAACCACTAAAAATGCTGTAGTTCACTTTAACTCTAATGTTTATAATGAATTAAATGTATACATAAAAAAACAGAATCCTTCTAAAATTTTTATTCTAGTAGATACAAATACACATGATTTATGTTTACCACAGTTTATGGCAAATTTAGATTCTGGGGATATTATCACAGAAGTTATGGAAATGCCTGTAGGTGAAGATCACAAGACCATAGATATTTGTATGGGTGTTTGGGAGGCAATGTCTCAGTACGAAGCTGACCGACAAAGTTTAATGATTAATCTTGGTGGTGGTGTTGTCACAGATTTAGGTGGTTTTGTTGCAAGCACTTACATGCGTGGCATCAATTATATTAATGTACCAACATCTTTATTAGCAATGGTAGATGCTTCTGTTGGAGGGAAAACTGGAGTGGATTTAGGTGCTCTAAAAAATCAAGTAGGTGTAATTAGCGAAGGCGAAATGGTACTAATTGATACATCATTTTTAGGGACACTACCGCAAAATCAAATGGTTTCTGGCTTTGCCGAAATGCTAAAACATGGTCTAATTACTGATGCCAATTATTGGTATACATTGACCAATCTTCAAGATTTAGATATTTCGGATTTAGATAAATTGATTTACGATTCTGTGGTTATAAAAAACAAAGTTGTAAGTGAAGACCCTACAGAAAAAGGTTTGCGTAAAACCTTAAACTTCGGACATACACTTGGTCATGCCATTGAAAGTTACTTCCTTGAAAAAGATGCTGATAATGCGTTGCTTCATGGCGAAGCGATTGCAGTTGGTATGATTTTAGAATCTTATATCTCGACAAAAACCTGTGGTTTATCTAATGATGCTTTAACTGAGATTTCAGATGGAATTTTAAAGACCTTCAAAAAAATCACTTTTGTAGACGAAGACTATAAATATATAATGCATTTAATGAAGCATGACAAAAAGAATAGCCATGGTATTATTAAATTTGTATTGTTAGAAGCTATTGGCGAAGCTAAAATAGATTGTGAAGTTACAAATGAAGTTATACTTGATGCTTTTGAGTATTACAATTCGCTTTAATTAAGCGTTCACTAAAGCAAAACCTGATATTAATACTGCTGCTAGAGGAATTACCATAAGTATAAAAATAAATGTGATTATTCCGCTTTTAATAAACGTTAGCATCCAGAAGTTTTTATAAAATCTTTGTAGTGCTATTAGAAAATATATAAAAACCGATAAAATTATCAACACACTAACCACTACTGGAATTTCTATGACAAACCTATTAAAGGCCAATAACATAGTAAAAACTGTAAATAAAAAAGAAAAGAAATAAAAACTAAATACCAAATGATGCGAATATCTACCTTTGTTGAAATAAAATATCTTCAACAAAAACGCAAACAATGGTAATAAAAAGAACATTGCTATTGGTATTGTATCGGCAATACGTTTAATCCAATTACCTGCGCCTTTTCCATTTGATAGTTCTAAAAGTGATTTATAGAAACCACGCTGTATATTTCCAGCATCTTCATCCATTCCCATATCCTTATATATGTCCTCATCACTAGCTCCTGCTTGACGTAACGAATCTAGACGCTTTTTGCTAATACCAAAATTGGCATCTGATGAATAATCTTTGGCTTCTATTGCCTTAACTATTGTATCCAAAGCCTTTTGCGTTTCATTATTATTTATGGAGTCTTTTTTAGCAATTTTTAATTGATTTTTTAGTGCATTTAACACTATGGAATCCATATTTTTATTTGCTTGCTCATTTATACCACTTACAACTCCAGAGGTTGCTATTTTTTCATTTGCTTTATCTGCTTCTTCAATCCAATCATTTACGGTAAAAGAAAACACAAAAAAGAAAATTACAGAGACAAATAAATACATCTGAGCTGGATGCAAGTATAACAAACGTTTACCCTCAAGAAACTTTTTTGCCAAATATCCTGGCCTAAACATTAGTGGTATAAAACTTTTTAGGAATCGTGCATCAAAAGAAAAATAATTACTTATTGTATTATAGAATAAAACACCAATGGTGAGCTCTTCATTTGTTTTTTGACCACAATTAGGGCAAAACTTAAAGTCTTCTTCATAAGGTTGTTCACAATTTTGACAATCAGTAGTATTAGGTTTCATTGATGGTATTTAGCTAGGTTAAAATTACAAAATTCTAACACTTAAGTTCAATTAATTATCTATTAATACGAAGAGTAAGCCACTAATATGTTACTATAAATCTAATTATTTAAGTCTACACCAAGTTAATATACACTTAAAAAAAACTGCTTAAAAAACTGTAATTCAACGCTTTATAAATATGGCATGCTAATTGGATTTAACTAAAAAAATAGCGTAAGCCGAAAAGCTATATATGAGTAGGCACAATCTAAATTCTATAATTATGAAAAAGGTAATTTTACTTTTAGCAGTGATGTTAACAGGATTAACAACTGCAACAGCCGCAGAAAAGACTTCTGCAACACTTGACAAAGATTTAGATTTTACATCACGCTATCGTTATGCACAACCTATTATGTTTGTAGAACGAGGTGTAGAATTTTTAATCTTTGCTGATGGAAGCTTTGATTTTAATACCGATTATTTCGGTAATTCACCGAGACAAAGCAAACACTACCGAAGACGTGGACAAAATATTAATCGTTCATTTGGAGCTCCAGGTACACAATATAGGCATTTTGGCTCAAGAAATCGAGGTGTGCGTATAACACACGATTATTTAGGTAGAGTAAAACGCATTGGTAATGTATTTCTCAATTATGATAAACAAGGTCGAATAAAACGTGCTGGAACAGTTTATATGCAGTATAAGCATAGGAGACTTAAGCAAGTTGGTAACCTTAGATTAAAATATAATAAACGAGGAAGACTTGTTAATACATTCGGACATGTAAACTATGGCAACCGTCATATGAATAACTTCATTAACAATAACGGTAATTATAATTATTGGAATGATAATGATGTCAATGACAATGACTTCTACTACTATCGCCGAAATGAAAATACAAAGAAGTACAAGAAACTAAATAAGCGCCAAAGAGGTGACTAACATTTAAGCTTACTAGTATTTAAGACCTGAGAGTTAAATAACTCTCAGGTTTTTTATAAAGTTTCAAAACACTAGTAAAATCAAGTGTTTCAAAATTTGGCACGCTGTTTGTATTTATCATATTGAATTTAATTTTAAACCCAAATATTATGAAAAGGATTCTATTTTTACTGGCAAGTGTGATGCTCATAGGAAGCACCTCTTTTGCAACAACCAACACAACAAGTGAAGCTAATGCTTCAAATTATAACTATGTGAGAGGTTATGGCAATTCTTTCATATTTAACGAAGGTGGTATTGAATTTTCAGTTTTCCCAGATGGACAATTTGATTTTTATGCACAAGCTTTTGGTCCAAATGTAAACGTTGGATTTAATAACCGAAATGTAAGTTTTAGTTTTAACTCAGGCTTCAACTACGATCCATACGTACAATATGATAGCTTTGGTGCGGTAATTCAGATTGAAAACACACCTATTTTTTATGACTTTTACGGTAGAGTAAATCAGATTGGTAATATCTTTATTAATTATAACCGATTCGGTCGAATTAATAGACTTGGTGGTCTTAATATATTTTGGAATGGTAATGTATTTCTAAGACATACGGGCTTTATTAATAGATGGAATAGAGCTTATGTTTTCAGACCATGGCATAGATTTTATACTGTACCAGCGGTAAACTTATGTATTGTAAACAGAAATCCGTACAGACAGTTTTATACACCTTTTCGTCACACGTACTACAGACCATACAGAAACAACACTAGATTTGTAAATATTAATGGACGTAGAGAAAACAACAACTATGGTAGACGTGGTAACAATGGAGACTACTCTAGACGATATGCGCAAACACCTAGAAATGAACGTGAAAGAAGTATTGGTAGACGTGCACAAGAAAGAAATCGATCTATTACGCGTAATAGAGGAAGACGATTAGCGTCAAATGACAGAGGTACAACTCGTAGTAACCGAGATGTAAATTCTAGAACAACTAGAAGTACAAGAAACACTCAAGCAACAACTAGAGGTAACTCTACTCGTAATACAAGAGGAGTTTCACAAAAACGTTCTACCAGAAATGATAATGCACAACGTTCGACAAATAGAAATTCTAGACCTTCTGTTAGCACTAGGTCTACGAGAAATATCAAAGCAACTACTGGCAGAAGTACGACTCAAAAAAGAGCTGTGACTTCTAATAGAGTAAAAAGACAAAATAATAGTTCAGTTAGAAAATCGACTACAACAGCTCGTAAATCTTCAAGAACAGCTCCTAAAAGAGCTCAGAGAACAGTTTCTCAAAGTAAAAGAAAAACATCATCTGTGAGCAAAAGACCAAGTTCAAGTAGAAGTTCTAAGAGCACATCTGCTAGAACTAGTTCTCGAAGAAGAGGATAAATGATTTTGGTTGGTTAGATTGAATTTCCTGCAAGTGTATGCCTCAAAGCACCTTGCAGGATTTTCTTATTTATAAGAAAGGGAAATACTTTTTAAGTTGTGTATTAATATCTTCAGAAAAATTAAATTTATAAATAACAACTAAGTAAATTAATACGACTATAATTGACTTTAGAATAATATTAATTATTGGATGAAACCAAAATTCAATATAATAAAAGCCAAAAGTAAATAGGGCAAGAACAAACAATACCTTAATTGTTGTAAAGCTGAAAGGGTGCATTTTTAATTTCATTTTTACAAATACTAATTTCAAAGTATTATAAATTATTATAGCCAAAAATGTAGCTATAGCAGAACCCTCAATCCCATAGAGAGGAATTAATATCATATTAAAAATAATAGCAGTAACAGCCAATAGAACACCGAAAAAAAGTACAACTCTGTAATAGTCACTATTAAATATAATCGCATTATTATTACCCATTAGATTATCATATAGCTTTGCTAACCCAATGATAATAACAATAAACAATCCTCCAGTAAATTTTTCTGGAAGAATTTCGTATAGCATATTTATATTAACTACAATAAGCACAAAAATAAGCCCACTAATTATCAAAAGACTTAAGGAACTTTTTTGATATAAGGCCTTGAGATCATTAACGCTTTTCTGGTTTAATAATTTTGCAGTTAATGGCATCATAATTTGATGCATTGAACGCTGCGGAACAGAAATAACTGTAGCAATAAAGACAGCTACGCTATAATAAGCAACATTTTCAATTTCTAAATATTGACCAATCATAAACTTATCCAAATCTAAAATGACCATCGCTATTGAGCCTGCCAGAATAATCAAAAAACTATACTTAAGAATTGAAGTAACATTTTCAATTTTATCGAACTTAACTACCGGAAAGCGTAATGCATAAGCATATATTTTCATAATTAGCATTCTAAGAACATAAACTGCTACTACTCCACTTATAAAGGTTTCAACATCAATCCATTTCATGTAAACACATCCTAATAAAATCATGATGCATAGACGATGAAACACTTCTCTTAATAAATTCCCGAAAACAGTTTTTAAGTGAACTTTTGACCAAGCAAAGAAAATCTCGAAATAAGCCATCGCAATGGCTGTTATGTAAATATGCCAAACATAATCATAAACTAAAGGATTTTTCTCAGACAATAAACTTGCTATAAAGTCATAGCCAAATACACCTACTAAACCTACAGGTATTATAAAGACAAAAGGCAAAAACAACATTAAAGTCAAAAAACTATTGAGACTGTTTTTTGTTTTGAATGTCGAGTAGAATTTTATAAGAGCATTTTGAACGCCAAACGCCATAAAAGGCAACATAATATTAGCAGCAGAAAGGACAAAAGCAACTAATCCATAATAATCATCAGTTAAAAAATTTGTATATAAAAAAAGTGTATTAATGGCACCAATACCAAAGCCAATGTAGGTACTTAATGTATTTTTGAAAGATTGTTTTATAACTATTCCCACAGACTTAAAATTACAACTTTTTTAGAGTTATAGTTGATGTAAAACATCAGAAAATGTTTTTGTTAAAGCGCTTCTACTATATTTCTGGAGTCCAATAGCATCTGTTTTTAAAACATCACTTTGATAAGTTTCAAAATAGGCTAAAATTTGAGCTTTTAGTTTTTCTTTTTCTGAATATAAGAAATAAGAACCAGTATTAGTTTCTGCAATAATGTTTTGGATATCTGAACCTTCTGGACCAACTGCAATAATCGGAGTTTCTGAAATCATATATTCAAACAATTTTCCTGGTATGATAGCTTTTGTATCCTGAGAATTTATCTCTATAAGCAATAACAATTGTGACTTCTTTTGAAACTCTATAGCCTTATCATGATTAACATAACCAGCGATGTTTAAATACTCTCCTAGCCCATAAGCTTTAACAGAATTAATTATGGCGTCACTTACAACACCAACAAAATTAATTTGAACCGCTTTAGCAAACATATCGTTTTCAGTCAATAATTCGGAAATTGATTCCCATAAATTCAATGGATTTCTATCTGATAACAACGAGCCTATATGTGAAATTGTAAACTTTTTATCCTTTGAATCTATTGCAACAGAATGATTATCGTATCCGTTTGTGATGACTTTTATTGGCTTGTTAGTTTTATTAGAAAATTCGATTTTAGTATGATGACTAGTCACAATAATTTGGTCGACAGAATTTAGAACTTGTTGCTCTAATTCGATATGCTTTTTTTTAGCAAAACCCAACAATTTTAAAGCTTTATGATAACCAATAGTAGTCCAAGGGTCACGAAAATCTGCTATCCATTTTATGCTTAAATTTTGTTTTAATTGTAAGCCAATCAAATGCAAACTATGTGGTGGACCTGTTGTTATGACAGTATCAATTTCATTTTGGTTAATATAATCTGAAAGAAATCTAACTGATGGTTTCACCCAGTTTTTTCGTGCGTCAGGAATAAAAAAATTTCCTCTTACAAAAAGCAGTAATCGTTCAATAAAAGACTGCTTACTTTTATTAGGAATAACTCCAGAACTTATAGATTTTGAACTACGTTTGGACAGGAGATTAGCAAAGCGATAAGGTTCTTTTATTGGTTGTTTTATAATAGTGACTTCGTCTAAAATTTCATTTTCTAGACTATTATCTACGATTGGATAGCTAGGATTTGAAGGACAATAAACTATTGGCTCTATATCAAATTTCGGCAAATATTTTACAAACTTAAGCCATCGTTGTACACCTGGACCTCCAGCTGGTGGCCAATAATACAAAACAATAAGGACTTTCTTTTTTTCCATATAGTTGTAGTTAGAAGTACAAGAACTATTCTTTGTTTCTAAACTGCAAAAAACCACCAAGTAAAAGCAGTAATCCAAATAAAACTGAACTACCAAGAGCAATCTTGCTTCCTGTTTCTACAACTTTAGGTTCAAATTTAAACTCAATTGTATGCTTACCACTTGGTATTTCTAGAGCTCTTAAGACGTAATTAACTCTAAAATGAGATATAAGTTTTCCATCGATATAAGCATTCCAGCCTTTATAGTAATATAATTCAGAAAATACTGCTAAACCTTCAAAAGCTATATTTGACTCATATTTTAAATAACTTGGTTTATGAGTTGTTAACTTTATAGAAGCTGTACTATCACTCTTGTAGGTTCTTTCAAGATTAAAATCTTTTAAAATCGATTTCTGAATAACAGCTGTAGACTTTGTTTCTAAACTATCTAAAGCTCTAATTTCTTCATCACCATTCTCTACAACTTTCAATTTAGAAACAAACCAGGCATTACCGTTAGGCTCTGTATATCTAGTAGATGCTTGCACTCTTCCGGATTCATCTCCAATAATGACATACTTGGTATTGAGCATGTTTAAAACCTCTGGATTATTATTATAAATATGAAAATCAAGCAATGCATCAAATCTATTCAGTTTTGCAGCATGATAACCCGATAACGAATTATGAAAATATGCCGCTCTTGCTGGTTTTTGTTGACCTTCACGTGAAGCATCTAAAACTCTAAAATGACCTTTATCCTTTAATATTTCCTTATCAGCTAAAGTGGCTTGGTAAGGTTTTTCAACTTGTCTAGCTTGTACAAAGTTATCTGTATTTACATAAGCCCTGTTTACTGATATCAAATCAAATAAAATCAAGACAGCAAAGACGATAACTAATAATTTTTCAGAAACCTTTCCTTTTAGAAAATAAAAGATTGACCCTGCAGAAAGTAAAACTAAAACTAGGGTTCTAATTGTATCAGAAATAAATAGTGACTTTCTATCTTCAGCCAGGGCATTTACTAAAAGTTCAGGATACTCTTCTTCGCCAGGCTTTATAAAATCAAATAAGAAACTATGAGCTAAAAGAAAAAATAATGCTAAACCACCTGTAATCGCGGTTGCATACTTTAGCGCTTTTAATTTTTCTTCATTTTTTTGAAAATCATTGAATAACCTCACTAAAGCAAAAACCCCTAAGACAGGAATACATAATTCCAGTATAACCTGAATAGAACTTACCGCTCTAAATTTGTTGTAAAGCGGAACATAATCAATAAAAAAGTCAGTTAAAAAGCTTAGATTTTTTCCGTATGACAAAAACAATGATAGCAATGTTCCTCCAACAAGCCACCATTTTAAGCGACCTCTTACCAAAAACAAACCAAGAACAAACAAGAAAATTATAACAGCTCCTACATAAGCTGGAGCCTCAACTATGGTTTGATTACCCCAATACATTGGTGCGTTTCTTGTCGCCTCAATCGCTTCAATAGGTGATGCACCTAATTGTAAATAGGCTTCATACATTTTAGAGTCTTTACCTATATCTTCTCCACTTCCACCACCCATAAATTTTGGGATAAAAAGATTAAAAGACTCAGCAAGTCCATAACTATATTCGGTAATATAACTTGGATCTAAACCATCTTTAGCTGCTTTTGGTTGCCCATTTGCCGTGATAGTCAAATCACTTTTACCACGTGTACTTTCCTTAACATACTCCTGAGTTGCCATAATATTAGTAGCATTTAATCCAACGGCAATTATAGCTGCTACAGATAATAAGCCTACAGACTTAAAAAAATGAGGCAATTGTTTCTTTTGATAAGCATCGACCAAATATGCTAATCCTAAAACCAAAACTAACAACAGTAAGTAATACGTCATTTGATAATGATTGGCAACAATTTCGAGTCCTAGAGCAACTATAGTCAATAAGAAACCCCAAACATACTTTTTCCGAAAAGTGAGAACGATACCAGAAAGCACTAATGGCATGTAAGCAATGGCATGCGCTTTAGAATTATGACCTACACCCAGAATAATTATCATGTATGTTGAAAAACCAAACGCTAAAGCACCTAATGCTGCTAGCTTAAAGTCCACTTTAAGACTCAATAACAAAATGTAGAATCCAATAAAGTATAAGAATAAATAATCTGCTGGTCGAGGTAAAAATCGAATCGCTAAATCTAGCTTTTTGATGTAATTGTGCGGGTATTTGGCACCTAATTGATACGTAGGCATACCACCAAAAGCGCTATTTGTCCAATACGTTTGTTCACCTGTTTCTTTAGCATACTCGATTTGTTGTTGTGCCATACCTCTATAATGAAGTATATCACTTTGAAAAATCTTTTTCCCTTGTAAAACAGGACTAAAATAAGCTAATGACAGTGCTATAAATCCAAGTATAACAAATAAATGCGGTAAGAATCGCTTTAGGTATAACGGCATGAAAAAAAGTTAAATAAATTAAGCTGAAAATTAATCAATTTCTTCGTAATCGATATATTCTCCAACTTTTTTATTAGAACTGTTTGAGTTTGAAGGCATTTTATCAATCACCGTTTCACCTTCTTTTTGCTTAGGCTTTTGTGATTGCTGTTGCGTATTAAATTGTTCCCCAAAACGTTGCTCCATTTTTTTTGCTGCATATTTCATCAAAAAGGGTGCAAAAAGACGTGACAAAATCTTTACAATAAAGTAAATAGCGATAATCCAAATAAGTGTTCTTGCTACTCCCACAACTGATAAGGTGTAAATCATAAAATTTTAATATACTTCAAAAATACAATTAACGTCATTTATAATCCGTTATTATTCCCTAAAAAAAGTATAAAATATCTATATTTGAAGACTAACCTATACACAATGCAACACATTAAATCATATTTTGCTATTGTCTTCCTCTTTACGACAACTACAATTTTTGCCCAATACACAGATGTTATTAACTCAAACAGACCTGGTGTTTCCAAAGCCGCTTTTTCTGTAGGTACTAATGTTTTACAGTTTGAACTAGGAGGCTTTACGATAAAAGAAGAGCACAATCCTCTAAATTACGAAGTTTCAGGTTTTGGAGTTGACTTTGCTGCTCGATTTGGATTACTTTTTGAAGAATTAGAAATTAATATCGAAGGTGTATTCCAAAATGACAACTTCACAAGCAACACATCGGCAATTCCTTTTGAAGATAAAAGATCTAATTTTAGAAACTTGACTATAGGAGCCAAATACTTGGTTTATGACCCATATAAAAATGCTGAAGAAGATAAGCCCAATATTTACAGTTATCATGCAAACAGAAAATTTAAATGGAAATCTTTAATTCCTGCTGTATCTGTATATGCAGGTGCAAATTTTGATACTAAAAATAATCCATTTACGGCACCAGATGTCGAAGGGTTTAGCCCAAAAATAATGGTGGCAACACAAAACAACTTTGCTGGCGGATGGGTTTTTGTTATGAATTTTCTGAAAGACCGTATTGGCTCTGAGTTTTCAGATTTTCAGTATATACTAACACTAACACATTCATTTTCTGACCAATGGGTTCTTTTTGGTGAACACCAAGGTATAAAAAGTGACTTTTATGCAGATAATATTTTTAGAGTTGGTGGCGCCTATTTATGGACTAAAAATTTTCAGTTAGACACAAACATTGCTTTTAACACCAAAGACACGCCATCAGTATTTAACATTGCTTTTGGTGCTTCGTATCGTTTAGACTGGCATAAAGACAAAGAAATCGACAATGGCGGAAAAGTCGAAGATAAAGTCGACACGTCTAAGCGAAAGAAAAAGCGTAAAAAGAAAACGGATTTCGATTCTGATAATTTATAATTTACTACATGATTGAAATTAAAGAAGCGATTTCGAAAAAGGAGTTAAAGCAATTTGTAAAATTTCCTTTTAAACTTTATAAAAATTCCAAATATTGGGTTCCTCCTATTATTAGCGAGGAACTCAAGACTTTTGATAAATCAGAAAATCCTGTTTTTAACGATGCTGATGCTAGATTCTTTTTAGCTTACAAAAACGGTGAGATAGTTGGTCGAATTGCTGCTATTGTAAATTGGCTTGAAATAAAAAATCAGGGCATTAGAAAAATGCGTTTTGGATGGTTTGATTTTATTGACGATTTAGAAGTTAGCAAAGCATTATTAAGTAAGGTTTCTGATATAGGCAAAGAGTATAAATTAGAATACACTGAAGGACCTGTAGGTTTCTCAAATCTTGACAAAGTTGGAGTTATGACCGAAGGCTTTGACAGTATTAGCCCAATGATTACTTGGTACAATCATCCATATTATGTTGAACATTATGTCGCACATGGCTTTGCAATTGAAAAACAATACTCCGAAAGCCGTTTTCCTTTTGAAAACGTAAAACCTGAATTTTTCTACAAAGCACAGAACTTAATTAAACGTCGCTATAAATTAAAAGAACTGAACTTCACAAAGACAACTGAAGTTATGCCCTACGCAGACCGCATGTTTGATTTGTTTAATGAGAGTTATGCGTCTTTATCGTCCTTTGTTGAAATCACAGATATACAAAAAGAATATTTTAAAAAGAAATTTATCAGTTTTGTTAATCCAGAATATATAAAATTTGTTATCGATTCCGAAGATAAACTCGTTGGTTTTGCTATTGTAATGCCACGTTTTGCTGAAGCTTTACAAAAAGCAAATGGCAAACTCTTCCCTTTTGGTTTTAGACATATTTTAAATGCTAAGAAGCGTAGTAAGGATGTTATTTTCTATTTAATAGGTATTCATCCAGATTATCAAAATAAAGGTGTGCACGCTGTTTTATTTAATGAAATGTACGAAACCTTTACAGCAAAAGGAATTCAATACTGCTATAGAACTCCAGAATTGGAAGATAATGAAGCCATACACAAAATATGGAAACACTTTGAGCCAGAAGTTTATAAACGTAGGAAGACCTTTAAGAAAAACCTATAAAAAAAGCTACCTATAATTGGTAGCTTTTTTTGTGTGTAATATTTACAGAAATTATTCTCCCATGGCCGCAATCAAAGCTGCTGACATACGCTTGTAAGTTCCGTTATCTAATCGCTCTCTAATCGCATCAAAAGCATCTAAAGTCAATTCTACATCTTCTAAAGTATGTGTAGCTGTAGGAATCATTCTTAGTAGAATTAATCCTCTAGGTATCACAGGATAAACCACTATAGAACAGAAGATTCCGTGATTTTCTCTTAAATCTCTTACCAAAGCCATTGCCTCAGGAATACTACCTTTTAAATATACAGGTGTTACACAACTTTGGGTTGTTCCAATATCAAAACCACGTGTTTTTAAACCAGACTGTAATGCATCAACAATCTTCCAAAGATTCTGTTTTAACTCTGGCATTGTTCTCAACATATCCAAACGCTTTAATGCGCCTTTGGTTAATGTCATTTGCAATGATTTTGCAAACATTTGAGAACGTAAGTTATATTTTAAATAATCTATTATTTCTTTATCTCCAGCAATAAAAGCACCTGTACTAGCCATCGACTTTGCGAATGTTGCAAAATATACGTCTATATCGTCTTGTACACCTTGTTCTTCTCCTGCTCCTGCTCCTGTTGCTCCTAAAGTTCCAAAACCGTGAGCATCATCAACTAGAAATCTGAAATTAAATTTTTTCTTTAACTCTACAATTTCTTTTAAACGACCTTGCTCACCACGCATACCAAAAACTCCTTCAGAAATAACCAATATTCCTCCACCAGTTTGTTCTGCCATTTTTGTAGCACGCTCTAAGTTTTTCTCTAAACTTTCAACGTCGTTGTGTTTATATGTAAAACGTTTACCCATATGTAAACGAACACCATCAATAATACAAGCATGTGCATCTACATCATAAACTATAATATCGTCTTTACCAACTAAAGCATCAATAGTAGACATGATACCTTGGTAGCCAAAGTTTAATAAATAAGCTGATTCTTTATTTACAAATTCTGCTAATTCATTTTGAAGTTGTTCATGCATCTCTGTATGACCTGACATCATACGAGCTCCCATTGGATAAGCAGAACCATACTCTGTCGCAGCTTCAGCATCAACTTTACGAACTTCAGGGTGATTAGCAAGACCTAAGTAATCATTAATACTCCAAGTAATTACTTCTTTGCCTTGGAATGTCATGCGGTTAGAGATTTGACCTTCAAGTTTTGGGAATACAAAATAACCTTCTGCTTGAGAAGCCCATTTCCCCAATGGTCCTTTGTCTTTGTAAATTTTTTCAAATAAATCCTTCATACTATCTCTTTCGAACGTATTGTAAATTGAATTTTTAGAGGAAATCCAATTTCAAATTATGTTAAATTAGTTTAGCTTAACTCGGCAAAATTAGGTAATAATATTATGAATGCATAATTTATTTAGCCTTTATATTCACTAAGTTTTAAACAAAAAACCACCGAATTTCTTCAGTGGTTTTAATCTTTATTATTTGAAAAATAATTATTTTACATATTCAATTGCAGCTTGCATTTCTGTTTGTGTATCAAAAAAGCCTTGGTCTTCCATCCACTTGTCATTATAGACTTTACTCATATAACGAGAACCATGATCAGGAAAAACAACAACGATATTATCATTTGGTTTAAACTCTCCTTTTTCACTTAATTGCTTTATAGCTTGTAACGCAGCACCACTAGTGTAGCCTACAAAAAGTCCTTCTTTTGCTGATATCTCTCGAGCAGAATGAGCACTTTCTTCGTCAGTTACTTTTTCAAACTTATCGATAGCATCAAAATCAGTTGCTGTTGGAATTAAGTTTTTACCTAAACCTTCAATACGGTAAGGATAAATCTCTTTGTCATCAAACTCACGAGTTTCATGATACTTTTTAAGTACCGAACCATAAGCATCAACACCAATGATATTCACATCAGGGTTTTGTTCTTTTAAGAATCTAGCAATACCTGAAATTGTGCCTCCTGTTCCACTACAAGCTACTAAATGGGTTATTTTCCCTTCAGTTTGTTCCCAGATTTCTGGGCCAGTGGTTATATAATGTGCTTCTGTATTTAAAGCATTAAAATACTGATTAATATACACAGAACCTTTTATTTCTGAATGCAAGCGCTTAGCTACTTCATAATATGACCTTGGGTCATCTGCCTTAACATGAGCTGGACAGACATACACCTTAGCTCCCATTGATTTAAGCATATCAATTTTATCAGGAGACGATTTTGAACTTACAGCTAAAATACACTCATAACCTTTAATGATACTTACCATAGCAATACTAAACCCTGTATTACCAGAAGTTGTTTCAATGATGGTATCACCAGGCTTTAAAACACCTTGACGCTCTGCTTCTTCGATAATATGCAATGCAATTCTATCTTTTGAAGAGTGGCCAGGATTAAAAGCTTCTACTTTAGCAAAGAAATTGCCGTCAAAGCCTTCTGTAACCTTGTTTAATTTTATTAAAGGTGTACTTCCTATAAGCTGAAGTACGTTTTCGTAAACGTGTTTACTTTTTGTCATATTAAATATTTACGATTATCAATATAAAAATTGTAATCCAAAACGGTGCAAAACTAATACTTTTTTTTTTAATTAAGAGGTAATACCTTCGAGGTCTAACAGAAACGCAAACTCCTCAGCGTCTTCTTTTAACGAATCAAAACGTCCTGATGCACCTCCATGACCAGCATCCATATTTGTCTTCAGAAGTAACATATTTGAATCAGTTTTTATTTCTCTTAATTTCGCAACCCATTTCGCTGGTTCCCAAAACTGTACTTGTGAGTCATTTAAACCAGCCGTTACTAGCATATTTGGGTATG
This sequence comes from Winogradskyella sp. PC-19, assembly GCF_002163855.1. Classification (NCBI taxonomy): domain Bacteria; kingdom Pseudomonadati; phylum Bacteroidota; class Flavobacteriia; order Flavobacteriales; family Flavobacteriaceae; genus Winogradskyella; species Winogradskyella sp. PC-19. Next base: position 422,736 of record NZ_CP019332.1, on the reverse strand, counting down.
ATTTTGGTTGGATATTATCATATGGCGAATAACTTTTCATATACTGATAATATAGTTTGTCATTAGGATTACCCCATTCGTCATACTCACCTGTTGTAAGTGGAATAGAATCGTCTAACATTGTAGTTACTACATCTACAAATGGTACAGCAGCAATAACACCATTATACAGTTCTGGAGCTTCGTTAATTATTGCTCCCATAAGCAAACCTCCGGCACTTCCGCCCATCGCATATAAATGCTGAGATGATGTGTAACGCTCTTTGATTAGATGAATAGAGCAGGCAATAAAATCAGTAAACGTATTTTTTTTATTTAATAATTTACCGTCTTCATACCAATTTCTTCCTAGATATTCACCACCTCTTATGTGAGCAATTACGTAAACAAAACCACGGTCTAATAGTGTTAATCTTATTGTGGAAAAATAAGGATCAACGGTTGAGCCATATGATCCGTATGAGTATTGTAGCAACGGATTATTCCCGTCTTTTTTTAGCCCTTTTCGATAAACAACTGACATGGGGACTTTTGTGCCATCATCGGCAGTTGCCCATAGACGTTCTTCGATATAATTGTCTTTATTAAACTTTCCGCCTAAAACCTCCTGCTCTTTTAATACTTTTTTTGCTTTTGTACGCATATTAACTTCGACTATAGAAGCTGGAGTTGTCATAGAATTATAACCATAGCGTAAAATTTCGGTATCAAAGTCTACATTAGTACCAGTATAGCAGGTATATGTCTCTGACTCAAAAGGCAAATAATAGTCTTCACTTTTATCCCAACGTATAATTCTTATCAGATTAAGCCCGTTATTACGTTCACTGACTACTAAATAGTCTTTAAAAATATCTATACCTTCTATTAAAGTATCACTTCTGTGCGCGATGACTTCTTCCCAACTATCTACTGAAGTAGAAGTTTCAGGAGTTTTCATTAATTTAAAATTAACCGCTTTATCCTTATTAGTAAGAATATAAAAATCGCCATTGTAATGTGCAATACTGTATTCCAGTCCACGAACTCTTGGGCTAAAAACCTTGAATTTATCTTCAGGTGTGTCGGCATTTAGAACGTGATACTCATTTGTTAGAGTACTGTAACTCGCTATAATTATATATTTTCTAGATTTTGATTTGTAAACAGCCACTCCAAAAGTGTCATCACCTTCTTCAAAAACCAACTCATCTACAATTTCTCCTAATCTGTGCTTGTAAATCTGAAACGCTCTTAAAGTTTTTTCATCCTTCTTTGTGTAGAATAAAGTCTTATTATCGTTTGCCCAACTCGATGAACCAGTTGTGTGCTCGATTTTATCACTCTCTAGTTTATCGGTAGTTAAATCCTTAATATAGATTGTATAATTACGTCGACCTGTAACATCTAAACCAAATGAAACCTTCTTATTATCTGGACTAATTGAAATACCAACCAGTTTAAAGTAACTCTGACCTTCGGCCATTATATTGCAATCAAACAGTAATTCTTCCTCTGCCTCGAGTGTTTCTTTTTTACGGGTATAAATTGGGTAATTTTTACCAGTTTCAAATTTTGTGATATACCAATAACCGTTGTATTTGTAAGGTACAGAAGAGTCATCTTCTTTAATTCTACCTTTCATCTCTTCAAATAAATTGGTCTGAAAATCTTTTGTATGTGCTAGCATAGCATCACAATAGTCATTTTCGGCATTTAGATGCTTAATCACTTCGTCATCTTCTCGATTATTCATCCAAAAATAATTGTCAATCCTTACGTCTGCATGAGCTTCAAGTTCTTTATGAATTTTTTTAGCTTTTGGGGGATTTAATATTGAGGATTTATGCATAGAATTTAATATAATTTTAAACTAAATAAGAGTCGCAATTTACTAATTTTGCAACGTATAAATTTTAAATCGAAAGATTATGTTTGGAGATATGATGGGTATGATGAATAAACTGAAGGAAGCTCAGAAAAAAGTTGAAAAAACTAAAGAACGTTTACATACAGTATTATTAGATGAAGCCAGTAATGATGGAAAACTTAAGGTTACCATTACAGCTAATAGAACTATAAAATCCTTAGAAATTGACGAAGAGTTATTAACTGACAAAGAGATGCTTGAAGATTATTTAATTCTTACGTTGAATAAAGCTATAGAACGCGCTACAACAGTTAATGAAACTGAGTTAGCAGCAGTAGCTAAAGAAGGTATGCCTAATATTCCTGGGTTATAAAAAAGCTTCCTTTAATTCCCCAGAAGGGAAAACTGATAACTGTCATTCAGAACGTAGTGAAGAATCTAAATTATTAGAAAATAGATTCTTCGTTTCTCTCAGAATGACAGTTTGTGTTTATAAATTTGAAATAATTTCCAAAACGCGCTCATGCATCTCATCCGTATAATCCAAATGCGTCACCATACGTAGCTTATTACTACCCATCCCAATAATTTGTATACCTTTTTCGTTTAGTGTATTTAAAAATACTGCTTCATCTACGTGAGATTTAAGTTCGAAAATGATGATATTAGTTTCTATAGGTTCTACTTTTTCTATCGACTCATTCTTTGATAACACTTCTCCTATTTCTATTGCTTTTTTATGGTCTTCCGCTAAGCGTTCAAAATGATTATCCAAAGCATATAAACCTGCAGCAGCTGCAAAACCGACTTGTCGCATACCACCACCTAATATTTTACGAACTCTGATTGCACCTTTCATCAAATCACTATTTCCTATTAAAACAGAACCCATTGGACAACCTAATCCTTTACTAAGGCATATAGAAATGGTATCAAATAATCCACCATACTTTTTTGGAGTTTGACCTGTTTTAATAAGTGCATTCCATAAACGTGCGCCATCTAAATGATAGCCTAAACCATGATTAGAAGCGACTTCCCGTAATTTTTTTAATTCTTCAAAATCCCAACATGCACCACCACCTTTATTTGTTGTGTTTTCTACGGCTATTAAAGACGTTAATGGACTATGGTAAAAATCTGGTGGATTAATAGAGGCTTCAGCTTGTTCGGCCGTAAACATACCGCGATGTCCATCAACCAATTTACAAGAGATGCCACTGTTAAACGATGCGCCGCCACCTTCATAATTATAGATATGTGCATATTTATCGCAAATAACTTGCTCGCCTGGATTTGTATGTAATTTTAATGCGGCTTGATTTGCCATACTTCCAGTTGGGAAAAATAAGGCTTCATCCATGCCAAACATATCTGCCAAACGTTGCTCTAAGGCGTTAATGCTTGGGTCTTCTTTATATACGTCATCACCAACTTCTGCATTGAGCATAGCATCTAGCATGCCTTTTGTTGGTTTTGTTACGGTGTCGCTACGTAGGTCTATTATCATTAGTTTGCAGGATTATAATTACAAATATCACTTCCAATTGGTGAGCCATCTGGGATTTTCGGTGATGCTTCTAACTTGAATTTTTCTGGTTGTTTATCAAATTCATTAATCATTCTTTGATATTGAATTTTTTCTGAAGTTAAAACAGAATCACGCATTAATTGACTTAAAAAAGTTTGTATTGTATGGTTTGCGTATGCTTTAACTTGAAAATACGATTGGTCACTTACCGCTAAATTCATCAAGTATTTTAAAACATTATTATTTATTTGATGTTGTATTTCTTGATGATAAGCAATATTAGATTTGTTTCCTAAAGTGTTCTTAATAACTGTATTTAAAACATCTTTGAATCCTAATTGCTCTTCATCCAAACTCTTCTGTAAAACCAATCGATTAGCACGTTGTGGATTCAATAGAAACTTTAACATCATATCACTAGCAGTATTTGCAGCACTAAATGGGTCAAAAGCTACTCCTGTTTTTCCTCTAAAGGATTCTCGACTTCTACTATAACCAAAAGCCCTTGGCGGAAATAATTCTAATTTATCTTTTGGTATCGCTAAGTTTTGAGCATCTAACGTTTTTAAAAGTACATCTAATGTCTCACGCTGTTGCTTTGCATCAATTGGCTTAGTTGTAAAATCACCACCATCTTTTACTGCATAATTATAATCTAGACCACCAATAACTTTAGTTGCCGCTTCTGTTTGGTAGCGATGGTAAAAATACAAGGGCACAAAAACGTCTTCTAAAACCGAATATGGCTCATAACTCTTAATATTATCTTTAGAGAAGTTTTTAATTGCTTGTTTACGTAATGCTAAAATATCTTCTAAACCTTCAGCTGCTGTTTTGCCATTATCCCAAAGATGGGCAGTAGCATGTGCACCTCCAGCAGCTCTTGCATCAGAATCTGAAATAAAACGGTGCCCAGCAAAAGTTGCTGCCTTTAATATTTTATTCAGTTCTTCTTTTTCGTTTTTAGTATTATCAAACTCTGAATAACTATAAGCAATGGTAACTTTATCCCAATCACCAATTCCAGTAGCATATGCATTACTAAAATCTATATTCCCGTTTTTTAATTCAATCTGTGGATGTGGATAATCCATGACCGAAGCACGGTTATTTGCGCTAGCTGCAAAATTATGAGCAAAACCAATCGTATGCCCGACTTCATGGGCACTTAGTTGGCGTATACGTGCTAGAGCCATATCTAACATCGGCTGATAATTATCGTCACTTTCAGCAAAAGGTTTATTCATTAACGCTTGTGCTATCATAAAATCTTGACGAATACGTAAACTTCCTAAACTTACATGACCTTTAATGATTTCACCAGTTCTTGGGTCAACAACACTACCACCATAACTCCAGCCTCGAGTACTACGATGTACCCATTGAATAACGTTGTAGCGACAGTCCATTGGGTCAGCATCACCAGGTAACATTTTAACTTGAAAAGCATCTTTAAAACCAATAGCTTCGTATGCTTGGTTCCACCAACGTGCACCTTCTAGTAAAGCAGAACGCACTGGTTCTGGAGTTCCTGGGTCTAAGTAATATATAATTGGTTCTACAGCTTCACTTACTTTAGCTTCTGGATTTTTCTTTTCTAAGCGATGACGTACAACAAAGCGCTTCCTAATATCCTCTTGAATTGGTGTTGCATAATCCATATAACTCATAGAAATTGCTCCACTACGCGTATCAAAAGGCCTTGGCTTATAATTATCATCTGGTAATTCTATAAAAGAATGGTGCTGCGTTACGCTCACCAAGGATGCCGTTGGTGTTACACTTCTAAGGTTTCTACCAGTTGGAGTACCTTTAAAAGTTAATAAAGCTTCAAACTCTACATTTTTTGGAAAAGCCTTGGTACGTTCTAAAGCTAAAGCACTTTTGGATGTATCTATTTTGTAAGCACCTTCTCTTCTACTTTTTAATCGACCTGAAACACCATGTGCGTCTTGCATTAAAAATGGTGTGAAATCTATAATATAGTGTCCGTCTTTTTGCTCGGCAATTTTAAAACCAAAAAGTACAGATTTGGCAAAAGCTTGCTCAATACTTTTCTTTTCTAGAGCATTATCCGTATTTGCTCTAAATTTTAAATTAGGTTGCACTAATAGTAACTTATTTCCTGCTTTTTGAAAATAAACAACACGTTCATTTCCTAACTGACCTCTATCTAAACCTATGTCATTACTACCAACTCCGGATGCTAATGAATTAATATATAGAAATTCCTCATTTAGCTTCTCTACCTTGAGGTAAATTTTATCAGAAGATTCTTCGTAATAAAAGTTAAAATAACCATCGTAAGTTTTGAGGCCTTTCTTATTAAGTACTTGTGCTTGAGTATTAGCGGAGAAAAGTAATAAAATAATAATACGAAGTATAGATTTCATAGTTGGTTTTTTTAAGCGACATAAAACTACGGAATTTCTAAAAATTCTATTCAAAAATAACAACACTTTAAGCCATCATCTTATATTTGCATAAATTCAAGTTTTAATGATTACATCTGACCAGATAAAAAACCTTAATTCCCGTCTCGACGCACTGAGACAGTATCTTTGACTTAGATGCCAAACGCATCGAAATAGCTAACGAAGAAGAGCAAACTTTTGACCCCAATTTTTGGAACGACTCAAAAAAAGCTGAATCGGTCATGAAATCCCTTAGAGAGAAAAAAAGTTGGATTAATGATTACGAAGCTGCAGCTACACTTTATGAAGATTTAGAAGTTATTTATGAATTTTTCAAAGAAGACGAAGCGCCAATGGCAAACGTTGAAGCTCGGTACGTAAAATCCATAAATGCAATCGAGAAACTAGAATTCAAAAATATGCTTTCAGAAGAAGGTGACAGTTTGAGTGCTGTTTTACAGATTACAGCTGGTGCTGGCGGTACAGAAAGTTGCGACTGGGCAGCGATGCTCATGCGTATGTACATGATGTATGCCGAAAAGAGTGGTTTTAAAATAAAAGAACTAAACTTACAAGACGGAGATGTTGCTGGTATAAAAACAGTGACTTTAGAGATTGAAGGCGATTATGCCTTTGGTTGGCTCAAAGGCGAAAATGGAGTGCACCGTTTGGTGCGTATTTCACCTTTTGATAGTAACGCTAAACGTCATACTAGTTTTGCATCGGTATATGTGTACCCTTTAGTAGATGATTCTATTGAAATAGAAATCAATCCTTCGGACTTGGAGATAACAACAGCACGTTCAAGTGGTGCTGGTGGACAAAATGTAAATAAAGTTGAGACTAAAGTACAGTTATTGCATAAGCCTTCTGGTATTCAAATTCAATGTTCAGAGACACGCTCGCAACATGATAATCGTGCGCGAGCTTTACAAATGCTTAAATCTCAATTATACGAGATAGAATTAAAAAAACAAATGTCACAGCGTGATGACATTGAGGCTGGAAAAATGAAAATTGAATGGGGAAGTCAAATAAGAAACTATGTGATGCACCCATACAAACTAGTTAAAGACGTACGCTCTGGTCATGAAACAGGGAATATAGACGCCGTTATGGATGGAGCTATTGAACCGTTTTTAAAAGAATATCTGATGATGATGGGACAAAAAGATACGGCACAGTAATTGTTATATTGAATAGATACTGAAATCGAAGATTCAACAGAGTTAAATAAATTCAGCATAAAATGATACAAATATTACATAACCCAAGATGTAGAAAATCTAGAGAAGGATTAGCTTTACTTGAAACAGAAACTAAAGACTTTGAAATTATAAAGTATCTTGATGATAAATTGACACAAAAAGAATTAACCTCAATAATCACTAAATTAGACATCTCACCAATTGATTTAGTTCGAAAAAATGAAGCCATTTGGAAAGATGATTATAAAGGAAAAGATTTAAGCGATAATGAAATCATTGAAGCGATGGTTCAAAACCCAAAGCTGATTGAAAGGCCAATCGTTATAAACAATAATAAAGCTGTAGTTGGACGTCCAACTGAAGCTATAAAAACAATATTATGAAAAAAGCATTTATTTTAATTTGCATTTTATTCACTACTGCAAACGCAACAGCTCAGTTTGGAAGACAAGGCGGTTTAAGAAATAATAGATTAGGTAGACAACAGCCAAATGTACCGCCAAATGAAAATCAAAAAGCAAATATAGAAAAAAAGAATGCTGAACGTCAAGCAGAATATATAGCTAATTTTCTAGCAACTTTAGAGGCAGATGATTTTCAAAAAGAAATTGCTAAGCAGACAATGGATGAGTATTTTGAATTAACAAAAAAATTCATGAAAGTTCAGTTTGATAATTCTGTTGAGCGTAAAGATGCTTTTGATGGTTTTAAACGAGAGCATTTTAGAGAATTAAAAACTATGCTATCTGAAAGTGATAATGTCAAACTTGATGAATTCCTTGAAGGTAAATTTAAAGAAGGTGAGGAAAAAAAGAAGAAAAAGAAAAAGCGCAAAAAAAAGAAACGCAATAATGATAACTAATATTAACTAGTTGATTATTCCTGATAGTTTTTTACAAGTAATTTCAGTGTAATCTGATATAACTATTTCAGCTAAACTATAGTCCTGTTGTATTGAGTGCTCGCTTTTAAATCCAATGCAGAAGATACCTGCATCATGAGCAGCTTTGATACCATTTGTAGAATCTTCAATTACTACGCATTCTGATTTATTAAATCCCGTATGTTCTGCAGCTTTTATAAATATTTCTGGATGTGGCTTAGATTGTTTTAAATCTGCACCACTAAATTTACCTATAAAGTATTGATTTAAATCAAATCGCTCAAAGATTCGGTTAATGTTAGGCATTGACGCTGATGATGCGACTACAAGTTTTAACCCGTTTGTATGGTAGTCTTGTATCAAATCTAAAACACCATCTATTAACGCTAAATCTGTATCATTTTCAAATAGATATTTGAAATGTTGCCTTTTTAACTTCACTAAATATTCAGGTGAAAAAATTAATTCAAAATGATTCACCAACCTTTTACATATATTAATAGTAGACTGACCTGTAAATGAAGTATACAAAGCTTCATCTACTTTTATATCTACATCAGAAAACATTTTGAAATAAGCTTTACGGTGCAAAGGCTCAGTATCCACTATGACACCATCCATATCAAACAAAACAGCTTTGAGCATAAATTTTTATATTTGAAATTGATTTATAAAAGCTCGAAATTAGTTATATTATAACTACATACAAAACTTATAATGGCCAAAAAAGGACAAGAAAAAAACACAAAAAATAAAGCAAAGCATAGTCGACTTGTTGCACAAAAAAAGAATAAAAAAAAACAAGAAGCATTATTACGAAAAGAACGCTTAAAAGCTATTGTAAAAAAAGCAAAAAATCAAAAGTCTAAGGATGAGTAATTATTAATCCTTCATCATAAATATGAGTTTGGTAAATGTTCTTTTCAACACTAAATACGTTCCATTCTCCAGTTCTTAACCCTTTATTGTCTAAAAAACCTTTGCTCAAAATATGGCCATGGGAATCATAATTAATGACTTGAAATTTATCGCTACCATTAACCATATATCCAGATTTTATTAGTCTTCCAGATTCATTATACTCTTTTTTCTCAATCATAAAACCCGCAATAAATTTTGCCTCCATCTTAGGGTTTCCACTTATATAATACGATATGTAGTCACCTACTTTTTTTCCATTTTTGATATTACCTTTTTCTGAAATATTTCCGTTATTATGATAGTTAGTGAAAGATTTTTGAGCATGACAATTTATAGTCAGTGTGAAGAAAATAAAAAAACATAAAAATGATTTCATACTAAAACTTATAGAGTGTTTTTTACAATAGAATCAACTACCTCAGGGTTTAATAACGTACTGATATCACCTAATTGGTCAGCTTCATCACAAGCAATCTTTCTTAAAATACGACGCATAATTTTACCCGAACGTGTTTTAGGCAAACCTTTAGTGAATTGAATTTTATCTAACTTAGCAATCGGTCCAATTTGCTCTGTAATAATCTGGTTTATTTCTGCTCTAAGATTATCATGGTCGCGTTTCTCTCCTACTTCTTTTAAGATTACATATCCATATAAGGCATTTCCTTTTACATCATGAGGAAAACCGACTATTGCAGATTCAGCTACTGCAGGATGTTCGTTAATAGCATCTTCAATAGGTGCTGTTCCTAGGTTATGACCCGAGACTATAATAACATCGTCCACACGACCAGTGATTCTGTAATAACCAACCTCATCTCTCAATGCGCCATCACCTGTAAAATATTTACCTTCAAAAGCTGTAAAATAAGTTTCTCTATAGCGTTGATGATTTCCGTAAATAGTCCTAGCAATACTTGGCCATGGAAATTTAATGCAAAGACGACCACTTACTTGATTTCCTGAAATCTCTTTACCTTCTTCGTCCATTAAACAAGGCTGGATTCCTATAAAGGGCAATGTTGCATAAGTGGGTTTTGTTGGTGTTACATAAGGAATAGGCGTTAACATAATACCTCCATTTTCAGTTTGAAAATAGGTATCAACAATAGGTGCTTGATTTTTTCCAATATTATCATCATACCAATGCCATGCTTCTTCGTTAATAGGCTCACCAACAGTACCTAATACTTTAAGTGAAGATAGTTCGTGTTTTTGAGTATACTCTAAGCCTTCTTTAGCAAGAGCCCTAATGGCAGTAGGTGCAGTGTAGAACTGATTTACTTTATGCTTTTCTACTATTTCCCAAAAGCGACTGTAATCAGGGTAACTCGGAACGCCTTCAAATAATACTGATGTAGCTCCATTACATAATGGCCCATAAATAATATAACTATGCCCAGTAATCCAACCCACATCAGCTGAACACCAATACACATCATTTTCGGTATAATTAAAAACATTTTTGAATGTATAAGAAGAATATACCATGTAACCAGCTGTTGTATGTAACATACCTTTAGGCATTCCTGTAGAACCTGATGTATATAAAATGAATAAAGGATCTTCAGCATCCATTATTTCAATATTACAATCACCATAAGCTTCATCTAAAAGTGGCTGTAACCAATAGTCACGTCCTTCTTTCATTTCTACATCAGAATTGATACGTTTTGCAACTAAAACAGAATTGACATTGGGGCAGTCATCTAAAGCTTTGTCTACAATGCCTTTTAAATCTATGGTTTTAGCACCACGATAAGAACCATCACTTGTTATAACAGTTTTACAATCACAATCATTAATTCGGGTTGCTAATGCTGATGAAGAAAACCCTGCAAAAACTACAGAATGGACAGCACCTATGCGCGCACATGCTAAAACAGAATAAACTAATTCTGGTATCATTGGTAAATAGATACAAACTCGGTCGCCCTTTTTGACGCCTTTATCTTTTAGGACATTTGCCATTTTACAAACACGCTTGTGCAATTGTTTGTAAGTAATATATTGAGGACCTTCGTTGGGATCATTGGGCTCAAAAAGAATAGCAGTTTTGTCACCTCGAGACAATAAATGACGGTCTAAGCAATTTTCAGTAATATTCAGTTTTGCGCCTTCAAACCATTTGACTACAGGTTTTTTGAAGTCCCAACTGAGCACACTATCCCATTTTTTTCGCCATACAAAATGCTCTTCTGCTATTTCTTCCCAGAAATTTTCGGGATTCTCTACTGATTTTTTATAAACTTGAAAGTATTCTTCGAGATGTTTTATATGATAATTACTCATGTTTTATTTTTTATCAATTCAATATTGCCATTAATGACTTGAAGCTTCGCCTGCTCCACTTGGTATTCTTATATTTTCTACAATATCCTGAACCTCTTTTGGTGGTGATTTGGTGAATTGTAGTATAACTATCGAAACAATAAAATTAAGACACATAGCGATACTACCAAAGCCTTCTGGCGAAATTCCAAACCACCATTCACTTTTATCTGGTACAATTTCATCGAACCAGCCTAGTTTATATTTCATCATATACAATAGCATTGTAGTAATCCCAACTATCATACCTGCTATTGCACCTTCTTTATTCATTTTTTTATAAAAAATCCCCAAAATAATAGCTGGAAAAAAGGATGCAGCTGCAAGTCCAAACGCTAATGCAACGACTGCAGCAACAAATCCAGGAGGATTTATACCAAAATAGCCAGCTACACAAACAGCGCCAACTGCTGATAAACGCGCAGCGACTAATTCGGATTTTTCAGATATTGATGGCTTTATTATTTTCTTAATTAAATCATGTGATACAGAAGCAGAAATTACTAATAGAAGTCCTGCTGCTGTAGATAATGCTGCAGCTAAACCACCAGCTGCTACTAAAGCTATTACCCAATTAGGTAGTTCTGCAATTTCAGGATTTGCTAAAACCATGATATCTCTATCAACAACTAACTCATTTGCATTGGCATCAGCTACATATTGAATGATCCCATCTTTATTTTTGTCTTCATAGGTAATTAAGCCTGTTGTTTCCCACTTCTTAAACCACTCGGGTACATCTGCGTACGATTGATTTGAAACTGTTTCAATCATATTAGTACGCGCAAAAGCAGCAACTGCAGGTGCAGTAGTATATAAGATAACAATAAGTAATAAGGCTATTCCTGCTGATTTTCTTGCATCCTTAACATTTTTTACGGTAAAAAATCTAACGATTACATGAGGTAATCCTGCAGTACCAACCATTAATGCTAAGGTTATAGCAAAAACGTCTAAAGTAGATTTTGAACCTTCGGTATATTCAGAAAAACCAAGCTCTGTACTTAATCCATCTAATTTATCTAAGAGAAATGTGCCAGAACCATCAGCTAATTCGCTACCAAATCCTAATTGCGGAATTGGATTACCCGTCATTTGTATTGAAATGAAAATTGCAGGTACCATAAAGGCAAAAATCAATACACAATACTGAGCAACTTGAGTATAGGTTATGCCTTTCATACCGCCAAGTACTGCGTAAAATAAAACAATGAGCATCCCAATTATTACTCCTATATTAATGTCTACTTCTAAGAAACGTGAAAAAACAATACCAACACCTCGCATTTGCCCTGCAACATATGTAAAAGATACTAGTAGTGCACAAAATACAGCAACAACACGTGCTGTTTTAGAATAATAACGATCACCTATAAAATCTGGTACTGTAAACTTTCCAAACTTTCTTAAGTATGGTGCTAATAATAAGGCTAGCAAAACATATCCGCCTGTCCAACCCATCAAATAAACTGCACCATCATATCCAGCAAATGAAATAATACCTGCCATAGATATAAAAGATGCGGCACTCATCCAATCTGCGGCAGTTGCCATTCCGTTAGCTAATGGAGAAACACCTCCGCCAGCGACATAGAAATCTTTTGTAGATCCTGCTCTTGACCAAATTGCAATACCAATATATAATGCAAATGTAATTCCAACTAGGATGTAGGTCCATGTTTGGACATCTATGGCTTCTGTAAGAATAAGACTATTTATCATAACCATATTTTTTATCTAGTTTATTCATCAAATAAACATATACAAAAATTAAGACTACAAAAACATACATCGAGCCTTGTTGTGCAAACCAAAAACCAAGTTTAAATCCTCCTATTTTAATAGTATTCAATGCATCTTTTAGTATAACACCAGCACCAAAGGATACTAAGAACCAAATAAGTAATAATATAAGAACATATCTAATGTTCTCTTTCCAATAGGATTTGGCCTTTTCTTTATTTGTCATAATTAGAAACTATTTTTCCTTTTTCAACTTTTCAAAATACGTCTTGGAAGCCTCAATTACCTTAGGTGCTAAAATTATTGTAGCTAACATCGTAGGAATTGCCATAAGAGCAAATACGCCATCGATAAGATTAATCATCATATCCAAGGTCGTAGTAGCACCGATTAGAATACTTACAATATAAAAATAGTTGTAATAGTGCTTTTTATCTGCACCAAACAAAAAAGACATACATTTTGTACCGTAGTAGGAATATGAGAACAAAGAGCTCATACTAAAAACCGTAATACATACCAACAAACCATATTTACCATAAACTGGCATGACATCTGCAAATGCTGAAGCTGTTAGACTTACACCGTTATTATCAGTTGTTTCCCAAACACCTGTTACTAAGATAGCTAAAGCCGTAAGTGTACATACAATTAATGTATCTATTGCTGGACCTAACATGGCAACCAAACCTTCTCT